>CAZYZL010000050.1:0-6346 GCA_964652005.1 uncultured Dehalococcoidales bacterium | reverse complement strand
CTTCCCCCTCATGCAAGGAATACATCTCCCTATTATGGAGAGGGGGATAAAGGGGGTGAGGTTAATAAACAATCTCACAGTGCTTGCCGGCACGCCTCATATCCGAGGTCAAAGGCTTTAATATTAACCGGGGCTGCTTTGGCTGGAAAGCGCGCTTGGATGGATTCCTTTATCGTTTCTATATTTATGGGAAGCTGCTCACTGCCGAATAATGCCCCCAGCATCACGGTGTTGGTTGTCAGCAGGCTTCCGGCTTGTTGAGCCAGTTGAACGGCATCTAGCTTGACTACCCTGCCTGAAGCCTGAGACAGTTTTCCCAGGATTTCATCCAGACCGGGGTATTTACTTTTGCCCAGTGACACGGTAAAGGGGATTGTTGCTGCGGTATTAAGTATGACGAGGCTAGACTTTGATAGATAGGTGACATTTCTCAGTGCCTCGGAGGGTTCCATCCCCACTAGGGTATCACACTTCCCCATAGGGATAAGAGGACCATATACTTCGTCTCCGATTCTGATTATGCTGGTTACCGAGCCGCCTCTTACTGCCATCCCCAATATCTCAGAGCCTCTAACCCTCAGCCCGTCTTTAACCGCCGACTTTCCCAGAAGCTCCGACATCAGAATCACACCCTGTCCACCAACCCCGGTAATTAGTATGTTGAATTCTTTTACCATTACCTTTGCTCCTGTGTTATTGCTTTATAGGGGCAAATCTGGGCGCAGATACTGCAAGCAGTGCATAGCGAGCTATCAATTATGGTCTTAGTGTCCTGTTTTATTATCGCTGGACAACCCAGAAGTCTAACGCAGGCGTCGCACTTTATATTACACTTGTCTTGGTCTATGTAGTAGGGGATAACCTCTTCCTTCCTTTTTCTCTTTTCCCTCTGCTCAATCATGGTGCACAGCCTTCGGGAAACTATGACCGCCGGTCCCGGGAACCTTATTGCTTTTTCTATCGTCTCGGTTGCCTTCTTCAGGTCAAAAGGGTCTATAACTTCGATGAATTTTACGCCGCATGCCCTGGCTATATCCTCCGGTTTTAGCTGAACGGTCTCATCTCCGGTAGCCGTGTAGCCGGTGCCGGGATGGGGCTGGAAGCCAGTCATAGCCGTGGCTGAGTTATCAAGTATTACCATGGTTATATTTGCCTTGTTATAGACGGCATTTATTAGCGGTGGTATCCCGGCGTGGAAGAAGGTTGAGTCGCCCAGGTGGGCTATTATTGGTGCGTCTACCACATGGGCGAGACCGTTGGCAATGCCGAAGCTGCCTCCCATGCAGATACAGGTATCT
Source organism: uncultured Dehalococcoidales bacterium (assembly GCA_964652005.1). GTDB lineage: Bacteria > Chloroflexota > Dehalococcoidia > Dehalococcoidales > BS750m-G39 > CAZYZL01. The sequence goes on along the minus strand of CAZYZL010000050.1, from coordinate 5,048 downwards.
ACCGCTTCTTGTGGTGGGTTATAGGCTAAGGTATAGCAGCCAATGTCACCCGGGTAGATAGGCTCCACATCTTTGTCATAGTCTCTAGCTATCCTTCGTGCGGCTGCTTTAATGGCGTAGAAGGAGGCTCGGTGTGGGCAGCCGGGACATAAGGCTGGCGGTCGCCATGGTAGGAGCGGAGCTGTTTCCTTCTCCAGCCTGCCCAGTTTGGCAAAATCCACCGGAGGCTTGGTGTCAGTTAACCTGGCAATAGCCTCGGTGACCTTTCTGGTTGATAGCTCGCCGATTACCGGCAGTAAATCCTTACCGTGGATTTTAACCGGGATGTTAGCTCCCCCGGCGATGGCTTTAACATGAAGCTCAACAAATGGCTCCAGCTCTTCTACTACCAGTATTTCTTCTACCGAGTTTAGTAATCTTTTTACCAGTTCCTTGGGGAGGGGGTGAGGGGTGCCAATCTTCAGTATGGAGACCTGGTCTTCAATCCCCAGCCACTTTATTGCCTCCAAAACATAACTATATGACAAGCCGCAGGCGATAATACCCAGTTTGGCTCTATCAGCCAGGCGTAGCTGATTATAGACGAGGGTATTGGCTGCTTTCCTTATCCTTTCAAACCTTTCCAGCATTAAAGGTCTGTTTCTTCTGGCTTCGGCCGGGGTATAAACCAACCATGAGGCATCTTTTTTGAAGTAGCCTTTTCTCCGTTCCTTGGATATTTCCCCAAGGACAATATCGCTCCTAGCATGACCTATCCTGGTTACCGACCTGACCATGAAGAGGTGCCTGAACTCCTCGGAGAGTCTAAAGGCGTCAGCCATCATATCTTTAGCTTCTTGAACTGAGGAAGGCTCAAGGATGGGTATGTAACCCTGCTCGGCAATATATCGGTTATCCTGTTCATTCTGTGAGCTCCACGCCCAGGGGTCGTCGGCGGAGACCAGAACCAACCCCCCTTTGGCACCAATATAGCTGGCGGTCATTAGCGGGTCGTGAGCCACATTTACCCCGACATGTTTCATTGATGCCATGGCTCTCACGCCACAGATTGAGGCGGCTAGGGCAACCTCAAAGGCTACCTTCTCATTGGTTGACCACTCAACATACATGCCAAGCTCTTTAGCTACCCCGGCTAAGGTTTCCAGTATTTCACTTGACGGGGTGCCGGGGTAAGCGGCAGCAACCTGAACCCCAGCCTCTATTGCCCCCCTGGCTATCGCCTCATTGCCCAGGACAAAAAGTCTTTCTCCGGGAGCATCACAACTGATGGTTAATTCTTTCAAGCTAGCCTCCTAAGTGAGTGTATTTCTCTCTTAACTTCGGCTTTTCTATCTTACCGGTGGGATTTCGTGGCACCTGGTCAAATACGATGCGCCTTGGCCTCTTATACCTGGGCAAGTTCTGTTCGCAGAACTGATTTACCTCTTCCTCAGTTAGTGCCTCCCCGGGCTTGGAGTCGATTACGGCTAGAGCCACCTCCCCCAGCCTCTCATCTGGAATGCCAATTACCGCGGCATCATAAATCTTGGGATGCTGGCGGAGGACGTCTTCTATCTCTATAGGGTAGATGTTCTCACCCCCGGTAATGACCACATCCTTCTTTCTATCAACGAGGTAAATAAATCCCTCGCTATCCTGTCTAGCCATATCGCCGGTGTATAGCCAGCCATCCTTGATGGTTTCCGCCGTTTTTCTCGGGTTCTTGTAGTATTCCTTCATAACGCCATTGCCCCTGACTAGCAACTCGCCGGCCTCCCCTAAAGCAACGTCCTCACCCTTATCATTGACGATACGAGTCTCCCAGCTAAAGCCAGGCTTGCCGATAGCTCCCACCTTATGCTCATTTTCTATCCCCAGATGGACACATCCCGGACCTGTGGATTCGCTCAACCCGTAGTTGGTATCGTACTGCATATCGGGGAAGTATTGTTTCCAATGTCTAATCAGGCTGGGAGGTATAGGTTGTGCCCCCATATGCATAAGCCGCCAGCAGCTCAAGTCATAGTCTTCTTTCCTTAGCTCTCCCTTATCCAGGGCAACTAGAATATCTTGAGCCCAGGGCACTAGTAGAAAGACTACTGTTGCTCTCTCTTTATGGATGGCTTCAAAGATATATTGAGGGCTAATTTCAGTTAGCAGTGTGGCTTGACCGCCTGCAATCAGGCTGCCAAACCAATGCATTTTGGCTCCAGTATGGTATAGGGGAGGAATAAGGATAAAATTATCATCGTGTGTTTGATAATGGTGACGGTTCTCAGTGATAGCGGCACATTCCATATTCTTATGGGTGAGCAGTATCGGTTTGGGGGCTCCAGTGGTGCCTGAGGTGAAGTAGAGCCCACACTCATCCTCATCACGTAGTTCTACCCTTACCGGCTGGGGGGAAGAATTGCTGATTACCTGCTCAAAGTCCTCCATACCCTTAGGCAGGGGTTGCCCGGTAAGGATATAGTGCTTAATTGTTGGTAGCTGGGGTCGGACAGCCTCTACCCGGTCAATAAATTGTTCACCCAAAATCATTGCCTTGGCTTCAGCAATATCAGCACAGTATTTAAGATCTTGACTGGTAAACCTAAAGTTAAGGGGTACTGCCCATGCCCCGGTTCTAATGATGCCGAAATATGCCTCAAGCCAGTTAATGGAGTTCATCATCCAGTGTATTACCTTATCCCCTTTCCTAATCCCTCGGTTTATAAGGGCGTTGGCTAACCTGTTTACCCTTTCATCAAACCCCTTCCAGGTGATTTCTTTTCTTACCCCCTGGCTCGGTCTTAGTTCAATAAGGGCGGTATCATTGGGATACATTCGTCTATTCCTGGCTAGCATCTCTGATATTGTCACCTTTTCTGTCTACCCCCTTCTAGCTCAAGGCTCTTCAGTTTATCATAAAAGCTTTTACCGATACTAGCTTCTGCGCCCTTGTTGTGTTTTAGGTCTAGTGTTACAATAAAGTTTGGCTGGAAAAGGGTGGCGAGGCATGCTGTTAGATAGTATCGTTGTTAAAGGGGCTCGGGAGCACAACCTCAAAAATATAGATGTAGTTATCCCCCGTGATAAGCTGGTGGTTATCACCGGCGTCTCCGGCTCGGGCAAGAGTTCGCTGGCTTTTGATACTATCTACGCCGAGGGGCAGCGCCGCTATGTTGAGTCGCTATCAGCCTATGCTCGCCAGTTCCTGGGCAGGATGGAAAAGCCTGAGGTTGATTATATTGAAGGCTTAAGCCCGGCCATTTCCATTGACCAGAAGGGTCCGAGTAAGAATCCGCGCTCCACCGTGGGCACGGTAACCGAGACCTATGATTACCTGAGGCTACTTTTTGCTCGCGTTGGGCACCCACATTGTCCCAAGTGCGGGCGAGAGATAACCGTGCAGACAGTGCAGCAGATTGTTGATGCCATTCAAAATATCCCCACTGGTAGCCGCATCATGATTCTGGCGCCACTGATAAGGGACCGCAAGGGTGAGTATCAAGTGGTGTTTGATGATTTACGCAAGGCAGGCTATTCCCGGGCTCGGGTTGATGGGCAAATCCATGACCTGTCTGAGGAGTTCCAGCTGGATAAGAATAAGAAGCATACCATTGAGGCGGTGGTGGACCGATTGGTAGCGGGGCAGTCCGGGAGCCAGAGTCGCATTGCTGACTCGGTGGAGACTGCCCTTAAGCTGGGGGCTGGGGTGGTGCTGGTGTCTATTGTTGATGGCGAGGAACTTTTGTTCTCGGAGCACTTCGCCTGTGTGCACTGTGGTATTAGTCTCGGTGAGATTGCCCCGAGAACCTTTAGCTTTAATAGTCCCCACGGTGCCTGTCCTGCCTGCACTGGCTTGGGGGTCAAGCTGGAGATAGACCCTGATTTGGTTATGCCCAATAAAGAGTTGTCTATTGCTCAAGGAGCTATCCATCCCTGGCAATGGCAAACTTGGTATTATGACCAAATTGAGTCTTTAGCCCGACGCTATGGCTTTTCCACTCATACCCCGATTAAGCAGCTAGATGAGCATCAGCTTAGGCTGGTACTTTATGGTGAGGAGGGGGAGCTGGTTAGATATCGAAATCGGTTTGGTCATGTTAGGGAATACTTTACCGCTTACGAGGGGGTAATCCCCCGTATGGAGCGACTATACCGAGATACCGAGTCTGAGCACTCCCGGGCTGAGATTGAACGCTATATGGTCTCCCGACCGTGTCCCGTTTGTCAGGGTAAGCGGCTTAAGCCGGAGTCACTGGCAGTGACCGTTGGTGGTAAAAATATTGTTGAGGTTAGCTCAATGTCGGTTACCCAGGCACTGGAGTGGTTTGCCGCTACTGGCGGTGATGGTAGGAAGGCGATGCTTACTGAGCGGGAGCAGATGATAGCCCACCAAATCATTAAGGAGATTCAAGCCCGCCTCGGCTTCCTCAAGGATGTTGGTCTGGATTATCTTACCCTTGACCGCCCTTCGGCTACCCTTGCCGGTGGCGAGGCACAGCGCATTCGGCTGGCAACCCAGATTGGCAGCGGGCTTATGGGTGTGCTTTATATCTGCGACGAACCGACAATAGGGCTGCACCCAGCCGACGACTTTCGTTTGATTGAGACCTTAAAGCGGCTGAGAGACCTGGGTAACACCATACTGGTTGTTGAGCATGATGAAGCCATGATGAGGGCGGCTGACCACATTATTGATATGGGGCCTGGAGCCGGGGAGCACGGGGGGTGGATTGTAACCACAGGAACGCTAGCCGATATTATGAATTGCAAGGAATCAATAACTGGTCAGTATCTCAGCGGAGCCAGGCAGATTCCGTTACCCCGTAAGCGTCGCCCCGGCTCAGGCAAGGAAATAGTAATCAAGGGGGCTAGAGAGAATAACCTGAAGAATATAGATGCCCATATTCCTGTGGGCAAGTTTGTTTGTGTCACCGGGGTTTCCGGCAGTGGTAAAAGCACCCTTATTGATGAGATTTTGTATAAGAAGCTGGCACAGACATTCTATCGGGCGAGGGAGAGGGCAGGCGACTGTGATGGTATCATTGGTGTTGAGCACATTGATAAGGTGGTCAATATAG
>CAZYZL010000049.1:0-6424 GCA_964652005.1 uncultured Dehalococcoidales bacterium | reverse complement strand
ACCATTGTTCAGAATGCCAGTATCAATAATATTACCGATTTAACCTTTACTGTGGCTAGAAGCCAGCTAAGCAAGGCAATGGCGGTGGTCAAACCTATAGCCCAGTCGATTGGCGCTAGGGAATGCGTCAGCGACTCTAAATTGGGTAAGGTCAGTATTATTGGCACCGGGATGCAGAACACCCCGGGCTATGCTGCTAGGATGTTTGGCACCCTCGGTGAGCAGGGAATTAACATCCAGCTTATTACCACCTCAGAGATAAGGATAACCTGTATCATTGATGAGGCGAGGGTTAAGGACGCAGTTCGTGCCTTGCATCAGGCATTTGAGCTAGAAACATAGTTTGTTTAGCTACTTAGGCTAGAGTAGAATATTCTGATGGCTAATTAGTGGAGGCGAGGATGGTATATCAGGAGGAGGAACAGGTAAGGCTAAGGCGGCAGCGCAGCAAGCAAGCCATAGCCCTAGCCATGCAAGGTCGGTGGCAGGAGGCGGTAGCGGCTAACAAGGAGATAATAGCCAGCTTTCCCACCGATGTTGATGCCTATAATCGTTTAGGCAGAGCCTATATTGAGCTGGGCGAGTACTCAAAGGCAAAGGAAGCCTACGGGCGAGCTATAGAGCTTGACCCCTATAATATTATTGCCCAAAAGAACCTTCAGCGCTTGTCCTACTTAGGGGAGGCTGTAGTTGGCTCAGGGGCTGATTCTGATAAGGCAAAGCCCCAGTATTTTATTGAAGAGACAGGGAAGGCGGGGGTGGTTAACCTTTATCACCTGGCACCACGGGAGGTGCTAGCCAAAATTGTGGCTGGGGACAGGGTATATTTGAAGATAAACGGGTCAGGGTTAATGGTGGAAAATGGTCGTGGTGAGTATCTAGGGCAGGTCGAGCCCAGGCACAGTCAGCGACTTATCAAATTAATGGAGGGGGGTAACCGGTACACCGCCGCTATTGTCAGCTCAGCAGAGGACAAGGTGACTGTCATTATTAGGGAGGTATATCAGGACCCTAGTCAGGCGGGGCAGCTTTCCTTTCCGCCAAGGGGGGCTGAGAGCCTTCGTCCTTATCTTAGCGATAAAATACTCAGGCGTGAGCTGGAGTATATTGAGGCATTGGCTGAGGAACCAGCTGAAACCGAGGGTGAGCCGGTTGATGAACAGGAGTAGGAGGTTTTAACCCGGTATGATTTTAGGCAAGACCAAGCCGATAAATATAGAAGAGGAGATGAGTAGCTCTTACCTTGATTATGCGATGAGCGTCATCGTTTCCCGTGCCTTGCCCGATGTGCGGGATGGATTGAAGCCGGTACAGCGACGTATCCTTTACGCCATCGATGGGCTGGGGTTAAATCACTCCAGCCCGCACAAGAAGAGCGCCCGCATTGTGGGCGAGGTGCTGGGAAAGTACCACCCTCACGGCGATGCCCCAGTTTACGAGGCGATGGTGCGCATGGCACAGGACTTCTCCATGCGTTATGTCTTGATTGATGGACAGGGCAATTTTGGCAGCATGGATGATGACCCTCCGGCAGCTATGCGCTATACTGAGGCACGCCTCGCCTCTATGGCTGAGCAGATGTTGGTTGATATTGATAAGGAGACGGTTGACTTTAGGCCCAATTTTGATGATAGTCTTAAGGAGCCTGTAGTCCTACCTACTCAGCTACCCAATCTGCTGGTTAATGGCAGCGCCGGAATCGCCGTCGGGATGGCTACCAATATCCCGCCTCATAATCTAGGCGAGGTGTGCGATGCTATCTCCTACCTCATTGATAATCCCGAAGCCACAGTTGATGAACTCACCCAATTTGTTAAAGGACCTGATTTCCCCACTGCCGGTATTATGTTGGGGGGAGAGGGGATTAAGAATGCCTACGCTACCGGGCATGGCAAGGTGATAGTTCGCGCCAAGGCCCTCCTGGGTGATATGCCTGGGGTTGGACGGCATCAGATAGTGGTTACCCAGCTTCCCTATCAGACGAATAAGGCTGCCTTGGTGGAGAGGATAGCTGAGCTGGTTAAGGAGAGGAAGATTGAGGGCATCAGCGGGCTGCGTGATGAATCAGATCGTCAGGGTATGCGTATTGTCATTGAGCTGAAGAAAGAGACTCAACCCAGGCAGGTCTTAAATAACCTTTATAAATATACCTCAATGCAGTCAGCCTTCTTTGTTAATATGCTGGCTCTGGTCGATGGTCAGCCCCGGGTGCTTAGTCTTAAGGAGGCGCTTCAGTATTACATAGATTTCCGCCATGAGGTTATCACTCGGCGCTCTCGGTTTGAGCTGAAAGTGGCTAAGGCGAGGGCTCACATTCTGGAGGGGCTCAAAATCGCCCTGGAGCACATAGATAGGGTGATTGCTACCATCAAAAAATCGGAAACGGCTGACACTGCTCGTCATGAGCTGATGAGCAGCTTTGGTTTATCCCAGGCTCAGGCGCAGGCTATTCTTGACATGCAGCTACGCCGGCTGGCAAATCTGGAGCGGCAAAAGCTTCTTGATGAATACGCCGAGGTAGTAAAAACTATTGCCTATCTGGAAGACCTTCTGGCTAACCCGAGGAGAATATTCGTCCTGATAAAGGAGGAAGTGAGTAAGCTAAAGTCGGAATATGGAGACCCGCGGCGAACCCAGATAAGTGAGGAGGAGGTAACCGAATTTCGTGAGGAAGACCTTATTCCTCATCAAAGAGTAGTGGTGACGCTCAGCACCCGGGGGTTTGTTAAGCGGGTGTCAACTCGTAGCTACAGGCCACAACATCGCGGCGGCAAGGGTATCATTGGCATGGTAACTAGGGAGGCAGATGCAGTAAGACTTCTGGTGGTGACTGATACCCATGACAACTTACTATTCTTCACCAATCGGGGCAAGGTCTTCCATCTTAAGTGCTATGAAATCCCAGCCGATAGCTCACGGGTGGCTAAAGGGACAGCGGTAATCAACCTCTTCTCCGTGGCTGATAATGAAAGGGTTACCGCTATGGTAGCGTTGGCTGATTTCAAGGCGGGTACCTATCTGTTGATGGCTACCTGCCGTGGGGAAATAAAAAAGACCGCGGTGGGTAGTTTTGCTGCGGTGCGTAGTAGCGGGCTTATTGCCATGGATTTGGAGCCGGGAGACGAGCTGGTGGCAGCTCGTTTGGCTACTGAGCAGGACGATGCCCTTTTAGCCACCCAGCAGGGGCAGGCAATCAGGTTTGCTATCTCTGATTTACGGGCTGTGTCCAGAACCAGTGGTGGGGTGCGGGGTATCCGTCTCAGCCCCGATGACCAGGTGGTCGGTATGGATATCGCTTATCCCGATGCCTATGTATTAGCCGTTACTACCGGAGGCTTCGGTAAACTCACCCCAGTGGCTGCCTATCCCAAGCAACATCGGGCTGGTAGGGGGGTCAGGACATTTAGGCTGACCGAGAAAACAGGTAAAGTTGCTGCCGTGGAGGTGGTTTCTTTATCTCACCAGGCAATGATTATTTCGGCTGAAGGCATTGTCATCCAGACCCCGGTGAAGGAGAAAGACCCCAGAAAGGGCGTTACTATTCAGGGCAGGAACACTGAAGGGGTGAGGCTGATGAAACTTGACCCCGGTGATATGGTGGTGGCTATCGCTTGTTTTGATAAGGAGGCTGGATAGTGGGCATTCCCCCATTCCCCCTGCCCGGGAAGGTAGCTATTGTCACCGGGGCTAGACGGGGGATAGGTAAGGCTATTGCCCTGGCTTTGGCTGAGGCTGGGGCTGACATCGCTGTCTGTGACCGGGTGATTGAGGATGGTGAGCTTAATGCCGTGGCTGAGGAAGTAAAGCGGCTTGGTCGGCGTTCTTTGGCTCTCCAGGCTGACATTACCCAAAAGGCTGATGTTGATGGTCTGGTTCAGAGGGTGGTGGATGAGTTTGGCGTCATTGATATTCTGGTAAACAATGCGGCGATGAATATCAGGGTGCCACTGCTTGAGCTTCGTGAGGATGGCTGGGACAGGGTTATCAATACCGACCTTAAGGGGTATTTCCTTTGCTCTCAGGCAGTGGGCAGGAGAATGGTTGAGCAAAAACGGGGCAATATTATTAATATCACCTCCACGGCGGCGATAAAGGTGGCTCCGGAGATGGGGGCTTATTGCATCGCCAAGGCAGGCGTGGTTATGCTCACCAGAGTCCTGGCTGTGGAGTTAGCCCAGTACAATATTCGGGTTAATGCCGTTGCCCCTTATATGGTTAAGACCAAGTTCAGCCAGCCATTGTGGAATGACCCTGAGACCTTAAAGCAGCTTGAGTCTGAGATACCACTGGGTCGGCTGGCTGAGCCGGGTGATATAATCGGTTCGGTCCTGTTCTTAGCTTCCGACGCCTCCAGCTATATCACCGGGCATACTATTATTGCCGATGGTGGCTTAAGCGCTTAGCCGCTGCAACTTTTGCTGGCAATCTGTTTGCCAGCGTTCCAGTCCACAAGCAGTGCAGGACTGATAACGACAGTCAGGGGTTTCCTTGCCTTCCACGGCACGCTGGTACTCTCGTTTCAGGAAGGCTGAGGTTACTCCGACATCAATGTGAGCCCAGGGCAAGAGCTCGCCTAAAGGACGTTGCCGCCGAGCATAGAAGTCAGGTTCAAGTCCGTTCTCGTCAAAGGCGCGAAGCCATTTCTGATAGTCAAAGCGTTCATCCCAGGCATCAAAGGTCGAGCCCAACTTCCAGGCAAGGTAGATAACCTTGCCCAGTCGTCTATCCCCCCGCGACAAGGCTGCCTCAAGCAGGCTGACCTTAGGCTCCTGCCAGGACAGCCGACTCCCCTTTCGGCGTAGCCCCTGCTTAAGCAGTTCATGCTTGGCGCTCAGTTGTTGTTCGCTTTCTTGGGCTACCCATTGAAACGGGGTATGTGGCTTGGGGATAAAGGTTGATAGGCTAATTCTTACCTGGGGCATGCCACCTTTAGCCGTCCTGCCCACGGAGCGGATTTTAGCTACTAGCTGGACAATTTGTTCAACATCTTCCTCGGTTTCAGTGGGTAAGCCGAGCATGAAATATAGCTTAAGGCTTGTCCAGCCTCTGGCGAAGGCAGCGGCAGCCGTTTTCAGGATTTCAGCCTCGGTAGCGTTCTTATTGATGATTCGGCGCAGCCTTTCGCTTCCCGCCTCTGGGGCAAAGGTAAGTCCTGTTTTCCTGCGGGAGGGAAGGGAGTCCATCAATCTTACTGAAAAGCTATCAATTCGCAGGCTGGGGAGTGACAGAGCCAGGTTATCATAATTTTGGCGGAGGCTAGCCACCAGCTCCTCAATATGGGGGTAGTCGCTGGTGCTTAGCGATACCAGGGACACCTCATTATAGCCGCAGTTGGCAATGAGCTCCCCTACTGCCTGTATTACCTCTTGCTGAGGGCGCTGGCGCACGGGGCGGTAAATAATCCCTGCCTGGCAGAAGCGGCAGCCCCGAGTGCACCCTCGCTGAATCTCCACCGCCCCTCGGTCATGGACTACCTCAATATAGGGAACTACCGGTCGGGTGACCGGGGGCGGGAGCTTGGTCACTACCCGTCGCTGAATAACGGGTTTAGCCTCAGCCGCAGTAGGGGTAATGCTCTTAATTAAACCATCAGCCTGGTATTCCACGTGATACAGGCTGGGCACATAGACGCCGGGGATAGTAGCCATCTGGCGCAGTAGCTCCTTTTTGGAGGCTGCCTTGCCCTTCCACTCTCGCAAGCAATCAACTAACTCAAGCACTACCTCTTCACCATCCCCTATCACGAAGAAGTCAATAAAATCGGACATGGGCTCGGGGTTGAGGCAGCAGCTACCACCGGCGATTACTAAGGGATGGGAATCGTTTCTTTCTGACGCCAGGACTGGTATTTGCCCCAGGTCAAGGATGTTCAATACGTTGGTGTAGGTAAGTTCGTAGTCTAGGGAGAAACCAATGATATCAAAATCCTTTAGCCGGTGTTTGGATTCAAGGCTGAGCAGGGGAACACCTGCCGTCCGCATGGCTGCTTCCATATCTGTCCACGGGGCGTAGACCCTTTCGGCAAGGACATCCGGCTGGCTGTTGAGCAACTCATATAGGATGGGCAGAGCCATATTGGACATGCCTATTTCATATAAATCAGGGTAGCATAGGGCAAACTTGATATTGGTCTTGTCCCAGTCCTTTACCACGCAATTCCACTCGCCACCGGTATAGCGAGCCGGTCGGGTAACCTGATGAAGAATACTATCGGGGTGGGTCAATTTTTCCTCTTCACGACCTTATTAGGTGTTATCTAGCTGTGACAGGTCAAATTTCATGCCGTATAACTATAGACTATAGCTTTATTTTTTACAATTGCCTCCTTTGAGATTGTTTATCACCCTCACCCCCTTAATCCCCCTCTCCTTCTGAAGGAGAGGGGGAGGAGACTTTAGAGAGGGGCTTCGCCCCTCTCTTACTA
>CAZYZL010000048.1:0-6464 GCA_964652005.1 uncultured Dehalococcoidales bacterium | reverse complement strand
GGGATAGGTTGCTAAACGACCTGTGTCAAATTGATTGACGCTCAGATAGGGTTATGGTAGTATAAAGGGCTATGCAGGTAGAGGAAGAGCTGGCAAGATTACCAGCCGACAACGATATGCTACTGACCATTGGTGTTTTTGACGGCGTTCACCTGGGTCATAGATACCTGATTGCCCAACTAAAGAGGCTTGCCCGGCAACAGGGTTTGCTCAGTGGCGTGGTAACCTTTCGCCAGCATCCCCAAGAGGTGCTGTCACCGCAAACTAAGCTACCATTCTTGACCGACCTTGGACAAAGAACCAACCTGCTCAAGAATGAGGGCGTTGAGGCTATTATTACCCTATCCTTTACCCCTGAACTAGCCCAGCTCAGCGCTCGGCAATTCGTGGCTCTATTGATGAAACACCTTAGAATGCGGGGAGTGGTAACTGGATCTGACTTCGCCCTGGGTCAAAACAGGGAAGGCAATACTGATGCCCTGCGCCGCCTGGGACAGGAAATGGGCTTCAGCGTCACTGTGGTGCCACCGATAATAATAGATGGTGAGGTGGTAAGTAGTACCGCCATCAGGAAAGCTCTAGCTCAGGGGGATATGAAACGGGTGCAAAACCTGGTTGGGCGCCCCTTCAGCCTTCACGGGCGGGTAATTCCGGGGGCAAGACGAGGCATAGAGTTGGGCTTCCCCACCGCCAATCTGGACATAGACCCGGAGCAAGCTCTCCCCCCCGAGGGCGTTTATGTTAGCCAGGCTCATATTGACGACCAAGCTTATCTCTCGGTGACTAACATTGGCCAGCGTCCTACCTTCGGTGGCGGTGAGCGGGTGGTAGAGGTTTATCTCCTTGACTACCATAGCGACCTATACGGGAAGGAGCTAACCATTGATATCATTGAACGACTCCGCGGCGAGAAAAAATTTGACACGCCGGAAGAATTGAAGAAACAGATAGCCGAGGATGTAAAACAAGGAAAAGCCGTACTAAAAACCAGAGGTGGAAACTAGACTATGTTGAACCAAGACATCAGTTATTTGCTAAAGCGAGGGGTAGCTGAAATCATCGTTAAAGATGAGTTATTACAGCTACTGCGCTCAGGCAAAAAACTGCGACTAAAGGAAGGTTTCGACCCCAGCTTCCCTGATATCCACTTAGGTCATATGGTAGCACTACGGAAACTACGCCAATTCCAGGAGCTAGGACATCAAATTGTCCTCATCGTTGCCGATTGGACAGCCCAGATTGGCGACCCCAGTGGCATGTCTACCACCCGGCCTATGCTCTCCAGAGAACAGGTTCTAGCTAACGCCGAAACTTATATGCAGCAGTTCTTTAAGATAGTTGTTAAAGAAAAGACAGAGATTAGGTGGCAAAGCGAGTGGTTTGGTAAATTTACCCTCACTGATATCATTCAGCTCACTAGTAAGTTTACTGTTGCTCAGTTATTGGCTCGGGAGGACTTCAGCACTAGGTATAATGCCGGGCGCCCCATTGCCATGACCGAACTACTCTACCCCCTGCTCCAAGCCTATGACTCAGTAGCTATTGAGGCTGACGTTGAGTTTGGCGGCACTGACCAGAAGTTTAATTTCCTAGTCGGCAGGGAGCTTCAGTCTATGGTCGGGCAGCGTCCCCAGCAATGCTTTATGACACCCCTCCTCATCGGCACCGATGGCAGTCAAAAGATGAGCAAGAGCCTGGGTAACTATATCGGTGTTGCTGAGCCACCGGAGGAGATATACGGCAAGGTGATGTCTATCTCTGATAGCCTTATCCTGCAATACTTTGAGCTGGTGACTGATGTCCCTGATGAGGAGCTAGCCGAATTCAGGCAAGAGCTTGAGAACAAAACCATTAACCCAATGACGCTTAAGAAGCGCCTGGCTAAGGAAATCATAGCCCAGCTCTACGACCAAAAGACAGCCGCTGAAGCTGAGGAGCATTTTACCCGAGTTTTCCAGAGACGAGAGCTGCCCGAGGAAATACCCAAAGCACGCAGTGGCGAGCTGTTACAGATGATAGTTGAAAAGGGTCTGGCTAAAAGTCGGAGCGAGGCAAAGCGCCTCATTGCACAAGGTGCTATAGATGTCAATGGCAAAAAAGTTACCGATGCCCATAAGATTGTCCCTAAGGACAGTGTCATAAAAGTAGGCAAACGAGGCTATATAAAGTCTACTTAGCATCAATTAAAAATTGTCTAAACCAGACGGTTAAAAACCAGCCCCGCCGGCACCTTAGGATAAAAGTAGGTCGACTTTCTCGGCATCCGGTCGCCGACATCAGCGATGGCTTTAATCACCGCCGGCTTAATTGGGCTTAGCAGAAAGGCTAGCTGGTATTCCTGCTCTAACACCCGGTTCACCGCATCCTGCCCATCATAACTATAGCCAATGGTTACTGCCTCCCCACCACCTAATCCCAGCAGCTTCTCCAGTATGACATGGTCAAGGACGCTAACATTCAGCCTCTTATATAGCTCGGAATGAAAGTAAGGCATCAACTGGCTGGCAGCAGCCGGGTCACGCAACCTTAATAGGTGAAGACGGTCTTCAGCCAGACCAAAAAGAACCAATCTAACTTCGTCTGTCTCCCCGGCAGCTAGTAAATGGTTAACTTGCTGCCAGACACGGGGTATATCTAGCGGTAGCTCTTCTACCTCAAAGAACAAGCCTAACTCGGTCATCAACTGGCTCAGGGTGGCTCTGGATATTCCCCGAACCAGCCTGTGAGGAGGTAGAATGATAAGCCCGGGGTTGGAGAAATCTACCAGCGCCATCATCACAAAATTAAACGCCTCATCCCCTGACACTGGCGAAGAACAGGCAATCCTCTCCCGCTGGTAAGTAAGGGCGCTCTCATAGCGGTGGTGCCCATCGGCAATATAGAGCGGCTGACGAGCGAAATAACCAGCTAGCTGATTAATAACCTCGGGCTGGGTGATAGCCCAGACATTATGCCTTTCGCCACTAGCCTCACTGAAGCTAATTATGGGCTGGCTTTTCTCTGGTGCCGCCAGCAACGAAGCGACCTGCCGTCCCTTATCTTCAAACAGAGCCAAAATTGGACTGGTATTGGCTTGAACTGCCCACAGCAGACTCAAGCGGTCACTCTTGAACTCAACCAGGGTGCCCTCATGAGGGCGGACTACCATCTTATCCCAATCTTCCAACCTGACACGGGCGATTATACTGCGTCGCCTAAATTCCTTCCCCTTATAGCTGAAATAGTGGTCATGGAGATAGATAGCCGGCGCCTGGTCAACCACCAGAACACCCTGCTCCAGCCATCGCTCTAAAGTAGCTGCGGAACGAGTATATTTGTTGTCCGTAGCCGTATCCTGAGGCAACCCTCGTCCAGATTCTATCTGGGCAAAGTTATACCGGCTCCGGTGATAGAGCTCCTGCTGCAACTGTGGGCTAATAATGTCATAGGGGGGACAGATAATGCCAGCCAGGTCTTTAACCAGCAGTTGATTATAACGCACCCCCCGGAAGGGACGAATTTCAGCCACGGTTTCCTCTTTTATACAGGGGATTCTGCTCGCCTAGTTTACCGTATAATATAGAAAGGGGCAAGTTTCTAGAAATTATTTAGAAACCCATCCCCCTGACCCCCTTCCCTATATTAAGGGAAGGGGGAGAGTAGGTAAGAGAGGGGTTTCACCCCTCTCTAAAATCTCTTCCCCCTCTCCTTTAAAAGGAGAGGGGGATAAAGGGGATGAGGTTAATAAATAATCTTGCTACCAGATAACCAAAATGTCCATTATGGTATCATTGACTGGCGATCCTTGATAGTCATTTAACCGGGAATAGCTCTGGTTTATGATGACTTTGACCTCATCATCAAACTGTGGCTCAAAGTAGACAACTCCTTTATCACTGGTGTCAAAGGCTATTATTGAGTGCCCACCTTCCCGAAAGCGCAGCTCAACAAAAGCGCACCGTAACCCTTCAGCCTCAGCATTATTGCACACATCCCTAGCGAAGTGGCTACATGTATAGCTGTCCTCGACATATCTATTCCTGTCTGTCTTGTCCTCTCTCAAGAAGACGACCGCTTCTTTATAGGTCGGGTCTCTTAAGGTGTAACCATGTCCCAAGCCAGCTTGCATACCTTGGGCATAGCCATCATCATAGCCATCGGTTTTACCCGAAGTATAGCCCGTGTTGTAACCCTCTTCTTTTCCCAGGTCATAGCCATCCTGTTTACCCCAGCTATAGCCCACTTCTTGCCCTGCGGAATAGCCTTTATCATATCCCGCTGCGTCACCTATGCCATAGGCAATGTTATAAACAATAAAACCACCAAGGCATATTACAGCTAATATAGCCACTGATATAAATATTCGTTTCATTCTACTATCCCCCTTGTTATCAAGGTATATTATAGCGGTTTATCTTTTGCCTAGCTATAGATTGTGTTATAATTTTTATAAGAATAGCATCATAAAAGTGCTTCATGGCTGACCTGAACCAAGTAAAGCAACGGATAGAGCAATTAAGGGCTGAAATTAACCATCATAACTATCGGTATTATGTGCTGGATAGCCCGGAGATTTCTGATGCCGAATATGACGAGTTAATGAGGGAGCTCAAGCAACTGGAGGAAGAGTATCCCCAGTTCCTGACCCCAGACTCGCCTACCCAGCGGGTGGGGGCTGCCCCGGTAGAAGCCTTTGGCGTGGTAGAACACCCTCTGCCGTTACTCTCCCTGGCTAACGCCTTCTCCTATGACGAGCTAGTAGCCTGGTATAACCGAACCACAAAGCTGGTAGCTGGAGAGCCGTCTGACTTTGCCTGCGAGCATAAGATTGACGGGCTGGCTGTGGCGCTGACCTATGTTAATGGTCAACTGACCAGCGGGGCTACCCGTGGCGATGGCTTTCGCGGGGAAAATATCACCCAGAACCTGAGGACCATCAGGAGCATCCCGCTTTCGGTGTCCAAGGATGCCCCACCCCGGTTTGAGGTGCGAGGTGAGGTCTTTCTACCCAAAGCCGGCTTTCATAAGTTAAACCAGGAGCGGGCGGCTGAGGGGCTGCCCCTGTTTGCCAACCCCAGAAATGCCGCCGCTGGCTCAGTGCGCCAGCTTGACCCACGCATCACCGCCAAGCGCCCGCTGGATATTTACATCTATATGCTGGGTTATGCTGAAGGTAAAGCCACCCCACCAACCCACTGGGAAACTATGGAATACCTCAAGTCCCTCGGCTTTAAGGTAAACCCCAATAATGCCTTGCGCACCAGCATTGACCAGGTGGAAGACTACCACCGTACCTGGGTGGAGAAAAGGGAGAACCTGCCCTACGAAGCTGACGGCATCGTGGTCAAGGTAAATCAGCTTGGCTTACAAGAACGACTGGGAAACATTGGTCATGAGCCAAGATGGGCGATAGCCTACAAGTTCCCGGCTATTGAAAGCACCACCCGTCTGATTGATATCGGTATCAGCGTGGGCAGAACCGGCACCCTCAACCCTTATGCTATTTTGGAACCGGTCGCTGTTGGCGGGGTAACCATTAGACAGGCTGCCCTGCACAATGAGGACGACATCAGACGCAAGGACATTCGCGAGGGTGATACCGTTATCATCCGGCGGGCCGGCGAGGTGATACCCGAGGTGGTTGGCCCAATCAAGGGCAAGCGTAGTGGAAAGGAAAAGGAATTCAGCCTGCTGGAGAAGATATTTGATAGGGAGAAGCAACGCCCGGCGTGCCCGGCATGCGGGGCTGAGGTGATTAAGCCTGAAGGCGAGGTTATGTACTATTGTTCCAATGCCGCCTGTCCCGCCCAGGTCCAGGAGCGGCTGGAACACTTTGCCTCCCGGGGGGGTATGGATATCAGAGGCATAGGCGAATCAAACAGTGCTCTGCTGTTGAGAGAGGGGCTGGTCAAGGACGTAGCTGACCTGTATTACCTGAAAGAGAAAAAGGAGCAGCTACTAAAGCTGGAGCGAATGGCGGAGAAGAGCGTCAGCAATATGCTCAACGCTATTGAGAAGAGTAAAGATACGCCACTACCGAGGCTTATCTTCGCTCTTGGCATACGCCACGTCGGTGAGCAAATGGCAGAAATATTAGCGCAGCACTTTGGCAGCATTGACTATGATAATCCTGATAGTTTGGCTAACGCTACCAGAGAGGAACTCATGTCCATCCCCACTGTGGGACCTAAGATTGCTGATAGCACTGTTGCCTTCTTCCGACAAAAGGAAAACCGCAAAATCATTGAACGGCTAAGAAAAGCCGGGGTCAAACTAGAAGAAATAGCCAAGCCCAAAGAGCAACCCCTGGCTGGTATGGAGTTTGTTGTCACCGGCAGGCTGGAAGCCTTCTCCAGGCAAGAGGCAGAGGCAAGGATAAAAGCCCTCGGTGGCTCAACCGGGAGCAGCGTTACCAAAAAGACCACTTACCTGGTAGTAGGGGCTGACCCTGGCTCCAAGCTCGCCCACGCCCAGGAGCTGGGCAC
>CAZYZL010000047.1:5304-6480 GCA_964652005.1 uncultured Dehalococcoidales bacterium | reverse complement strand
GAGCTAATTTGGGAAAGAAAAAGCTTGGGTTCATAGTAAACCCTGTCGCCGGAAGGGGGGGGCGGGTGGGGCTTAAAGGGAGCGATGGGCAGGAAATAATTAAAAGGGCAATAAAGTTAGGCTCTAAGCCGGAATCGCCAAGGCGAGCCATTGAAGCCCTCAAGGAGGTTATTAGCCTTAAAGATAGTATTGAACTCATTACCTATCCCTATGAAATGGGAGAAAATGAGGCTAAAGAGTGTGGCTTTAACCTTGATGTTATCGGTTCGGTAGAAAAAGGCAGCACAACAGCGAAAGATACGAAAAACGCTGCCAGAGGAATGCTAAAACTGAAGGTAGACCTGCTGCTCTTTGCCGGTGGGGATGGCACCGCCAGAGATGTTTACAACGCCATCGGTAATAATATACCAGCCCTGGGGATACCAGCCGGCGTTAAAATGCACTCCGCTGTATACGCTACCACCCCGGCAAATGCCGGCAGGCTGACAGCTGCATATCTGGCAGGAAAATCATCAGCCCTACGCTTGCGGGAAGCTGAGGTGATGGACATTGACGAGCAGGCTTTCCGGGAAAACAGGCTCAGCGCCAGATTGTATGGCTACCTTAAGGTACCTTATGAAAGGGGGATGACTCAGGGTGCCAAAGAAGGTAGCATTGCGGGGGATGAAGCAGCCATGTCAGCCATTGCTGATGATGTTATCAGCAATATGAAAGGTGACTACCTGTATATCATCGGCCCGGGAACGACCACCCAAGCCATTATGGACAAGCTGGGCTTAAAAAATACACTGCTGGGTGTGGATGCAGTGTATCAGAGAAAACTGGTAGGCTCAGATTTAAATGAATCACAGTTGCTACAACTCATTGAAGGCAAAAAGGCAAAGATAGTAGTAACCGCAATTGGCAGGCAGGGCTATATCTTTGGCAGGGGCAACCAGCAGATAAGTGCCGAGGTAATTAAAAGGGTGGGCAAAGAGAACATTGTAGTAGTTGCTACGCCAAATAAAATTCTTTCACTTCAGGGCAACCCGTTGTTAGTAGATACCGATAAAGCTGCGATTAACAAGATATTAAGTGGCTATATGCAGGTGATAACAGGGTTTGGAGAGAGGCTGGTGCTTAAGGTAGCCTCTTAAGACGGACTCAAACCCAGCGGTCTAGCTAATGCGATTTCAA
>CAZYZL010000047.1:1703-5204 GCA_964652005.1 uncultured Dehalococcoidales bacterium | reverse complement strand
CAATTGATGGTCGGTGATTAGCCTTCGGCAGAGAAGGTTTTTAGACAGCCTATCTTGAAAGTATTGAGAAGCTTTTAGGGGAAGCCTATAACGATAAATTTCAGGTAGGTTAGGGCGTGATGATTCTGGCAAAGTGAATATAAGAGGAGGGCAAATCAAATGATTCCCAAGGAATTTAGCGTCGAAGGTAAGGTAGCCATCGTCACCGGAGGTGGGCGGGGAATTGGTAAGGCTATCGCACTAACCCTGGCTGAGGCTGGGGCAGACGTTACCGTGGCTGCCCGTACCGTGGAGCAGATAGAGGAAACAGCAGAAGAGATCCGAAAGATGGGAAGAAAAGCCTTGGCTATTCCTACGGATGTAGCTAAAGAAGAGCAGGTAAAAGCGACTGCCCAGCAGACCCTGTCCCATTTTGGCAAGATTGACATCCTGGTCAATGATGCCGGCATTGACGGCCCCATGAAGCCTGTAGTTTACCTTCCTGGGTTCAAGTTCTTGGGATGGGAATTAGCGGGAGAGGACTGGGATAAACAGCTAAGCCCAGAAGAATGGCGTAGGGTGATAGATACCAATTTAACTGGTGCCTTCCTCTTCGTTCAAGCTGTTGGGCCTCACATGCTCAAGCGAAGGCAGGGGAAGGTCATTAATATCAGCTCGAATAGTGCCGAGTTAGGCACGCCTTACAGTTCTGCGTATTGCGCTAGTAAAGCCGCGTTAAGTATGTTTACTCGGTGCTTGGCTTCAGAGTGGGCTCCGTATAACATTTGCGTCAATGCCATCGGCCCCGGCGATACCAATACCAAAATGATGGCACAGTTCATCAAGGATCCCGTGGTTAAGAACATACTTTTTAGTTATATACCCGCCGGGCGACTGGCTGAGCCGCGAGAAATAGCGCTTCTGGCGCTCTACCTTGCTTCACCAGCCTCTGATTTCATGATCGGACAGACTATCTATTTAGATGGCGGTCAGCTTGGTCGGGGACCGGGCTTGTAGAGAGAATTTCGGGAGATAAACTGGCGGACTGGGGTTGGCACCAGGTTGAGTGATGAAGGCGTGGAGAGGGTCTCCAGGCTCCTGCAGGGGGTGAGGCTTAATCGAACCAGGCTCAAATTCTACTCGTAAATATCTTGACATCTCGCAGGGGGTTGATATACTATCGGCGAAGGGTGGCCCCGGGGTGAATCCTGGAGGGACGCCGGGAAATGTCAACTCTTTGACATGCTACCAAATTTTTGGAAAAACTAAACTATTACGCATATTATATCCTTAGTTTTATTTCGGTTGATCTTCCTATGCGGCGGTAACCTGGATTGATTCTATGATTATCGGTTTTAGATCCAGAGGCTTCACCGCCTCAGATAGTTAGAGGGGAATATAGAATGAATCTGTTGCAGGGGATAAAAGTAGTAGAGTTGGCTCAATGGATGGCTGTACCTGGGGCTGCTGCCATATTGAGTGACTGGGGCGCTGACGTCATTAAAATAGAGGACCCTCAAGGTGGCGACCCTTGTCGTGGCTATGTAGAAACACGAGGCGACTACCCCAAGATGGGCATAAATGGCCCCTTTGAACTTGATAACCGCAACAAAAGGAGTGCTGCCATCAACTTGGACTATGAACAAGGCCGCGAAGTAGTTTACAGATTGGTGAAAGCCGCAGACATTTTTCTTACGAATTTCAGGCGTGGAGCTCTGGATAGATTGCGCATGAGCTATGAGACCTTAAGTCGCATTAACCCCAATCTGATCTATGCCATGCTTACTGGATATGGCGAAGCTGGCCCGGACAAGGAACAGCCCGGGTTCGATAGAAGTGCCTACTTTGCAAGGTCTGGTATCCAAGATATTCTACGAGAACCTGACGCTCCTCCGCCTTGTATGCGACCAGCCCTAGGGGACCACGTAGCTTCAGGGTTTCTAGTAGCTGCTATACTGGGAGCCCTTTGGCATCGTGAACGAAATGGCGTTGCCCAAAAAGTCACCTTATCTCTTTATCACTGCGGTATTTGGCAGCTTGGCACCGATGTGCAAGTAAGCCTCATTTCCGGCAAGGATATCCCCAAAGCAGACAGGAGTAATCCTGGTAATCCGCTTACTAATCACTACAAAACTAAAGATGGGAGATGGATCGTGTTGGCTATGCCACAAAGTGACCGATATTGGCCAGAGCTTTGTAAGGCAATAGGTAGAGAGGACTTAGAGTTGGACCCTAGATATAGAAGCTACCAATTAAGGTCACAAAACAGCGCCTCCTTGGTTTTTCTCCTTGACGAAATATTCGCTACCAAGATTTACGCAGAGTGGAAAGAAATCCTTGATAGGTATGGCTGTGTTTTTGGGCTGATTCAAACCACTGGTGAGGTCGCATCTGACCCACAGGCCTGGGCAAATGACATGTTTGTTTCCATCGAACACCCTATTGCTGGCAAGATAAAGTTGATAACGGCTCCGGGTGGATTCAACAAGACCCCCGGTATGCCAAGAAGAGCTGCTCCAATGCTAGGACAACATACCGAGGAGGTTCTCCTTGAAATAGGTTACACCTGGGATGACATAGTGCGGCTAAAAGAAGAAAGGGTGATAATCTGAGAAGGGTAAGATGGACTTCAAGAAAATCATAGTAAGTAAAGACGAAGAGAGAGGCATAGTCAAGTTAACTATTAACCAACCTGAGTTGCATAATGCATTAGACAAAGCTACAAGGCGGGAGTTAAAAAGCATAATAGAGAATGTCAGGGGTGATGATACCGTTCGGGTAGTCGTCATTACAGGAGCGGGCAACAAGGCTTTTTCAAGCGGTGCGGATATCAACGAATTTAGGGAAGCAAGTTCAATAGAAATGGAGGAGTATGCCTCTACGTTGGGGCAACAACTGTTTACAGATATAGAGAATCTGTATATCCCGGTAATTGCCATGATTAATGGCTTTTGTCTTGGTGCAGGGTGCGAATTAGCAATGGCTTGCGATATAAGAATTGCCTCAGCGAACGCAAGATTTGGGCAGCCAGAAATCAACATCGGGATTATCCCTGGAAGTGGTGGCACACAAAGGTTGCCGAGGTTAATAGGCTGGGGCAAAGCTAAAGAGCTAATATACACTGGAAGAATAATAGATGCCAACGAGGCGGAGAGGATTGGCTTGGTTGACCGAGTTGTGCCACAATCTAAATTGGAGAAAACCGTGAACCAATTAGCTGAGACTATAGCAAGTAAGAGCCCACTTATCATCAAATTAGCCAAGAAAGCTGTTAACAAGGGTATGTATGCTGACCTCGTCAGTGGGCTAAGCTACGAAAGAGATAATTTTGCCCTTTGTTTTGCCACCATGGACCAGAAGGAGGGGATGGCTGCCTTTTTGCAGAAGAGGAAGGCGGAGTTCAGGGGGAAATAGTACGGAGAAGGTGAAAATTAGGTGACTATATGAGGAAATGAACAGGATTTTTGAAGTGCACAGTCCAAAATTAAAATCGGTGTTGGGCAGAGGGGGTAGGACACCCCC
>CAZYZL010000047.1:0-1603 GCA_964652005.1 uncultured Dehalococcoidales bacterium | reverse complement strand
GCTTGCTAACGCAGCAAGTTGACTCCCGGTAAATGCTGGCTGTATCATAGCATCAGCAGCTAGAGTGCTAAGCTCGTTAAGTTACCGGCAAGGCAAAAGTCTTAACAAAAGTTATACCTTAGTTATACCTTTCATACCTCTCGGCTGAAGGGGGAGGGGGATTAA
The DNA here is from genome assembly GCA_964652005.1 of uncultured Dehalococcoidales bacterium. Lineage (GTDB taxonomy): Bacteria > Chloroflexota > Dehalococcoidia > Dehalococcoidales > BS750m-G39 > CAZYZL01. Next base: position 1,438 of record CAZYZL010000047.1, on the reverse strand, counting down.
GGGGGTGAGGATGATTCATGGACATGTTTGAGCGCCAGTCTGAGGAACAAAAGAGGCAGGAGGCACCGCTGGCAACCAGGATGAGACCGGCCGCCCTGCATGAGTTTGTTGGACAGGAGCATCTAGTAGGTCAGGGGCATGTATTACGAAAGGCTATTGAAGCCGGTCAGGTGCCGTCGCTTATCCTGTGGGGTCCGCCAGGCAGCGGCAAAACTACCCTGGCTTATGTCATCGCCAATGCCACTCAAGCACACTTCAGCCCGGTAAGTGCTGTCAGTGCTGGCGTAGCTGACCTGCGGCGGCTCATTGAGGAGGCAAAAGAACGCTACAAGCTATACCAAAAGAGAACTATCCTGTTTATCGACGAGATTCATCGCTTCAACAAGGCTCAGCAGGATGCTGTCCTGCCCTTCGTCGAGGATGGAACCATTACCCTTATCGGGGCTACCACGGAAAATCCCTCCTTTGAGGTTATTTCCCCTCTCCTCTCCCGCTGTCAGGTTCTCACCCTGAACCCCCTCGCCGAGGATGAACTTCAGGTCATAATCATGAGAGCCTTAAAGGACGAATTGAATGGCCTTGGAAGACTAAATGTAGAGCTGGATGATGATGCCCTGCTCCACCTTATCATCACGTCAAATAAAGACGCCCGGATTGCCCTCAATGCCCTAGAGATAGCCGCCCTGACTACGGCGCCTGATGCTGACGGCAAGCGCCGTATATCGCTATCAACCATTGAGGATGCTCTCCAGCGCCGAGTTTCACGTTATTACAAGGCAGGAGAGCAACACTATGACATTATCTCAGCCCTGCACAAGTCGATGCGAGGCTCAGACCCCGATGCCTCCCTTTACTGGCTGGCGAGGATGCTGGAGGCGGGGGAAGACCCCCTGTACATTGCCCGCCGCCTGGTTCGCTTCGCCTCAGAGGATATAGGCATGGCTGACCCCCAGGCGCTGGTGATAGCTGTAGCCGCCCAGCAAGCCGTCCACTTCATCGGCATGCCTGAGGGCAATCTGGCTCTGGCTGAGGCAGTAGTCTACCTAGCTACCGCCCCGAAAAGCAACTCGCTGTATCACGCCTACTCTCAACTTCAGGAGAAAATTAGACAAAGCCCTGATGAGCCCGTGCCTCTGCACCTGCGCAATCCGGTGACACCGTTAATGAAAGAAATGGGCTATGGCAAGGGGTATAAGTATGCCCACGACTACCCCGGACATTTCGTTTGGCAACAGTACCTGCCCGATTCCCTTCAAGGCAAACGTTACTACGTTCCCAGTAGCCAGGGATATGAGAAGCAGGTTGCCCGCCGACTCAAAGCCTGGTGGCAAGAGAAACCAGATAAAAGTAAAAAGCCAAGCCAGGGTTGAGCCGGTTTACATCAACCCCCCAAGATAAGAGCAACAAAAGAGATTGTTTATTAACCTCACCCCCTTAG
>CAZYZL010000046.1:0-6553 GCA_964652005.1 uncultured Dehalococcoidales bacterium | reverse complement strand
CTCAAGCTGGCGGTTTGAAAAACATACTACGGACAGGGTATAATAAATTCCGTGTAGTTAGTCACGGGGCAGAAAACCTTGGAGGTCAAAGATGAAGAGGATAGAAGTACTGAGAAGGTCTGACGTATTCCACTACCTAGATGAGGACGAGCTCAGGATAGTGGAGAAGATGTGCAGCCCTAAAGTATTTGAAGCCGGGACAATCATATGTAAGCAGGACACGGAGGAGAAAGACATATATGTGATTGAAGAGGGGCTGGTATCCGTTCTTCTGGATTTGGGGCCAACAGATAAGCGACAAATCCAGGCTGCCTCCAATTTTGAGTGTTTCGGCTGGTCAGCCACGATACCACCATTCCGTTGCACCGCCACCACCAAAGCTGTGGAGAGGACAAAGGCACTTGCCTTTAACGGCATGGAGCTGCGCAATTTGGTTTATACCAACCCCAAGCTGTGCGCTGCAATTGCTGGAGGGGTAGCCTACGTCATTTCAAAAAGACTGCGGGCGGCATTTACTCAATTAATGGGCGTTACCTATCAGGATTAACCCTCGCTACCGTCACAGCTATTATACCAAGTTAGCCTCCAGTACAATCCAGGGCAACTTAATCGGTTCCCTTTAGATTGATGAGAGTGAAAAAGGGATTTGACTAGAAAGGGAATTTACTAGTGAAAAAAGAATCTGACCAAGAAAAAAAGTCTACTACGGAACAGGAAAAAACAATTACCTCTATGATGGCAGAAAAGAGGGTATTTGCTCCCTCTAAAGAAATCAAGGCAAAGGCATATATAAAGAGTCTGGATGAATATAAGAAAATTTATCAGAGGTCCATTGATGACCCTGAGGGTTTCTGGGGAGAGCTGGCGGAGCAGCTTGACTGGTACAAGAAGTGGGACAAGGTGCTGGTGGAAGACTTCAAGGAAGCCAAACACGAATGGTTTGTTGGTAGCAAGCTCAATGTCAGTTATAACTGCCTGGACCGGCACCTTAACACGTGGAGGAAAAATAAGGCAGCCCTAATCTGGGAAGGGGACACCGGTGATAGTAAGACATTAACCTACCAGCAACTGTATTATGAGGTGTGCAAGTTCGCCAATGTATTAAAGAAGCATGGGGTTAAGAAGGGCGACCGTGTCTCTATCTACCTGCCGATGATTCTTGAGCTACCCATTGCCATGCTCGCCTGTGCCAGAATTGGCGCCATTCACAGCGTTGTTTTTGGCGGCTTCAGTGCCGAGGCACTACGAGACAGGATACTGGACTGCGGGGCTAAGATACTCATCTGCGCCGATGGCTACTATCGGGGGGGCAGGATTATCAGGAGCAAGGACAACCCCGATGTCGCCCTTGAGGCGTGTCCTGAGGTAAAGGATGTGATTGTAGTCAAGAGGGCGGATATTGGAGTAAAAATGCAGCCCGGTCGCGACTACTGGTGGCATAGTGAAATGGCTGCCGAGGATATCAAGCCTTACTGCGAGCCAGAGGTGATGGATGCCGAAGACCCTCTGTTTATCCTGTATACCAGCGGCAGCACAGGGAAACCAAAAGGGGTTCTCCATACCCAGGCTGGCTATCTCCTGTTCTGCTACCAGACCTTTAAGTGGATATTTGATGTCAAGGAAGAGGATACCTTCTGGTGCACCGCAGACATCGGCTGGGTTACCGGACACAGCTATATTGTATATGGACCGCTAGCCTTTGGCACCACCAGCCTTATGTTTGAGGGGGTGCCAACCTACCCCCACCCCGATAGATTCTGGGATGTTATCGAAAAGTACCGGGTCAATATCTTCTATACCGCCCCCACCGCCCTTCGCTCCATAATGAGGGAGGGTGATGAATGGCCTAATAAGCACGACTTAACCTCGCTGCGCGTCCTTGGTTCAGTGGGTGAACCGATTAACCCTGAAGCCTGGATGTGGTATTACAATGTGATTGGCAAGGGTAAGCACCCCATCGTGGATACCTGGTGGCAGACGGAGACCGGTGGCATACTAATTACCCCCCTGCCCGGGGCTACCCCGCTCAAACCGGGCTCAGCAACACTACCCTTCCCCGGGGTTATGCCGGCAGTGCTCAGAGAGGATGGTTCTGTTGCCGCTGTCAATGAGGGTGGTTATCTGGTGATTAAGAGACCGTGGCCAGGTTTGATGCGGCGGGTCTACGGCGAGGCGGAAAGGTTCAAGAATACCTACTTCGTTCGTTTCCCCGGCGTATATAATACTGGAGACGGGGCTAGAGTAGATGAGGATGGCTACTACTGGCTGATGGGGCGAATAGACGATGTTATTAAGATATCAGGTCACCGCATAGGAACAGCTGAGGTGGAAAGTGCCCTGGTATCCCATGAGGCAGTGGCTGAAGCAGCAGTGGTTGGTATGCCCCACAGCGTTAAGGGACAGGCTATATACGCTTTTGTTACCTTGAAGCTGGGGGTAGAAGCTTCAGACGCCCTGAAAAAAGAGCTGGTGGCTCATGTCCGTAAGGAGATTGGCCCCATAGCCACTCCAGATAAAATCCAGTTTGCTGATGGTCTGCCCAAGACAAGGAGCGGCAAGATTATGAGACGGGTACTGACTAAGATTGCTGCCGGCGATGTCCATGACCTGGGTGATACCAGCACCTTGGCTGACCCATCGGTAGTTGATACCTTGGTTGAGGGAAGGCAGTAGCTGGGCGGGGCATATTGCCCATTATGGGCTGTTACCTCTTGCTAATCATGCCTTTGATTCTCTCAATGGCATCGTTGGGCACGAAGTATCTACGCCCCTGTGTTCGGTCCAGAATTCCTTCGGCGTACATCCTTCTGAGCACAGGTTTAACTGTGTCCTGTTCGAGACTTATATCACGGGCGGTTTCGCTCACTGTCGCCCCCTCCACCTCTAAACCAAAGCCAAGGGTCACCATGGCTTTCCTGGCCAGAAGGCACACCAAAATCTTCAGTTCAATTCCAAGCCCAAGCCATGCCTCCAGAGGGCGGATAGTGCAAGCATCTTTATCAAGCCTGACGTACGGTGACAGAATTTCAGCCACCAGTTCCCGATTCAGTTTCTTCTCGGTTACGACAAGGGCCTCCAGTGCATCATCCATTTTATTCTTCCCCCTAGATATCATTAGTGTGCTATTATATCATATAATCCATAGGGCTTAAATCTTGGGTGGTGGGGTTCAGCTAGGAGTTGTAATAAATTGAGGAGGTTTGTGGTTATGGAAGGTGACCGGATTTCATATCATGACTCAGTGCGTAAGGTCTACGAAAGAATCAAAGAAGACGGCATGGACAATATCTGGGATAGGTTTGAGGCTCAGGGTATGGGAGGCAATCCCGACCAGCGCTGCCCTTTCTGTATGGCAGGTATTCGCTGCGACCTTTGCTCTAACGGACCATGCCGCTCCGACGCTGCCAAAGACAAAAAGGGTGTTTGCGGCATTACCGCTGATGGCATGGCGATGCGGATGATGCTGCTCAGGAACGTTATGGGAACCTCAACCTATCATTACCACACTGAGCAGACCATTAAAACACTTCGGGCTACGGCAAATGGCAAAACCCCGTTCCAAATTACAGAGAAAGATAAGCTGAAGGCATTTGCTACGAGACTTGGAGTGGACACCTCAGGCTCGGAAAAGGATGTTGCCCTTCGCCTCTGTGACTTTGCTGAGGCTGATTTTAACCGCAAGTTTGATGAACCAAGCCAAATCGTGGAGGCTTTAGCTCCTGAAGAACGTAAGGCGGTGTGGAAAAAGCTAGACCTCTTTCCCGGTGGTATCTATGGTGAGATGATGCGGGCAACAAGCTCATGCCTCACCAATGTGGATGGCTATTACCTCAGCCTAGTCCTCAAGGCAATGCGTATGGGCATTGCCATGGCCTATCAGAGTCAGATTATTAACGAGTACTGTCAGGATATACTCTTTGGAATTCCTCAGCCTCACAAAATGCGTGTCGACCTTGGTGTCCTCGAGCCCGATTATGTCAATGTCTTGCCCAACGGACATGAGCCCTTCCTTGGTTTTGCCATGGTTCAGCTAGCCAGAAGACCGGAATGGCAGGATAGAGCCAGAGCGGTAGGTGCCAAGGGGCTGCGTATTATTGCTAATATTGAGACCGGTCAGGAGATGATTCAGAGATGGCAAATGGACGACGCTTTCTATGGTTTTACCGGCAACTGGATAATGCAGGAGGCTGTCCTGGCTACCGGCTGCGTTGACCTCTTTGCCTGCGATATGAACTGCTCCATGCCGGTTGACCCCTCTTATGCTGAGAAGTACAGGATAGTGCTTGTTCCAGTAAGCGATTTAGTTGCCTTTGACGGGGTTACGGAGCGTGTCAACTATGAGCCAGAGAAGGCTGAAGAGCAAGCAGCCCAGCTTCTCCGGATGGCGATAGACAATTTTAAGCAACGCCGAGCCTCGGTGAAACCGGTCACCGGGCTGCCTATGAACCAGGCTCTGGTCGGATTCTCTACCGAGAGCATTGTTGATGCCCTTGGCGGCACCATTGAGCCACTCCTTCAGGCAATCAAAAGCGGCGCAGTACGAGGAGTAATAGGTCTTATCTCCTGCACTACCCTGAGGGATAGCGGTCAGGATGTCCATAGCGTAAGGATAGCCAAAGAACTAATCAAGCGTGACCTTCTGGTATTGTCAATGGGCTGTGGTAATGCGGCAATGCAGGTAGCTGGTCTTTGCCAGCCTGAAGCCAAAGGCTTTGCCGGTGATGGGCTCAGAAGTCTTTGTCACGCCCTTGGTATCCCCCCGGTTCTCAGTTACGGTACCTGCACTGATACCGGGCGCATCGCTGACCTACTAGCTTCAATCTCAAACGCTTTAGGAGGTGCCCCCATTCCCGACCTGCCGGTGGCAGCAGCGGCACCGGAATATATGGAACAAAAAGCCACCATTGATGCCATATTCGCCCTGGCTTTTGGCCTTTATACTTATGTCAACCCCATCCCTACTATTACCGGGGCGCCAAATCTGGTCAAATTACTGACCAAGGACTGTGAGGGTATCACTGGCGGTCGGCTAAACGTTGAGACGGATGCAACTAAGGCAGCCGAAGGTATACTAGCTCATATAGAGACAAAACGAAAGAAACTGGGCATCTAAGCACAGTGTAGACCTTAGCTAGTTCTAGACCAGACGATGAGACATAGCAATTTAAACTTCAAGGCCGGTTGCAAAACTACGGCTATGGGCATCATGCCCCATACCACTGTGGAGAGAGCCCTAGAGTTAGCCCTCAGCCTAGACATCCCCTTCTGGCCACAATTACCCAACCTCAGTTTCTATGAAGACATGTATGCCCAGACATCACAGAACTTCCCCGGGACAGTGGTTGACCCTTATGGTGAAAAGGTCAGCTTCAATAGAGCAAAATTTGACGCCGAGCTAGGTGATTATTCCCTGAGGATGGCTAAGCCTGAAACCTTTGTTTTAAACCACAGATATTCGGTGGTTTATCATCGGTTCCTTTCTGAATCTCTCCAGGACTATCCTGCCATTCGGGGTCAGGTAACCGGACCGGTGAGCTTTGGCTTCAGGGTCACCGATGAGGAGTCGAGACCAATTATCTATAGCGAGGAAATGAGGCCTCTGCTATTTGATTTCATCCAGAGGAAAGCCAACGCCCAGTATTGGCAACTTAAGCAGAAGAACCAAAATGCCTTTGTCTGGCTGGATGAGCCCGGGTTGGGATGGGTCTTCAGCGGCTTAACCGGTTATAATGATGTCCAGGCAAGGCAAGATTATCACAGCTTTCTGGTTGGCTTGGATGGTCCCAAGGCACTGCATCTCTGTGCCAATGTTAACCTGCCTTACCTTTTAGGCTTGGGCATTGAGCTTCTATCCTTTGATGCTTATCAAATAGAGGCCATGCCTAAAGGATATGTCACGGCTGTGGCTGACTTCCTTAGAAGCGGTGGTATTATCTCCTGGGGCATCGTGCCCACCGACTCAGAAAACCTGGGCAAAGAGACGCCGGAAACGCTAGCTGGGCTGCTTTCCGACTACTGGGAGGTAGTAGCCGTGAACGCCGGTTTATCGGCTAGAGCGATTGCCGAGCAGGCGTTAATTGCACCGGCGAGGTGCTGCCTCAAGAACATAGGCAACGTGGGTGCCAGTGATGAGGCAGTGGCCGGTATCACCAGGCAAAGCTCCGACCTAACGGTTGAGGAACAATTAGTTGAGAAGGCATTTGCCTATCTGGGGATGCTTTCTCACCTCCTCAGGAATAAATTTAACCTGTGACACTAATCAATGGTGATTTCCGCTCGGCCGGGCAGTTACTTAAAGTTTACCTTAAGGGAGTGGGCGGAGCAGGAGATGCAAGGGTCGTACGCCCTGACCACCATCTCCAGGGTATGCCTGATTTCATCCTGGGGCTTGTCTAGAATTTGAGGCACCAACGCTTCAAAGTCCTTTTGAATATTATTGTGATTCTGATTGGTAGGGATTATGCAGTTGGCCTCAGTCAATATCCCCCACTCGTCATAGGTATAGTCGTGGAAAAGCACCCCTCGGGGAGCTTCCACCGCCCCTACCCCCCTC
>CAZYZL010000045.1:0-7084 GCA_964652005.1 uncultured Dehalococcoidales bacterium | reverse complement strand
AGGAGATTAAGCCCGGTGATTTGGTCATCCCCGACCAGCTCATTGACCGCACCCGGAGCCGGGCGAGCTCTTTTTTCGGCGACGGCATCGTTGTCCATATCCAGTTTGCTGAGCCCTTCTGCCCGGTGCTGAGCCAGATTTTATATAAGGCAGCTAAAGAGACGGGGGCTAATGTCCATCTTAAGGGCACCTATGTAGCTATGGAGGGTCCTGCCCTCTCCACCAGGGCGGAATCAAGACTCTACCGCTCGTGGGGGGCGGATATTATCGGCATGACGGCACTGCCCGAAGCCAAGCTGGCACGGGAGGCAGAAATCTGCTACGCTAGCTTTGCCTGCGTTACCGACTACGATAGCTGGCAGGAACCGGGCAAGCCGTTTTCAGTAGATGGCATTTTGGATATCCTGCGTAAGAACAGTGCCACCATCAAGAAAATTATCAAGCTGGCAGTCGCCAGAATACCTGAGGAGCGAAACTGCGACTGTGCCAATGCACTTAAAGACGCCATTGCCACTGCCCCCAGCTTTATACCCCCGGAGCAGAAGAAAAAGCTAAGCCTGCTCATCGGCAAATATCTAACCAAAGGAGAGAGCTAACCACTATGCCCGATGTAGAATTTGGCTGCTTGCCCACAGCTATCGGCAGTATGCCCCACACCGACCCATCCCAGGCATGCTTGCAGGTCAGCCGCTACCTTAAACACATCCCCACCTGGCCCCAGCTACCCAGGCGCTCCTTCATGGAAAATATGTGTGTCCAGTTCAGTCAGGGCTTCCCCGGAGCGGTGGTCAAGGAGGATAGCATCTATATAGACCGCTCTCAAAACCTGGATAAGCCCCTGGAAGAGCTTTATGCTGCCTATCTGGAGAACGATATTGACAAATACCCCATAAGCCCCGATTATGCCGCCGGTCTCCACTATTTCCTCACCCTGGACAACCTGATGCCGGTGGCAGTCAAAGGGCAGCTCACCGGACCAGTTACCTGGGGGCTGGCCGTTACCGACAACAATCACCGGCCTATAATCTACGATGATGTTCTGGGTGATGCCGTGGCTAAATTTCTCAGGCTAAAGGCAAGCTGGCAGGAAAAAGAGCTAAGGAAAATCTGCCCAAATACAATTACTTTCATTGATGAGCCGTATATGGTTGCCTACGGTGCTACATCCACTGAGTTAGGTTCCCCACAGAAAACTATCAGCCTGCTGGAAGAGGTCTTTGCCGGCCTCAGCGGGCTGAAGGGAGTCCACTGCTGCGGCAACACCGACTGGTCAGTATTACTAGATACCAGTGTAAATATCCTCAGTTTTGACGCTTATAACTATGCTCAGTCGCTGAGCCTTTATCCCTCGGAAATAAAAAGTTTCCTGGAGAGAAAGGGCATTATTGCCTGGGGAATTGTCCCCAATGATGAGCCGTCGCTCGCCAAGGAGACGGTAGCCAGCCTGAAAGACCGCCTGGAGGAAGCGATGGCACCCTTCACCAGAAACGGCGTCCGCTTCAAGCAACTCTTCCACCAAGGGCTACTTACCCCTGGCTGCGGGCTGGCATCACTAAGCACCACCGAGGCAGCCGCCCGAGCCCTTGAGTTGCTTAGTGAGCTATCGGCAACAGTAAGAAAACACTATATCTAATTGAGTTGTTTATCAACCTCACTCCCTTTATCCCCCTCATGCAAAGACTATATCTACCTATCTTGGAGAGGGGGAAAGAGGTTTTAGAGAGGGGGCTTCGCCCCCTCTCACTACACTCCCCCTTCCCTAACCAAATACTAAGGGAAGGGGGCAGGGGGATAGGTTTCTAAAAATCTTCCCTTAAACAATTCAACGGGAGGAAAAACTTACCAATGGAGTGCCAGATTGAAGCCAATAAAGCCAAATGCTCTTGTACCTATGAGCCGTGTTCCAGAAAAGGCAAGTGCTGCGAGTGCATCGCCTACCACCTGGAGCATGACGAGCTCCCCGCCTGCGTCTTTCCACCAGAGGTAGAAAAGACCTACGACCGCTCCTTTGCCCGGTTTGTCCGGGTTTTCTCCCACAAAGCCTAAAGTGGCATCATAAGCTAATTTGAGTTATATTACTAACGATGAACAAGAGAAAAAGGGTAGCCAACCTAAAGCATCGGCACAAGAGAAAGAAGCTGGAGTTAAAAAGGAAGGCTCAGACATAACCCTAGAGCGGTAAAAGCCGATGAAGCAAGTCTATCTGCTCACCGGGAAGCCGGGGACAGGCAAGACCAGCCTTATAAAACAAGCCATAGCCGGGATGAAGGGCAAAGCCAGCGGGTTTTACACCGAGGAAATAAGAAGCCAGGGGGTAAGACAGGGCTTCAGGCTGGTTACCTTGGATGGGCGCAGTGCCATACTGGCTCATACCTCTTTCCACAGCCCATATCGGGTAAGCAAGTATGGGGTTGATATTGATAGCTTAGACAAGGTAGGCGTCTCTGCCCTTGACCAGGCAGCCCAGGAGTGCGACCTGGTGGTTGTTGACGAAATTGGCAAGATGGAGCTATTCTCGGCTAAATTCAGGGAGGCAGTGCTAAACATACTTAACAGCGGCAAGAGACTCCTGGGAACAATCATGCTCAGCCCCAACCCCTACGCCGATGCTATCAAGCGCCAGCCTCAGGTAAATGTGATAACCGTAACCAGAACCAACTATCAACAGGTACTGCAGGAGCTAAGAGACTGGTTAAACGCCACCCAACCCCCAAAAACTATAGAGGAGAATAATATAGTTTGGTGACCTATCCCGCTGACCCCCTTCCCTTAGTAAGGGAAGGGGGAGTGAAAGTAAGAGAGGGGCTTCGCCCCCTCTCTATAATCTCTTCTCCTCAAAGAGTATGATAAAAGGGAGTGCCCGAGGGAGGAAGTCCCTCTAATAAAATCCTTCCCCCTTACCTTTGAGGGGATACTGAAGGAGAGTCCAAGAGAGGCGAAGCCTCTTCTTAAAAACCTCCTCCCCCTCTCCTTACTAAGGAGAGGGGGATAAAGGGGGTGAGGTTAGAAGTAACCTCACGACAAAAATTGAGGGAGGCAAAAGCAAGGGCTGATGTCACAGCTACCTGAACTGGTAAAGGCACTATTAAAACCAAAAGCCTACCCCGAGACTCCCAAAAGAATAGAGCTGGTGCAGACTCAGATGTCATTTGTCTTCCTCGCCGATGATTATGTGTATAAGGTGAAGAAACCGGTTAATCTGGGCTACCTGGACTATACCACCCAGGAAAAGCGCCAGTTCTATTGCTACCGGGAGATTGAACTTAACCGTCGTCTCTGCCCTGAGGTCTATCTGAGGGTAGTACCCATAACCCGAGATAGAAGGGCTATTCTTGTAGCCGGTCGGGGGGAGGTTATAGAATATGCGGTGAAGATGCGCCGCCTCCCCCGGGAAGCTATGATGGATGTACTGCTAGTTAGTAACATGGTATCACCAGAAATGATAACCAGTGTAGCGCAAAAACTGGTGGCATTTCACCACAAGGCAGAGACTAATACCAATATCAGTGCCTTTGGCGACATTAAAGCCATCACCCAAAACACTGAGGAAAACTTCAGCCAGACAGAAAAATATATCGGCAACACCATTTCGGCAGCTAAGTATCAGCATATTAAGGATTACACTCATAGCTTTATTAAGGGAAACGCCTCTGTCTTTGGCAGGCGGATAGCCCAGGGCAGGATAAGGGACTGTCACGGAGACCTTCACGCCGCCCATATTTGTTTTGTCAACGACATCTGCATCTATGATTGCATAGAGTTTAATGACAGGTTCAGATATTGTGATGTCGCCTCAGAGGTTGCTTTCCTGGCTATGGATTTAGACCACTACGGGCGAGCTGACCTATCCCGTAGCTTCGTCAACGCCTATATAGATAGGAGTCAGGATAGGGAGCTACTGGAGCTACTCAATTTCTACAAGTGCTACCGGGCTTATGTGCGAGGGAAGGTGGAAAGCTTCAAGCTTGATGACCCCTATATTGTGCCGACAGAAAAGAAACAAGCCACGGAGATAGCTACTAGTTACTTTGATTTAGCCCACGCCTACACCAGGTCAAGACCAATCCTTTTCATTACTACCGGCCTGGTCGGCACCGGCAAGACTTTCTTAGCTCAAGCCCTGGCTAAAAGGTTGGGGCTGCTAGTTATATCCTCAGATATTACCAGAAAGCAATTAGCCGGTATTCCGGTAACCGAGCACCGCTTTGAGGAACTTGATACCGGGATTTATTCCCCTGAGTTTTCTAAGAAGACTTATGATAAGATGTTCTCCGAGGCAAAGGATATCCTAAGTGACGGGGGCTCGGTGATTATAGATGCCTCCTTTATCAAGGCTGAGCAGCGCCTCAAGGCAAAAGGGTTGGCTGAAGAATTGGGGGCTGACTTTTTTATTGTAGAATGTAGTCTAGGTGAAGAAGCGATAAAGCAGAGGTTAGCTCGGAGGCTAGAGGAAGTCTCAACCTCAGACGGGCGCTGGGAGATTTACCAGCCGCAAAAAAGAGCCTTTGACCCGGTAGTAGAGGTGCCACACCAGAATCATGTTATAATTGATACCTCAAAGCCTGTGGAAGAAAATATAAGACAGATTCTGGAGCTTTCAAGTAGTTAGAGGTAGTTTGAAGGAGATACTAAAGGAGAGTCAAAGAGAGGCGAAGCCTCTCTTGCAAAACTAATTCCCCCTCTCCTTGATAAGGAGAGGGGGATTAAGGGGGTGAGGTTGAAAAATTACGAGATAAAAGACCCTTCCCTAGCTTCAGAAGGTGAAAAGCGGATAGAATGGGCTTCCCGTGAGATGCCAGTAGTCAAGTTAATCAGGGAAAGATTCGCTAAGGAGAAACCCCTAAAGGGCATCCGGATTTCAGCCTGCCTCCATATTACCACTGAGACGGCAAACTTGGCGCTGACCCTGAAGGATGGTGGAGCCGACATCGTTCTATGCGCCTCCAACCCCTTGAGCACCCAGGATGATGTCGCCGCTGCCCTGGTGGAGTATGGCGTTCCGGTTAATGCTATCAGGGGGGAGGATGAGGAGACATACTATAGGCACATCAACGCGGCTCTGGATAATAGACCTCAGCTTACGGTAGACGATGGCGCCGACCTAGTTACTACCCTGCATACCAAGCGAGCCAAGTTAATCAGTAATGTTATCGGCGGCACTGAGGAGACCACCACCGGCGTTATCAGACTCCGCAGCCTGGAGAGAGCCGGAAAGCTAAAATATCCCATAATTGCGGTTAATGATGCCCAGACCAAGTATTTGTTTGATAATCGCTACGGCACCGGCCAGAGCACCATTGATGGCATCACCCGGGCAACCAACGTCCTATGGGCCGGCAAGAAGGTAGTAATTTGCGGTTATGGTTGGTGCGGGCATGGCGTCGCCTTAAGAGCCAAGGGGCTGGGCTCTCAGGTGATTGTGACTGAGGTAGAACCTGCCCGAGCCCTGGAGGCGGTTATGGATGGCTACCCGGTCATGCCACTGATAGAAGCCGCCAGGCTGGGTGATATCTTCATTACCGTTACCGGTGATAAAAATGTCATTGACAAAGCCCACCTCCAGGTGATGAAAGACGGGGCTATTCTAGCCAATAGCGGACACTTCAATGTAGAGATAAATATCCCGGCTCTGGAAAGCCTAGCTCGCAGTAAGCGACGGATAAGACCCCTGGTTGATGAGTACACCTTGAATGACGGTCGCCATCTGTACCTACTGGTGGAGGGGAGATTAGTTAACTTGGCTGCCGCTGAAGGGCACCCCGCCAGCGTTATGGATATGAGCTTTGCCAACCAAGCCCTATGTCTGGAGTATATGGTGAAAAACAGGGGAAGCCTTGAGATTAAGGTCCACCCCGTGCCCGAAGAAATAGATAAACAGGTGGCTCGGTTGAAACTTCAGTCCATGGGCATTAATATTGATACTTTAACCCCGGAGCAAAAGCAATACCTCACCAGTTGGGAGCAGGGGACGTAGAAAAGGAGAAAAAATGCCAAGTAGCTTTAGTAGTTCGCCAAGCTATATGCTCACCTCAGAATCGGTTACTGAAGGGCACCCTGATAAGCTCTGCGACCAGATATCAGACGCCATCCTTGACGCCATTCTGGGAAAAGACCCCTATGCCCGGGTAGCCTGCGAGACGGCGGTAACCAATGGGTTGGTAATTGTTATGGGTGAAATTACCACCGATTGCTATGTTGAAATTCCCCATGTGGTGCGGGAAGTGGTTCGTGATGTGGGCTACACCCATCCCGAATATGGCTTTGAGTATCAATCCTGCGGGGTGATGGTCTCCATTAAGGAGCAATCCTCCGACATTGCTGGAGGGGTAAGCCAGTCACTGGAGGTCAGGAGAGGTTCTACCGATGAGCTGGACAGGATTGGCGCTGGCGACCAGGGAATGATGGTTGGCTTTGCCTGCAATGAGACGGCCGAGCTTATGCCCCTGCCTATTTCCCTGGCGCATAAGCTATGCCGGCGACTGGCTCAGGTAAGGAAGGATAACATCTTGCCTTATCTCCGCCCCGATGGAAAATCACAGGTAACAGTAGAATACCATAATGGCGTCCCCCGGCGAGTGGATAGTGTAGTGGTCGGAGCCCAGCATAACCCAAATGTCAGCCCCGCCCAGATTGAGCGGGACATCACCGAGCAAGTAATCAGAGTCGTCATCCCGGCACCACTGATAGATGACGGGACGAAATTCTATATTAACGCCACCGGTCGATTTGTCATCGGAGGTCCGGTATCTGATACTGGCTTCACCGGTCGCAAGATTCTGGTTGATACCTATGGCAGTGCTGCCCGGCACGGTGGCGGCTGCTTCTCAGGCAAAGACCCAACCAAGGTCGACCGCTCCGCTTCCTATATGGCTCGCTATATAGCCAAAAATATGGTCGCTGCCGGTCTGTCGGAGCGGATGGAAATCCAGGTTTCCTATTCTATTGGTGTTGCCCATCCCCTTTCTGTTTCTGCTGAGACCTTCGGCACCGGTAAGGTTGACCACAAAGTGCTCATGAATCTGATTAACAAATACTTTGACCTCAGACCTGAAGCCATTATCCGAACCTTTGACCTCCGCCGCCC
>CAZYZL010000044.1:0-7144 GCA_964652005.1 uncultured Dehalococcoidales bacterium | reverse complement strand
CCCCTTCCCCTTATCAAGGGGAAGGGGATAAAGGGGATGGGGTTACCAGATAAAACCTAAAGGGGGTGAGGTAGATTAAATATTCCCCTATTGACTTCTAGCTAGACTAAAGCTAGAATTCGCCATGTGGCAAAGGTAAAATTTGCCCGAGGGCTGGTTGTGTTACTGGGGCTGCTCAGCCTAACCTGCCCAGTCTTTGCCCACCCCGATATAGTGAAATGGTCAGAGGTCAAGAGCCCCACTCAGGGCAAGGCGGGGGACTGGGTGCTGGCTTCAGGCTCAGAGCTCCAGCACCTGACCATAACTACTGATGGCACCCTGTATGCTTACTGCCTTGACGGCACCACCCGCCGCCTGATGAAGTCCACGGATAAGGGAGGCACCTGGGCAGAGACGAAGTATTCCGGGGGCGCCATAGTCGGTATTGTCGGCTCCAGGGTTGACGCCAAGACTATCTACATAACCGACGGCAGCCATGTTTACCAGTCTAATGATGTCGGCGCTACCTTTGCTAAGGTTGGTGCTGGCAGTTTTCCCGCTCTTGACACCAACGAATCGGTTACCTGCCTTGATGTCGGCTACGATGCCAAAAATAACCCCTTCATATTCATCGGCACCGCTGACGCCGATGAAGATAACTTTGGTAGTATCCACTACATAGCGCCGGCAGATTTCGGGGCGAGGTGGACTGACCTAAAGGCGGGCAACTACGACGTCCACGCTATAGCCGGCTCACCCGACTTTGGCAATGATTCCCAGATAATAGCTTTAGTTACTGACGAAGCTCACACCTATATAATCAACAATTATGGCATCGTTGATGACTGGTCTGACCCTGTTGAGCTACTTAAGAATAACGTTAGCCGCTTTGCTGCTACCGCTGCCTCCAGGCTCTGCTTCCCCGATGACTTTACCCAGAATTATGAGCTATTTGTCGGTGTTACCGCTGCCGGCAATGGTGACGTCTACCAAGTAACCGAGGACAACGCTTATGAGCTTGGCGTGAATGCTGATATCGTTAGCCTTGACCTGGTTGGTGAGGTTGACGATACCCGGTTACTGGCTGGCGGAACAGCAGGCAAGGTATGGTATAGCCCTGACGACGGGGAGAGCTGGGTTTCAAGCAAAAAAGCGCCAACTGGGGATGGTCTGACCTATGTGCTTATGGCGGCTGATTTTGCCGATAGCGGTATAGCCTATACCGCCACCAGTGGCATTGAGAGTGCCTTCTCGGTAAGCAGGGATGGCGGCGTTACCTGGAACCAGACCAGCCTGATTGACACCAAAATCAGCGACATTGTTGACCTGGCTCCATCCCCCAACTACAGCCAGGATAATACCCTGTTTATGCTTACCAATCAAACTGGTGGGAAAGACAGCCTGTGGCGCAGCCTAAATGGCGGGACAAGGTGGGAAAGGGTGCTTAGCAGCACCCTGGCAGATATAAATATTATCGACCGCGTTCGGCTTCCTCCACGATACGATAGCGATAACCCGACAGTATTCATCGCTGGCAGAAGCAACGGCAAGCCGGCAATATGGAAGTCAATGGATAACGGTCAGAGCTTCAAGCGCCGGACTGTCCCCTTCCCCATTGACGCCTGGGCGGTGGTTAATAACACCACCCTGTTTATTGGCAGCCATGATGGCAGTAATGGGCTGGTCTACCGCACCACCAATAGCGGCTTAACCTATTCCAAGGGGACGGTGGCTGGCAGCCAGTCGCTGAACTCCATAGCCTTGTCCCCTGAGTATGATGAGGATGAGACTATCCTGGTAGGTAACAAAGATGGCTGGGTATTCTGGTCTGAAGACAATGGTGCTTCATTTGAGCCACTGCCGCCGTATGCCACGACAAAACCGCTGAGTGGCAGCATAACCGTCGCCTTTGACCCCAAATACAGCACTAATAACACCGTCTATGCTGCCAGCGACACCGCAGGTGAGGGCATTTACCGCTTTATCATTGGCAAGAGCGATGCCTGGGAAAGTATAGATAGTCCCGCCGATGGCATGATTGGTCAGATGCTCGTCTCAGCCGAGGGAACCCTATATGCTGCCAACTTCAAGGCTGACGGTGGTATGGAGCGCTGCCTTAACCCGACATATCCACTAGGACCAACCTTTGAAACAGTAACCGAGGGGCTGGATGACGGGGCTAAACTAATCGGACTCTGGCTACATGACCACAGGCTATGGTCAATTGATACTGTCAATACCAAGCCTATGACCTATACCGATAGCCTGACCCAGCCAGTTACTCTCACCTCACCACCCAATAAGGCACCGGGCGTAGGGACAATCATCAATGACACGATTAAAAATGTAAGCCTTGACTGGGAGACGTTAAGCGGTGCCGACGAGTATGAATGGCAACTTGATTATGACACCGACTTCTCCAGCGTTCTCAATGGCTTCGGGGGCACTGCCAAAGCCAGCTCAGCCCTACTGCCAGCCCTTGACCTGGCTACCACCTACTACTGGCGGGTGAGAGCCACCGACCCAGTATCAAGCCCGTGGTCGGCTAAGTGGTCATTCACTACTAGCTTTGGCACTGAGGCCCTTGCTCCAAAGCTGGAAAGTCCCGAAGCCGGTGCCCTTGGGATGCCGGTAAAACCAATATTTCAGTGGAGCGCCATAGCCGGAGCAGACAGCTATGAGCTGGTGGTGTCTACTGAGGTCACCTTTGGCAACCCCACCATCCTGAAGACCGGTACCTATACCTTGCCTGCCACCGCTTGGCAATGTAACATAACCCTCAACTATGATACCACCTACTACTGGAAGGTGAGGGCTATCAGCGCCGATACCTGCAGTGCCTGGAGTGCAGTTAGTGCCTTCTCTACCGAGTCACCGCCATCTCTCCAGCCAACCCCTTCACCAGAGCCACCCCAACCACCCCAGCCCGCCACCCCCGACTGGACAGAGTGGCTAGTGCCGCTGGGTGGCGTCCTATTCCTCACCTTCCTCCTGGTCATGATAATGATACTAATCACCATGATAATAGTGGTAATTAAGGTATCCAGACCCTGAGGTAAGGGGCTTAGTGCTGATAATCAAGCAAGAAAACCTGCATGGTAGTTGGCAGGTTTGACTTGGTAAGGGAGAGCTTAGGTTGGGAATTGACCTGTTTTGCCCCTATCTCCTTAAGGAATCTTTCCACCGGCTCCAGCCCCCAGTTTAGCGCCGGCGTATTGTAATGCATCGGAATTACTGCTTTGGGCTCAAGCTGCCTCACTACCTCGGCTGCCATGGGGGCATTTATCGTTGACACCCCACCCACGGGAAGCAGCAACACATCCACATTGTCTATCTCCTCAACCTGCTCACTGGTAAGCACATGACCCAAGTCACCAAGGTGACACACTGATATCTCATCTATCTCCATAAGGTAGACAGTGTTTTTACCCCTCTTTCCGCCCCTCTCTCCATCGTGAAAGGTGGCTATCCCGATAATCAGGACGCCACTGATTTCATACTCACCTGGTCCGTCAACCACCTTTGGTTGACCGCTAACGCCCTGAACATAGCAATGACCCGGGTGCTGATGACTGACAGTAACAATACGAGCAGTAGGCTTGCCCAATGAGTAACCCATGTCGGGTGAATAGGGGTCAGTAATAACTGTGGCGTGACTGCCTCTAATTCTGAAGCAAGAATGACCTAGCCAGCTAATATCCATTTGTCTAAATATAGCATAGCTGGCGCTCCCAATCAATCTCTTGACAGCACTCTATCAACCTCACCCCCTTTATCCCCCTCTCCATTCTTGGAGAGGGGGAAGAGGATTTTAGATAGGCGCAAATGTGAGTAACAAGCCCCTATTCAGATGCCCCAAAAGTAGGAGAGTTTGAGAGAGGGCGAAGCCCTCTCTCAAAACTACTTCCCCCTTCCCTTAATAAGGGAAGGGGGAGAGGGGGATGGGTTACTAAACAATCTCATCTCTCTTGACAAGAGAGGCTAAAGGTGGTAAGTTAAATATGATTAGCAGTCTCGGGCTTAGACTGCTAATAGGAGGCAAAGGTGTTATCTCCCAGGACTGAGACGATACTAAAGTCTATAGTGGGACAATATATTGCCAAGGCGGTGCCAGTGCCGTCGCAGAGCATCATTAACGACTATGAGCTGGCAGTAAGTTCAGCTACTATCCGCAATGAAATGGCACACCTGGAACACGAGGGCTATATTATCCGCCCCCACCCTTCAGCCGGGAGCATACCCTTAGATAAGGGCTACCGTTACTATGTGGAGACTTTGAGTGATATTGACCTCCCCTTTGCCGAACAGCTTTTGATAAGCCACCTGTTCCACCAGGTGGAGAGGGAACTGGGGGAGTGGCTGAGCTTGGCGGCGTCACTCACCGCTCAGTTGGTCCATAATATGGCTATAGTAACCATGCCCAAGTCGGCAAACTGCCAATTTAGGCACCTGGAACTCGTTGCCCTGAAAGAGTCGCTGGTACTGATTGTCCTTATCCTCCATGGAGCCAGGCTGAGGCAACAGCTAATAACCTTTGACCAGGTGATATCTCAATCGGAATTAATCACTATAGCCAACAAACTAAATGCTGCTTATTCTAGCTTGACCAGGGCACAAATTTCGGCTAAGAAGCTAGAGCTTTCCCCCACCGAACAGGAGCTAACCAATTGCCTGCTCAAGATAATGAAAGCTGAAGATGAGCAGGCGTATGAGCAGTCCTGCCTTGATGGGCTACACTTTACTCTCAACCAGCCGGAATTTCGTCGTGGTCACCGGGCGCAGGTGCTAACGGAATTGGTCGATTGCAGAAAGCTATTGAGAACCATCACTCCTGAGGAGCTGAGTGGCCAAGGGGTGCAGGTAATCATCGGTAAGGAGAATAAGGCAGAGGCTATCCAAGATTGCAGTGTGGTAATCATTCAGTACGGGCTGCCTGAAGAAGCCGTTGGTCTTATCACTGTGGTCGGTCCCACCCGCTTGCCCTATGGCCGAACCATCTCGGCGGTAAGCTATCTATCCTCAGTGCTGACCCAACTGGTAGCCGAGCTATATGGCAGAAAGCAGCCTGATGCGAAATCATAAGGAAAGTCAAAGAGAGGCTTTGCCTCTCTTAATAACCTATTCCCCCTCATGCTAGGAATACATATCCCTATCATGGAGAGGGGGACTAAGGGGGTGAGGTTAACAAAAATCTAAAGGGGGGCAAGGTAAGATAATAATGACACAACAAGAGCCAGAAGAAGGCCAAACCAGGGGTGTAGAGCCAGAGGTTACTGAGATAGAGGACATAGAGAAATTAAAGCAGGCCCTAGCCGAGGAAAGAGCAAAGGCTGAAGCTAATCTGGCGGGCTGGCAGAGGGCTCAGGCAGACTTCATTAACTACAGGCGGCGCAGTGAGCAAGAGAAAGAGGAGATGAGCAAGTTTGCCAATAGTCTGCTTGTGTTTAGTCTTCTGCCTATTCTGGATGATTTGGAACGAGCCTTCGCTTCTGTCCCGCCTAAACTAGATAAACTCGGCTGGGTGGATGGCATCAGGCTCATTGAGCACAAGCTCCGGTCAACCCTGGAGGCACAAGGGTTGTCTCTGATTAAGGCAATAGACGAACCATTTGACCCCAACCTTCATGAAGCAGTAAGACAAGATAAAGGTAAGGAAGGGATAGTGGTTGAGGAGTTACAAAGGGGTTACAAGTTCCATGATAGGGTTATTCGCCCAAGTAAGGTGGTGGTGGGCAATGGGCAGGAGGAAGAGGCGGCAATTAAACCAAGCCAGAGCAATACGCCAGTTCAGCCCTAGTAGTGGGCAAGACTTTTGAGATAGAGAGGAGGAAAAAATTATGGGAAAGGCTGTAGGGATTGACTTAGGGACAACATTCAGCGAAGTAGCCGTGATGCAGGGCGGAGAACCGGTAGTTATCCCTTCTGCTGAGGGGGGTAACCTTTTCCCCTCGGTAGTGGCGATAAGCAAGAATGGGGAACGGCTGGTCGGACAGATAGCTAAACGCCAGGCTATCATTAACCCGGAGAACACCATCTACAGTATTAAGAGATTCATGGGACGCAAGTGGGGTGAGCCAGCGGGGCGAGAGCTACCAGTAGAGGATGACGCCAAGCGCAAAGCCTACAAGGTAACTAGGGCACCTAATAATGATGTCCGGGTGGTGATGGGAGGCAAAGAGTACAGTCCGCCCGAAATTTCGGCTCTGATTCTGCAAAAGCTAAAAACAGACGCCGAGGCTTACCTGGGGGAGAAGGTTGCTGACGCGGTAATCACCGTGCCTGCTTACTTCAATGACAGCCAGCGGCAGGCAACCAAGGATGCCGGTACAATTGCCGGACTCAACGTGCTGAGAATAATTAATGAGCCAACAGCGGCGTCTCTAGCCTACGGGCTGGGCAAGAAGAAGGAGGAGACCATCGCTGTCTATGACCTTGGTGGTGGCACCTTTGATATCTCCATCCTAGAGATTGGTGAAGGCACCTTCCAGGTAAAGTCAACCAGTGGTGATACCCACCTTGGTGGTGATGACCTTGACCAGAGGGTTATTGACTGGCTATGCGATGAGTTCAAGCGAGACCAGGGGATAGACCTGAGACAGGACAAAATGGCGCTACAGCGACTAAAGGAAGCAGCAGAAAAGGCTAAGTGTGAGCTATCAACCGTCCTGCAGACCGAGATAAACCTCCCCTTCATCACTGCTGATGCCAGTGGACCTAAGCACCTTACCATTACCCTTACCCGGGCTAAACTGGAGCAGCTAGTAATGGACTTGGTGGACAAAACGTTAGAGCCCTGCCACCAGGCGCTGACTGACGCTGGCAAGACCCCAGCCCAGATTGACGAGGTAATCCTGGTTGGCGGGCAGACCAGGATGCCACTGGTTCAGCAGAAGGTAAAACAACTTTTCGGTAAGGAACCCAATAAAGGGGTTAACCCAGATGAGGTGGTAGCCGTAGGGGCGGCTATTCAGGCCGGGGTGCTTAAGGGGGAAGTCAAAGAAGTCCTGCTGCTGGATGTTACCCCGCTTACCCTGGGTATTGAGACCCTGGGTGGGGTGGCAACCTCCCTCATCCCCCGCAATACCACCATCCCCACCTCCAGGAGCCAGGTTTTCAGCACTGCCGCCGATAATCAGCCCAGTGTAGAGATCCATGTGCTCCAGGG
>CAZYZL010000043.1:1442-7458 GCA_964652005.1 uncultured Dehalococcoidales bacterium | reverse complement strand
TTTGTTGAGGAGGAGGATATCCTCAAATTAATGGAGGAGCTGTTCACCTCTATGGTTGAGGCGGTTAAACCCGAAATGCGGATGATAAAACCCTTCCCTCGCCTTACCTACGCTGAGGCAATGGAACGTTACGGCATAGATAAGCCTGACTTGAGATTTGGTCTAGAGCTGAGGGATTTGACCGACATCGCTGCTCAATCTGACTTCTCTGTTTTTCGTTCCGCTATCGCCCAGGGGGGTAAGGTGAAGGGTATATGTGCCCCTGGCTGTGGTAATTATAGCCGCCGTCAGCTTGATGGGCTAAATAAGCTGGTGCAGAGCCTCGGGGCTGAAGGCGTGGTAACCATGTCTCTGGGCACTGCCGGCGGCAGCTTGAGTGATTTATCAATTGGAATGGTGAAGTCTGTTGCCGCTAGATTTCTAACCCTAGACCAGATTAAGCAGATGGCACATCGTTTGGAGGCAGATATGGGAGACCTCCTGCTTATCGTTGCCGGCAAACCTAAACTAGTTGATATGACACTGAGCCAGTTGCGTCTGGAGATGGGACGGCGGCTTAAGTCTGCTGACCCCAATCTGCTTGCCTTCGTCTTCGTCGTGGATTTCCCCTTGTTTGAGAGGAACGAAGAGACGGGGCGATGGGAGCCAATGCATCACCCGTTTACTGCACCCAGGGATGAGGATGTGTCCTTACTGGATAGTGCTCCGGAAAAGGTGCGGGGTAAGCATTACGACTTTGTCTGCAATGGCTTTGAGATTGCTGGCGGCAGTATTAGGATTCACACCAGCCAGCTTCAGAGGAAGGTATTTAAGCTGCTGGGCTATAGTGATGAGGAGATTGACGAGCGCTTCGGGCATCTGCTTGAGGCTTTTGACTATGGTGCCCCCCCTCACGGCGGTATTGCCCCGGGTATCGACCGCATTGTAATGCTGCTGGCGGGGGAAGAAACTATCAGGGAGGTTATTGCCTTTCCTAAGAACCAGAGTGCCGCCGATTTAACCTTTAATGCCCCTTCACCGGTTAGTGAAGAGCAGCTAGCCGAATTACACCTGCGTCTGCGGGAGGAAAGATGAAAGTAACCAGGGAGAAAATAGAGAATAGTCAGGCATTTCTCAGAATTGAGATGGAGCCTGATGAGGTAGAAGAGTCTTTGGAGGGATCTTATCGCCGCCTGGTCAGGAAAGCCAACATCCCCGGCTTTCGTAAAGGAAAGGCGCCGCGGCTGGTACTGGAGCGCTATATCGGTAGAGATAGCCTCCTTGAGGATGCGCTGAATAACCTACTTCCTCAGGCTTGTGAGAAGGCAATCAAGGAGCAGGAGATTGAGGCTATCGCCAGCCCTTCAATTGAGATAGAGCAGACTGACCCGGTGGTATTTAAGGCGACAGTGCCGCTAAGACCGACAATTAAGCTTGGCGACTACCATCAGATTCGGCTTACCCCAGAACCTGTAGAACTAACCGAGACTGAGGTTAACACGGTAATAGAGCAGCTACGCCGCCAGCATAGCACCTGGGAGCCGGTAGAGCGACCAGTAAACTTTGATGATTTGGTAACCTTAGATATTGAAAGCCAAGTGGAGGGAAAGCCGCTCATCAATCAACAAGGAATTCAATATGAAGTTCTCCATGATTACCCCTTCCCTGTGGCTGGGTTTGCCGACCAGTTGCTTGGAATGAAAGGTGGTGAAGAGAAGGAGTTTAAACTCCAACTCCCTAAAGATTATCCCAGAGGTGAGCTGGTGGGGAAGGAGGTTTGGTTTAAGATAAAGGTTAGTGAGGTAAAGCAGCGGAGGCTTCCTGAGCTGGGCGATGAATTTGCCAGCTTAGTTAACCCTGAGATTAAAACCTTGGATTTACTCCGCGAACGAATTTCAGCTAACCTGCGGCTCAGGGCTGAGGAGAAAGCCAGGGAGGAGTTTGAGCAGCGGGTAATTGACGCTGTGGTTGACCAAAGTCAAGTAGAATTCCCGCCAGTTTTGGTCGAGACGGAAATTGACCGTCTCCTTAACCGGCAGGCGAAGTGGTTGCAGTCAGGTGGTAGCGGGCTGGAGGAATACCTTGGCAGGGTTAATAAAACAGAGGCAGAACTGCGGGAAGAGGTGCGTCCGTTAGCCACCAAAACAGTTAGCTGTTCTCTGGTGTTGGGCAGGGTTGCTGAGGAGGAAAAGATTGAGGTTAGCGATGCTGAGATAAGTGCTGAGCTGGAGAAAATGGCGCAAAGTGTCACTGGGAATAAGGATGAAGTGCAGAAACGGCTAGATTCTACCCAAGTTCGTAGCTCAATTGAGCAATTATTAACCACACGAAAAACGATACAGCGACTGGTAGAAATAACTAAGGGTTCAGCAGCTATGTCAAGTGGTGAAAGCCAGACTAAAAATGATAAGATAGTAAAGGAGGAGGGGCAAAAATGAATATTAAACCGATGAATGTAATACCTGGAGTGGTTGAGAGTGGACCACGGGGTGAAAGATTTTGGGATATATACTCTCTACTGTTAAAAGAGCGCATAATTATGTTATTCACGCCGATTACTGACCCGGTGGCTAATACTATAATCGCTCAGCTTCTCTATCTGGAGCGAGAAGACCCTGATAAAGACATCAGCATGTATATTCAGAGCCCGGGTGGGATTATCAGCTCTGGTCTGGCCATTTATGACACCATGCAGCTTATTCGCCCGGATGTGTCCACCATCTGTGTCGGGATGGCGGCTAGCATGGGGACATTGCTTCTTTGTGCCGGGGCTAAAGGCAAACGCTATGCCCTGCCTAACGCTACTATCCATATGCACCAGGCGTTTGGTGGTGCTCAGGGACAGGCAGCCGATGTAGAAATTGCCGCCCGGGAGATTATGCGAATGCAAGAGCTGATAAGAAACATTATCGCCAAGCATACCGGTCAGCCGATTGAAAAGATAGCCCATGATACTGACCGGGATTTTTATCTTAACCCCGAGCAGGCGGTAGAATACGGGATTGTGGATGAAATCCTCACCAAACCGCTAAAAGAAGTGGCTAAGAAATAGTTATAGTTCCTTTTTGTAAAGCTCACGGTAGTGCTGAGCTAGCTCTTTCAAGCTCGGGAAGCCCTGTCTGGTTCCCAGCTTGGTAATAGAGAGACGAGCTGCAGTGTCGCCAAGAAGTCCACATTCCCTCAGCCCTTTACCTTTAAGTAGACCGTAGAGAAACCCGGCAGCAAAAGCATCTCCAGCGCCGGTAGTATCCACTTTAGTGGCTACCTCTCGGCTTGCAGGTTCAATTACATATTCATTCTCGGCGTCTCTGATATAGCCGACGGCGGTAGTTTTTCTTAGCCTAACCCCTTTGCCCAGGGTAACCACAACCTTCTGGCAGCCCTGCCCCAGACAGCTTTCTGCCCCGACTATAACATCCTTTCCGGTCAGTTGTCGTATCTCACTCTGGTTAATAAACAGGAGGTAGGTCTTGCTCAGTATCGGGGCAAGAGCCTGAAGCCCCTTGACGGCGTATAGTGCTCCGGGGGCAAAGCTGAGCTTGACCGATAAGTCCAGCCTGGGCATTAGTTCCAGCAATACCTTGTACTGTCTATCGTCGGCAAAGGAGGAGAGGTGTAGCATCTTTGCCTGGTTGATGTAGGTTAAGTCCAGGTCATCCCGAGTGAGTAGACTATTGGCGCCGGGCATGACATAAAGCGAGCGCCTGCCCAGCTTATCGCTCAGGCATAATACTGAGCCAGTTTTTGCCTCAGATTTTACCCTGACTTGACCGGTATCCACCCCTACCTGTTGAAAGTCCTGGAGTAAAATCTTGCCTTCATCGTCGTCGCCAATGACGCCGCAAAAGCCGGTGCTCACCCCGAGTTTTGCCAGACCGTAGATGGTATTGGCGGCTGAGCCGCCGGGAGATATCGTTGACTGCTTTACCACCGCCTCACCATCATCAAGGATGCGCTCCACCTTATATATATGGTCTATATTCAGTGCCCCCAGCCCGACTACTTCAATATTGTTCAATTGAACCCTATCCCCCTTTATTCCCCCTTCCCCTTAGCCAGGGGAAGGGGGAAGTAATTTCTTTAGAGGGGCGAAGCCCCTCTAAGACTCCCTTTTGTGGCAGCTTGTGTTAAATTACCTTGACTAATTCAGTCTCCTATAATAGGACGTTAATAGGGAAGCTTACCAGTTAGGGTAACCGTTTGGTCAGTGGGAAACCTACGGCCAGGTAAGTTTTCCCCATTTTTGTGGGTGATGTCACCCCAGCTTTCCCGCCTCCTCCCTAACCAGTTTCCTTATCCTTTTGTGAATCTTTATAATCTCGTCTATGTCTTTCCTTCCCGACAGCCAGTGGAAATAGCCCTTATCCCCGCTGCCCCCGGTTTTCTCTTTTAGTTTCACTATTTTCTCCACCCCGCCTCGACGACCCTTCTGCCATGCCCCCAGCACCTCCATCAGGTCGCTGATGAAGGTAGAGGCTAAGCCCATGGTTGAATAGGGCAGGGCATACTCATTAGCATTAAAGGCAATGGCTAGTCCCCCCGCCTCCTCTACTGCCTGGAGCATTCTGAAATCGGTGATGCTGTCGCCTACCACCACCCAGCTAGACAAAGGCTGGTTATAAGCGTCAGCAAATCTAGTTAAAGCAGCTACTTTGCGCCGACCACCAATTGGCTTTATCTCTCTTATTGCCATACCTAGGCTGGTAGCTGGCAGTTTCTCCCAGAAGAAACTGTCCAGGCTTTGTTTAATCCGGTCATCATCAGTAACCGGGCGCATGGTCAATATGTCCTCCTCAGCCTGCTGAAGTAGCCGGAAGTCTTCTTGACATAAAGTTTGACATAATTTATTCAGCGGGAATGGGGTGCAAGCAACATTGTGGGCATAGATGCCTAATTTATGGGTAATGTGAATGGCGTATTGTTCGTAGGTGGTGGTGATGCAGAATACCTTCCAACCGCTATACTGAAGCCAGGAGATAAGCTTAGCCGCACCACCGGTCAGGCTGGCTTTAGCAGCCAGGGTGGCGATGTTAGCCTCAGAGATATTATGCAGGATGAGGAAGGGCACGATAAGAGCCAGGGTATCCCCCGGCTCGTAGTCTTCCTTTTCCTCCAGCGTCAGCAGGTCATCGTAGCGACTGATAACCTCAAAAATCCTATCGCCATTGGGGAAAAACTTCATCAGCTCATAGGCATTATCTTGAGGTGATAGTGGTCCTTCAAGGTCAAAACAGATAAAGTTTGCCATTAGTTGTCTACCTCACCCCCCTTTTAATTGTCTATCAATCTCGTCGGTCAAGTTATAACCGTTGATTGGTCTCCCCTCAGCATCAACCACTCTATCCTCCTCTATCTTGACCTTACCCTGGCTAAAAGCCTTGAGAGTTGATATTATCAGAGGAAATTCTCTCGCCAGTCCGTGTTTACGGATGAGCCTGAACAGGCGGTTATTTTCCCTCTGTCTCTGCTTAATCTCTTCAATAGGATAACCCTCTATTTCCTGCCAGTATTTATCAAAAGGCTTGCCCTTGATGGAGAAGGTGCAGTAGGCTACCGGCGACCCCTCGTCCAGCTCAGGGGTTACGAGGTGCATCATTACCCCTGTTTCCTGAGCCTGGTTATCAATTAGTTGCCAGATTACCTCCTGCCAGGTTCCTTTGGGTCCCCCTGGAGCTGCCGGGTGAAGGTTAATCATATTGTATTTGCGGCACATCTTCTTGCCGACGATGAGCATATAGCCAGCCAGGACGCACAGGTCAGCATGAAAGCCTCGTAGCCGGTTCATCACCTCCCGGTCATAGTCAAGCCGTGACATTAGTCCTCGGCTGGCTTTAAATTGCTGGTAGGAAAAGCAGACCAGAGGTATGCCATAGCTCTTAACCAACCTGAGGAATAAATCGGTCTCTTTTGATTCACCTGGCTCACGGTTACTGAAGACAAAGGCAATCTCAGCCCGAATTTCGCCCAGGGCAATACTCCGTTGAGCTACTGTCAGCAAATCCCTGGCTGCTTTATCCCTGCCTGTAGAAAACCAGCC
>CAZYZL010000043.1:0-1342 GCA_964652005.1 uncultured Dehalococcoidales bacterium | reverse complement strand
ACACTAGCGAAATGAATGAAAGGGTTTGTCCTATGCCCTGAGATGTTGCCCTTTTCCAGAGCCTGAAGGAAGTCATCCTTGCCATTGAACTCGGGCATCTCAACATAGGCATTACCTATTTCATAAAGGGTATGGGCATCACTGCCAGCGCTTTTGGCGATGCCATACTTCAGGGCAAGGGCTAGGGCTTTAGCCAAACTCTGAGGGAGAAGAGTTCGCGAATTGAATACTTCTATAATGTCAACCTGTTCGGCTATTTCATCTATTATGTTGTTACGTAATGCCGATTGGCGGAACATATCATAGGGGTGTGGTATGCATACCAGACCACCCTGGGACCTGATTTGAGCAATTGTCTTGTCCACAGATAGTCCACTGGGTATGGTCTGTTCAAGGAACATACCAATAATTTCGCCCTTCGGGGTTAAGATTTCCTCAGCGACAATTACTGGGAAGGGGGCAATATCCCGCATCTTTAACGCTCCCTCAGTAGTGCCATGGTCGCAGATAGCAATGCAGTTTATCCCAACCTCTCGGCACCGATTGACTATCTTTTCCAAAGGCATATTACAGTCCATGGAATATTCAGTATGAATGTGAAGGTCAGCTTTTACCAATTTAGCTCAACTAACCCTCTCTAGATACTCGCCGGTGCGAGTGTCAACCTTAATAACGTCGCCTTTATTGATAAAGAGGGGAACCTGGATGGTGATGCCGGTCTCCAGCTTAGCCGGTTTATTGCCGGCGGTGGCAGTATCCCCCTTAAAACCAGGCCCGGTATCAATCACCCGGAGCTCGACAGCAGTGGGCATCTCCACACCTACCAGTTCGCCCTTGTAGCTTAATGTCTCCAGCGACATTCCCTCCTTTAAGTAGTTAAGCGCATCACCGAGCTGGCTGGCAGTTAGGGGCATCTGCTCAAAGCTTTCTTGGTCCATAAAGTAATGTAAATCGCCATCATTATAGAGGTACTGCATAGTGTGATAGTCCAGGCGTGCCCGGATAAACTTTTCACTCGACTGAAAGGCTCGCTCGGTAGTGTGACCGCCGCGGATATCACGGAGCTTAAGACGAACCTGAGCGCTACCGCGCCCGAGCTTAATGTGGTGATAATCAACAACCTGATATAGCTCCTTGTCTAGCTCAATAATAATTCCCTTCCTTAGTTCACCGCTGTCTATCATGTTAAACTCCGTCATTTTTTGAGATTGTTTATTAACCTCACCCCCTTAATCTTACCCCACGAAATCAGGATTTCGCGGGGACCCCTTAATCCCCCTCTCCATAATAGGGAGATGTATTCTTAGCATGAGGGGGAAGAGACTTTAGAGAGGGGCTTTGC
>CAZYZL010000042.1:6012-7642 GCA_964652005.1 uncultured Dehalococcoidales bacterium | reverse complement strand
GAATCACTTCTATTTCAGTGTTCATATTAAAGCATCCTATTTCAAGATTATTTATCAACCTCACCCCCCTTATTCCCCTCTCCTTTTAAGGAGAGGGGGAAGAGATTTTAGAGAGGGGTTTTAACCCCTCTCTTACTTACACTCCCCCTTCCCTTGACAAGGGAAGGGGGTCAGAGGGATAGGTTGCTAAACAATCTTTACTTTATTATTTCTTTCTGGCCGCTAGCAGCCGGTTGAGGGCATTCATATAGGCTTTGGCGCTGGCGACGATAATGTCAGTATCGGCACCCCGCCCGGTATAGGTTATGCCCTCGCTTTCTATCCTTATCAGCACCTCACCGATGGCATCAATGCCCTCAGTTACCGATTTAACCGTAAATTCAGTGAGCTCGTTAGGCACACCTACTATTCTATTAATAGCCTTATACACCGCATCAACCGGACCGGTGCCCAGGGCAGCATCAGCTAGAACCTGACCATCGGGAGTAATAAGCCTGACGGTAGCGGTGGGGATGCCTCTATCGCCACAGGACACCTGGACACGGTCAAGGTGGTAGACTTCAGAGACGGTGCGTTGTTCCTCAGCAATCAGCGACTCAATGTCTCTATCGGTGATTCCCTTCTTTTTATCCGCCAGCTCTTTGAATGCAGAGAAGGCTCGGTTAAAATCTTCCTCGCTCAAGCTATAGCCTAACTCTGCCAGGCGCTCTTTAAAGGCATGGCGCCCGCTGAGCTTGCCCAGAACCAGGCTTGAGGCTGGGATGCCTACCGTCCTGGGGTCCATTATCTCGTAGGTTATCGGCATCTTGATGACGCCGTCCTGGTGGATTCCTGACTCGTGGCGGAAGGCATTAGCCCCAACGATGGCTTTATTGGGCTGGACGACAAAGCCGGTCAGCTCGCTTACCAATCGGCTGGTCTTATAGATTTGGGGCGTATTAACATTGGTGGTCAGGTTGAAAAAGTCCTTGCGGGTGTTGATAGCCATGACAATTTCCTCAAGGGAAGCATTGCCTGCCCTTTCCCCGATACCGTTGATGGTACACTCCACCTGTCTGGCTCCCCGTTTGACTGATTCCAGGCTATTGGCTACGGCTAGTCCTAGGTCATTGTGGCAGTGAACGCTAACTATAGCCCGATTGATATTAGGCACATTGTGGGAAATTCCCTCAATGAGGTTGCCAAACTCATCAGGGATGGCGTAGCCCACGGTATCGGGGATATTTACCGTAGTAGCGCCAGCGTCAATAACTGCCTCCAGGATTTGGTAGATATATTCAGGCTCAGTCCGGCTGGCATCCATCGGCGAGAACTCTATATCATCGGTATATTTCTTAGCCCGAGCCACCGTCTTCCGAGCCGTATGTAAGACCTCCTCACGGCTTTTCTTCAGTTGGTAAACCAGGTGTATATCTGAAGCTGAGAGAAACACGTGTATTCGGGGGTGTTCTGCCTCCCTAACTGCTTCCCAAGCCCGGTCTATATCTTCAGGGGCAGCCCGGGCTAAGGCACAGATTATGGGAGTGCGAACCTCTTTGGCAATAAGGCTTACCGCCTCAAAATCACCTGGCGAACTGATGGGAAAGCCAGCCTCAATAACATCAACATTAAGCCTTTCCAGTTGCCTGGC
>CAZYZL010000042.1:0-5912 GCA_964652005.1 uncultured Dehalococcoidales bacterium | reverse complement strand
TGATGGGAAAGCCAGCCTCAATAACATCAACATTAAGCCTTTCCAGTTGCCTGGCAATCTCCAGCTTCTCATGGATATTTAATGTCCCCCCCGCCGCCTGTTCCCCATCCCGCAATGTGGTGTCAAAGATTATTACTTTATCCATAACCCCCCCAATCTTTAATAAACCCAAGTTTTTGCCTCGCCTCTTGGCGCAGTTTTTCACTCCCAGTCTTTATACTATTTGCTATAAAAGTAGATACAAACTCAGGATTTTCGTCAAACATCCTTGTAAGCAACGGAGCATCTGAAGTAGTTATATCCTTAATCGCGCTTTCTATGCCACGCCGCAGAAGAATTGCAATGTATATGTTCCAATCGGTGAATTCTGTATCTTCACCCATGACGCAGTCATATACTATCTTGAATGACTTTAGCCTTTTGTATTCATCATCATCTAATTCTAGCGTATGCCTTTGCTTTGAATTACCTCTCCTTCCCATCTTACTCTCCTGTAGTATTGCTTTTTAACCTATCCCCCTGACCCCCTTCCCTCAAGGGAAGGGGGAAGTGTTTTGTAAGAGGGACTTCGTTCCTCTTTACGCCCTATAGCTAAAGAGGCTTTGCCTCTTCTCCCCCTCACGGGGCGTATAAGAGGGGCGTTAGCCCCTCTTTCTTCTCTTTCCCCCTCTCCTAGAAGGAGAGGGGGATAAAGGGGGTGAGGTTACTTCTCCAGCCACGGCATCATCTGGCGTAGCTCAGCACCAACCTCCTCAATAAGGTGCTCCTCGTCCATGCGCTTTAAGGCATTATACACCGGGCGCCCCGCTTGGTTTTCCAGAATCCACTCTTTGGCGAAGCTACCATCCTGAATCTCAACCAGAATTTGCGCCATTTCGTCCTTGACCAATTCGTCAATTATCCTTGGCCCCCGGGTATAATCGCCATACTCGGCGGTATCACTCACCGAGTTGCGCATATGGCTCAAGCCCCCGTGATATATCAGGTCAACGATAAGCTTAAGCTCGTGGAGGCATTCAAAGTAGGCTACCTCCGGCTGATAGCCAGCCTCAACCAGTGTCTCAAACCCAGCCTTAATCAGGGCTGAAACCCCGCCACATAGCACCGTCTGCTCGCCAAAGAGGTCAGTCTCAGTCTCTTCGGCAAAGGTGGTTTCAATAACCCCGGCTCGGCTACAGCCGATGCCCTTAGCATAAGCAAGGGCGATATCCATCGCCTTGCCTGAGGCATCTTGATGCACCGCCACTATCGCTGGCGGTCCAGCGCCTTCAGTATAAAGTTGCCTTAGCATATGACCGGGGCATTTAGGCGCTATCATGGTAACATCAATGTCGGGGGGTGGAATAATCTGCCCATAGTGGATATTAAAGCCATGGGCAAACATCAGCATATTGCCCGGCGCTAGCCCTTTTTCAATTGAGCCATAGTAGATTTCCCGGTGCAGGTTATCCGGAGCCAGCATTACAATAATATCTGCTTCCTTGGCTACCTCAGCTGCCGTCAGCACCTTAAAGCCAGCACCCTGGGCATTCTTCCAGCCAGGGGTTCCCTTAGCCTCAGCCACTATTACCTGGCAGCCGCTATCCCTGAGGTTCTGAGCCTGGGCATGCCCCTGACTTCCGTAGCCGATAATGCCCACTACTTTGCCCTCAAGCAGCTTAAAGTTACAATCGCTATCATAATATATTTTAGCCATAATCCTTCTCCTTTACGATGTTTTTTGTCCTTTAGGCTTAGGCGACTTTTTCTCCGTTGGTAGTGGTCCTGAAGTACCTCGGGTCATCGCTATACGCCCTGTCCTGGCTATTTCCTTGATACCAAAACCACGAAGCAGATTGAATAGGGAATTGATTTTTTCCTCGTCGCCGGTAACCTCAATAGTTACTGAATCAGTGGCAACATCGACTATATTTGCCCTGAAGATATCCACAATCTGAATAATCTCGCTTCTAGTAGAGGAGGTGGCTTTTACTTTAATTAATGCCAGTTCCCGAGCCACTATGTCGTCTTCGGTAATATCGGAGACCTTGACTACATCTACGACCTTATCTAGCTGCTTCCTAACCTGCTCCACCATGGCGGCTGCTCCATCGACGACAATGGTCATGCGCGATAGATGGGGCACTTCGCTATGTCCTACAGCAATGCTTTCAATATTGAAGCCACGCCTTCGGAAAAGGCTAGCCATCCGGTTAAGTACCCCGGGTTTATCCTCAACCAGGGCGACTAGGGTATGCTTTGTCATGCGGCACCTCTTTTCTAGTTTAGATATTGCTCACCGGAAGCGTTGCCGAATCGGTGACCACTTTCCTCTCCTTCCTCGGCTCCTCAAGAACTTCGGCTAAAGACGCTCCTGGCGGCACCATGGGATAGACATTCTCCTCTGGTTCTATCTTAAAATCTATCAGGAACGGACCTTCCTCCGCCATTGCCTTTTGGATAGCCGGAACCACCTCTTCCTTATGTTCTACCCTTAAGCCGGAAAAGCCATAGGCTTCAGCAATCTTTACGAAGTCTGGGCCACTCAATGGTGTGGCTACATACCGCTTTTTATAGAACAGTTCCTGCCATTGCCTGACCATTCCCAAATAGCCGTTATTCATAATGGCTATCTTAACTGCCAGCTTTTCTTGAACTATGGTGGCTAACTCCTGAATTGTCATCTGAAAACCACCATCGCCAGCTATACACCAGACAACCTCATCAGGACAGCCTACCTTGGCGCCCATTGCCGCCGGCAGCTCAAATCCCATAGTCCCCAATCCGCCTGATGAGATTAGGCTGTTCGGCTTATTATACCAGTAATGCTGGGCTGCCCACATCTGGTTCTGCCCCACCCCGGTAACAATTATCGCTTTACCTTGCGTTACCTCATATATCTTACGGATGACAAACTGGGGCAGGAGCCCCTGGCTGTCTCTGATAGTTATTGACGGGTGTTCCCTTCGCCAATCATCAAGCTGCTGAATCCAATCAATATGTCGGGCAGAAATAATTAGCTTATTTAATTCTTGAAGGACGGCTTTGGCATCACCAACAATGGGCACATCCACGCGCACATTTTTGCCGATCTCGGCTGGGTCTATATCAATGTGAATAATGTGAGCGTGGGGGGCAAAGGCACTTACCTTAGCCGTAGCTCTATCATCAAACCTCATCCCGATAGCAATAATAAGGTCGGCGGCATCAACTGCCAGGTTAGCATAAGCCATGCCGTGCATCCCTATCATCCCGTAACTTAGAGCATGAGACTCAGGGAAGCAGCTAATGCCCAGCAGGGTAGTAACCACTGGCACTTGCGCTTTCTCTGCCAGTTGCTTAAGTTCAGCATATGCCTTGGAGATGATTACCCCCCGGCCAGCAATAATCAGAGGTCGCTGTGCCTCATCTATCAGATTAGCTGCCTTCTTGACCTGTGCCGGGTGCCCCTGGAGGGTTGGTTTATAGCCAGGCAAATCAACCTTGCTCGGGTAGTGAAATTCCGCCTGGTCTATTTGAACATCCCTCGGTAGATCGATAAGTATCGGTCCCGGTCGACCGCTCCTGGCGAGATAAAAAGCCTCTTTAATTATTCTGGGCAATGAAGCGACATCAAGAACAAGATAGTTATGCTTGGTAATAGGCAGAGTGATGCCGGTAATATCTGTCTCCTGGAAGGCGTCCTTGCCAATAAATGGTCGGGCTACTTGACCAGTTATAGCCACTATGGGGACTGAATCAAGATGAGCATTAGCAATGCCGGTTACCAGGTTAGTTGCCCCGGGACCAGAAGTAGCTATGCATACCCCCACCTTCCCTGTGGCTCTGGCATAGCCATCGGCGGCATGGACGGCACCCTGCTCATGACGCACCAGAATATGGCGGAGCTGAGGATATTGAGGTAAGGTATCATATAGCGGTAAAACGGCTCCGCCGGGAAAACCAAAAATAACCTCCACCTCTTCCCGTATTAAACTCTCACATAGCATTTGCGCCCCGGTCATCTTCATAATAGCCCCCTTATCTACTGAACACTGCCCCGGTGCTAGCCGAAGATACCCTCTCGGCATAGTACCTGAGGTAACCTGTCTTAACTTTAGGCTCAAACTCGCCTAGCCGTGCCAGACGGTTAGATATCTCCTTATCAGAAAGCTCTACATCAAGCTGGTAATTGGGAATATCAATGTTGATTATATCTCCGTTCCTTAAGGCGGCAATAGGCCCTTTACTGACTGCCTCAGGGGAGACATGTCCGATAGCTGCCCCCCGGGTGGCTCCGGAAAAACGCCCGTCAGTGATAAGGGCTACCTCCTTATCCATACCCATGCCGCTGAGAAGAGAAGTCGGGGTGAGCATCTCCCTCATCCCCGGTCCGCCCTTAGGTCCTTCATAACGGATGACTATTATTTCCCCAGGCTTTATTTTCTTATTCATAATAGCCTTGGTGGCTTCTTCCTCAGAGTCAAAGACCCTGGCTGCCCCGCGGTGAACCATCATTTCAGCAGCTACTGCCGCCCTTTTTACCACTGCTCCCTCCGGCGCCAGGTTGCCAAAAAGGATAGCAATACCGCCTGTAGGCGAGTGAGCATTGGCAATGGGGCGGATAACCTCTTTATCCATATTCCGGCTGTCGGCGATAACCTCAGCCACTGATTTTCCCGATACTGTTTTTGAATCCAGGTGTAATAGTTCCTTTAATTCTTTCATCACTGCAGCTATACCACCAGCCCGGTCTAAATCTTCAAGGTGATAGTCGCCGGCTGGTCTTAGCTTGGCTAGGTGAGGGGTGCGCTGGCTGATGTGGTTCACCACTGACAGGGAAAAATCAACCTCAGCCTCATGAGCCAGTGCCATAAGGTGCAGGACTGAATTGGTGCTACCACCTAATGCCATATCAACAGTAAAGGCATTATGAATAGAATCCTTGTTTACAATATCTTTAGGGCGAGCGTCATTAGCCAGAAGCTCCATAACCTGTTGTCCAGCTTTTTTGGCTAGCTGGAGCCGTCTGGCATCGACTGCCGGGATGGTGCCGTTGCCTGCCAGTGCCATTCCCAGGGCTTCAGTCAGGCAATTCATGGTATTGGCGGTGAACATCCCAGAACAGCTGCCGCAGCCGGGGCAGGCAAGCTCCTCCAGCTGCTCCAATTCTTCCACAGTCATTTCACCGCTGGCTACCTTGCCCACTGCCTCAAAGACAGAGCTAAGGTCAATCTTTTCCACTTTGCCATTATTGTCCAGACGCCCCGCCAGCATCGGGCCACCGCTTATGAAGATAGCCGGTAGATTTAATCTTACCGCTGCCATGAGCATGCCGGGGATTATTTTGTCGCAGTTGGGAATAAAAACCAGGGCATCGAAGGCGTGGGCTTCAGCCACTATCTCCACTGAATCAGCGATTAATTCCCGGCTGGGAAGGCTATATTTCATGCCTGGATGGTTCATAGCAATGCCATCGCATACGGCAATAGTATTGACCTCAAAGGGAATACCCCCGCCGCTATATACCCCAGCCTTAACCGCCTCGGCAATATTCCGTAAATGGATATGTCCGGGGACAATCTCGCTGAAGCTGTTGATAACACCGATAAGCGGCTTATCTATGTCAGCCCCCCGCCAGCCTAGGGCGTGGAGCAAAGCCCGGTGCGGGGCACGCTCTACACCTCGTTTAATAGCATCGCTTTTCATCTCTCCGCTCGCTCTATTAATTAAAAACCGTCCCTACACGGACGGATTAGCGCCTCCGAAACCCCAACTTTGAGTTATTATCACAACATAACATAACAAAACAACCATTCATTGTCAACTAGCCCCTTTAACATCGTTTATTAACCTCACCCTCTTAATCTTACCCCACGAAATCAGGATTTCGTGGGGACCCCTTTATCCCCCTCTCCATAATAGGGAGATATATTCTTAGCATGAGGGGGAAG
>CAZYZL010000041.1:3325-7770 GCA_964652005.1 uncultured Dehalococcoidales bacterium | reverse complement strand
GTCATTTCAGGGAGTAGGGGGTCGGGGGCAATATTCTTTGGTAACTGTAATATGAGGTGTGTCTATTGCCAGAATTATCAGATTAGCCAGGACTGGGCAAGACAAAAGTCTAAGGAAATGGATTGCCATACTCTCGCTGAACGTATGCTCTACCTTCAGGATGAACTTGGATGCCACAATATCAACTTTGTTTCCCCGTCGCACTTTGTCCCCCAGCTAGTTCGGGCGGTACTGGAGGCAGTGCCTATGGGACTTCGGCTACCGCTGGTCTATAATACCTGTAGCTACGATTCCATTAAGTCTTTGATAGAGCTTGATGGCATAATAAGTATTTACCTGCCGGACCTGAGGTATGCCTCTGATAAATGGGCCAGAAAGTTTTCACAGGCTCCAGACTATGTAGCCCATGCCCGTGCCGCTATTCGGGAGATGTACCGGCAGGTCGGAAATGTAGTACTGAATGAGGCTGGGCTGGCTCAGAGGGGGTTGATTGTGCGTCACCTTATACTTCCCAATGGGCTGGCTGGTAGTCAGGACTCACTCACCTGGCTGGTTAGCGAGGTTTCTCCTACAGTTACAGTGAGCATTATGTCTCAATACTTTCCATCGCATCGAGCTTCACGGGTTCCTTCTCTTTCAAGGATAATCTCACCGTCAGAGTATTCGGAGGTCATTAAATTAGTAGATAGGTTAGGGCTGGAGAATGGCTGGCTACAAGAAATGGGGTCACCGGAGAACTACCTGCCTGATTTCACACAGGAAGACCATCCGTTCGACTCGACTGGGGGCAACCTGAAATGAAGCTTATAGTTTTCAGCGTTACTTCCTTTTCCGCTTGGTAAAGGCAAACCGGATTCTCCTACCGCTGCGCTTATCCTTCTTATTCACATTTTCGATGAACGTTTTTAGGTCGGGAAGCGGTTTATCAGCCATAGCAATGTCCTTTTCTAGTAAGCTGGAAATTCCTAGTCAATTGTATCATATACTTGAACGCAAAGCCAATTCTAAATTTATGGTATTATTATTTATCTACCTCACCCCCTTAATCCCCCTCTCCTTCAATCGAAGGAGAGGGGGAAGAATAAAAAGAGGGGCTAGCGCCCCTCTTAGGCACCCCGATAAACGGGGTTTGAAAGGGGCGAAGCCCCTTTAATAGAAAATCTTCCCTCTCCCCTTGTAAAGGGGAGAGGGATAAAGGGTGAGGGGTTAGTAGAAAATATAAAGAGGAAAAGGAGGCTGAAAAATGCTAGAAGAAAAATGGGCGTCTCCAGAAGATTTCGCAACACTATTTCAGTATTTCTGGTACCGTGATTTTCCAATGGATGCAAAAATAGCAACAGGAGCGGGGCGAGTGGATTGGACTATCCATATCGGAGTAGTTGTTCGTAACGTAGCTGACCTCATGGGGCTTGTTACTAGGTTTGAGGCGGGAGGAAGGAAAGATGCTGTCCTTCGAAGCACCGATAGCGACGAAATAGCTGTTGAATGGGAGTGGGGTGGCGTATGGGGTAACGAGTTAGAAAAGCTAAAACATCACACAGTGTGGAGTAAGGACAAAGGCAGAGAAAGACTTAAATATGCAGTACTCATAACCTATACCCATCCGCCAAACATACATAATGTTTGTAACCATGTGATGGGGAAATGGGAAGGAGCAAAGTGGCCTCTCCTTCTAATCCTTATTGACCTTATAGAATCTAAGAAGTACCACATGGGCAAGGAGTTTAAGAATATACAGATGTCCATCTTCAACGAAGGCGAGAAGGTCGAGCGCAAGGAGCTTCGGTCAGCGCCAGCATTCCCCTGGGAAGTTCTCGGGACACGCTGGTCTTATGAGCTAAAATGACCAACCAATCTGTCTTACACAACATCCGCATACTTGATTTTACCTGGGTGCTGGCGGGACCTTATGCCACCAGAATACTGGCTGATTTTGGCGCTGAGGTGATTAAGGTTCAGCCGCTTTTGCCTGAGGCTGAGGACAGATTCAGCCGTGGCTACTATAACACCTGGAACCGTAATAAGCTGGGCATTACCCTGAACCCTAATAAACCGCAGGGGATAGCTCTGGCTAAAAGGCTGGTGGGTATAAGTGACGCCGTGGTGGAGAATTTTACCCCCAGGGTGATGGCTAACTGGGGATTAGATTATGATAACCTGAAGAAGATAAAGCCTGACCTCATTATGCTCAGCCTGTCGACTATGGGAAACACCGGACCTTGGCGGGACTACGCTGGCTTTGGTCCGACAATTCAAGCCTTCTCCGGCATAACCTATCTAACCTCTTTTCCCGACAAGCCACCGCTGGGCTTGTGCACTTCTTATGCCGACCATATAGCTGGTCTGCTCGCCTGCTTTGCTCTGCTTGGGGCTCTGGAATGCCGGCGGAGGACGGGAGAGGGGCAATATATTGATGTCTCGCAGGTGGAGGCGATGGCAAGTTTATTAGGCGGTGCCATTCTGGAGTATATGGTTGATGGGGAGGTGGCGCCGGTGGGCAATGGCTCAACTGAGGCGGCACCTCACGGCGTCTATCGCTGTCAGGGTGACGACCGGTGGTGTGCCATTGCCGTGTTCACCGATGAGGAGTGGCAGGGATTCAAGCGGGCTCTTGGCAACCCGCCCTGGGCTGAGGATAGGCAATTTGCTACTTTTACCGGGCGTTTGAAGAATAAAGCAAAGCTGGACAGACTGGTGGAGGGGTGGACGAAAAAGCATACTGCTGAGGAGGTAATGGTTTTACTTCAGAAGCAGGGGGTGGCAGCCGGGGTGGTGCAGAACGCCAGAGATTTGGCTGAAGACCCCCAGCTACGAGAGCGGGGCTTCTTCGTTGAGCTTGACCACCCCGAACTGGGCAAGACCATATCTGACGCCGTGCCAATAAGGCTATCTGATACCCCGGCAAGATATACTTGGGCAGCGCCCATTTTGGGTCAGGACAACGACTATGTCTATGAGGAGCTACTGGGGCTGAGTGATGATGAGGTGGCTGGGCTTAGGCAACAGGGTGTTATATAAAGATTGTCTGTCCATGCTGCTACAAGTTAGGAGGCATTATGTTGTTCAAGAAAGTGCATGTTTTCAGGATTAAGCCCAATCAGGAGCTTTCTAGTGAAATTGTCCGCTACTGCCGCCAGAACGGCATCTCCTCTGGGGTGGTCATCGGTATCATAGGCTCTGTGGAAAGTGCTAGGTTGAACTTCCTTAAGGAACTCCCAGGCAAATATGAGACCAAGGAGTACCAGGGACCGCTGGAGATTGTCTGCGCCCAGGGTTCGGTGGCGGTTAAGGGTGCCGAGCTACTCACCCACGTGCACATACAGCTTGCAGATGCCACTAAATGCCGAGGGGGACACCTTGTGGAGGCTAAGATATTCTCCACTGCTGAAGTAGTGATAGCGGAGCTTGACTACCAGCTTCGTCGTTATCTTGACCCTTACACTGGACTTAATGAGTTGCAGTTTTGATAATTGATGCTTGAAGCGGGGGATAATATAGTTATCAATCCGATTTGAGTGGCTGGCATTTGGGGCAGAAGTAGCTGCCCCGATTTCGGATGGGGAGGCGCTGGAGTGGCGTGCCACAGACAGGACAGGTTTGACCACCGCGGTGGGCGACCCGAAACTGAAAGTGGGCGGTGCCTATTTGCCCGTTGGGGCGAAAGTAGGTATCTACACTGGCTCCCTTATTTTTGATGGCTGCCCATAAAACCTGCTGAATAGCGCGGTGAAGCCGCTCTACCTCCTGTTGGGACAGGCTTTTCCCTGACCTCAGTGGGTGAATTCTGGCAGAAAACAGGGCTTCGTCGGCATACATGTTGCCGATGCCAGTCACAAAACTCTGGTCGCAGAGCAGAGCCTTTATTGGCGCCATGTGCTTACTCAGCCGCTGAGCCAGAATCTGGGGGGTGAAGTTGGTCTCCAGGGGTTCAGGACCAAGCTTACCAACAACGCTATTTTTATCCTTCACCAGCCACATTACCCCCAGCTTGCGCGGGTCGCGAAAGTGAAGGCTAGCTTCATTATCTAAATAAAGAATGGCACGGGTAAATTTATCAGCTTTAGCCGAGGCTGGCTTTAGCAGCAGCGAGCCACTCATCTTTAGATGGATAATAAACGCCTCGCCGCTGGTTAGGCTGAAGATGAGGTACTTTCCCCGCCGTGTTATCCCGGTTATTTTCTGTCCGATGAGGCGGGAGCAAAATTCCTCTACCGAAGGCTGGCGCACTATCCCCTTCCAGAATAAGGTGACACCGGTGACAGCATGCCCAATTAGATAAGGTTGGAGCTCGTTCTTTATCGTTTCTACTTCAGGAAGCTCAGGCATCTATTTGGCTCTACTTATTCTTAAAGGCACTCATAGTAAGTATCATTTTTCGACATCCGTGAGAGAGTGTTTACTAACCTCACCCCCTTTAGGTTTTTATTAGGTAACCCTATCCCCTT
>CAZYZL010000041.1:0-3225 GCA_964652005.1 uncultured Dehalococcoidales bacterium | reverse complement strand
CCCCTTCCCTTGGTAAGGGAAGGGGGCAGGGGGATAGGTTGAAGTGCAAGAAACACTCACTAAGGTTCCATCTCCCCCCAGTTGGTGCCGGTCTTGATGTCCACTTTTAGTGGAACGCTGAGCTCTATAGCAGTGGACATTAGTTTAGAAGCTAGCTGACTCATCTCTTCCAGTTCAGCCTCGGGCACCTCAAAGATAAGCTCGTCATGCACCTGAAGCAGCATCTTGCTCTCAAGTCGGCGTTTATCTATCTCCCGGTCTAGGTTAATCATTGCCACCTTTATGATGTCGGCGGAAGTACCCTGTACTGGCATATTTATCGCCATTCTTTCGGCGGCTTCCCTCACCTGTCGGTTAGAGGAATTGATTTCCGGGATAGAACGCCTTCTGCCGAGGAGGGTTTGAACAAAGCCTTCTTTCCTTGCCTGTTCCTTAGTAGATTCAAGGTATTGTTTCACGCCGGGGTATTTTTCAAAGTAAGCGGCGATGAACTGGGCAGCTTCTTCCCGTGATAGCTCTGTTGCCTGCTCCAGCCCGTAGTCGCTCATGCCATAGATAACGCCGAAATTGACTGTTTTTGCCACCCGGCGCATATCTGGGGTTACTGCTGATGGGTCAACGCCGAAGACCTGAGCAGCGGTTGCGGTGTGAATATCCTCATCCCGTTGGAAGGCAGCCAGCAGGCTTTTATCCTGCGACAGGTGAGCCAGGGCGCGGAGGTCAATCTGTGAGTAGTCGGCAGCTAAAAGATACGACCCTGATGGAGTAATAAAGGACTTCCTTATTTCCTTACCTAATTCGTCACGGACAGCGATATTTTGTAAGTTAGGCTCGCTGGAGGAGAGCCGACCGGTTGCCGTCTGTGTCTGGTTAAGGCTGGTGTGCACCCGCCCTGTCTTGGGATTGATTAGGCTGGGCAGGGCATCGACATAGGTTGATTTTAATTTGGCTAGATGGCGGTATTGTAAAAGATAATCCATGATAGGATGAGCACCGCGCAGTTCCTCCAGCACTGAAGCCTCGGTAGAAAAAAAGCCACTCTTAGTCTTGCGGGCAGGCGCTAGTCTTAGCTCGTCAAAGAGGACAGTGCTCAATTGTTGAGGCGAGTTTATATTGAACTGATGTCCAACACTGTTATATACCTCAGCCTCTAGCTTTAGTAACTGCTCGCCCAGGCGGTGCGACATCTGCCTCAGCAACTTGGTGTCCAGGGCGATTCCATTCCTTTCCATGTGAACCAGCACCGGCATCAGTGGCAGCTCAACATGGAAGAAGAGTTGCCACAGCCCCTGGTGGTGAAGCTCTGCCTGTAGCATTTCGGCCAGTCGTCCCGTCATGTCGGCGTCAGCGCAGGCATAGTCGGCGACACGGGCTATCTCTACCTGCGACATGGAAATCTGCTTAGCCCCTGAGCCTATGAGGTCGGTGATGGGCGTCATTTCAATAGCCAGCTTGCTGAAGGCGAGGGCTTTTAAGCCCAGCGATTTCTCGCCCAGCAGATAGGCAGCCAGCATGGAGTCAAAGGTCAGGTTTTTGACCGTTATTCCGTATTCAGCCAGCACTGCCATATCATACTTGCCGTTATGAGCCAGCTTGGCTAAGTTCTGGTCTTCCAAAGGCGGCTTGAGCCGGGCTATGACCTGCTCTAGGGGCAATTGCTCTATCTGCCCCCAGCCGACATGACCCACCGGGATGTAGTAGGCTTCGCCCGGAGCCGGCGAAAAGGATATACCGACTAGCTGGGCTGACATCGGGTCTAGGCTGGTTGTTTCCAGGTCAAAGGCGAAGGACTTGGCTGCTGACAGGCGGTCTAGCAGCTCATCAAGGGCTGGGGTGGTGTTTACAATACGGTAGTCTCTCTGGGGGGGCTTAGTTTCAACCCGGGCGGGGGCTTCATTTTCAATTTCTATCTGGGGGAGCTTGGGCAGCAGGCTAACAAACTCAAGCTCGCGGAGGAGTTCAGTTACCTGATGTCGGTCATACTGGCTAACCTGGCAGTCATCAAGGTTCAGGCTAATCGGCGTCTGAATAACGATGGTCGCTAGCTCCTTGCTCTGACGGGCAATAGCTTCATTTTCCCGCAAAAGAGCCTGGAGTCTGGCTGGGGTTACCTCATCTATATGGTCATAGATTTGCTCTATGGAGCCAAATTGCTGGATGAGCTTGACGGCAGTCTTTTCACCTATGCCGCGGACGCCGGGAATATTATCCGACGGGTCACCCACCAGCCCCTTGAAGTCGGCAATCTGCTCAGGCTTGACGCCATACTTCTGGCTTACCGCCGCTTCGTCGTAGAGCATGGTATCGCTGAACCCCCCCCTTGGTCTGGGGTAAAGTATCTTTACTCTGGGGGACACCAGTTGCATGGTATCGGCATCACCGGTAACGATGATGGTATCAATGTCCTGGTGGCTGGCCTGCTGGCTCAGGGTGCCCAAGATGTCGTCTGCCTCATAGCCCTCAAGCTCAAAGATAGGGATGTGGAAGGCTTCAACCAGCTGCCTTACCCGCCCGAATTGATTGACTAGCTCTTCTGGGGCTTTGGGTCGCTGCGCTTTATACTGCTCAAATAGCTGGTGCCTGAAGGTAGGAGCTTTCATATCAAAGGCGATGGCGTAATGAGTCGGTTTTAGCTCATTTACTACCTTGAGCACCATTAAGGCAAAGCCATAAACGGCGCTAACCATCTCACCGGTCTTGCTCACGGTGAGCGGTGGCAGGGCATGGAAGGCGCGGTGAATCAGGGCATTGCCGTCAAACAGCACTAGAAGCGTCTTCTTCATAGCCTAATTATAGCAGAGTGGGGGGCAAAAAGCCGGCTTTCACAGTCCCTTGGCTGAGATGGCGGTAAGGGTCTCAACGGTATAATCGGTGGCAAACCCGGTTGCCATAACAAATTTCATCGCTGTGCTGGCGTCTTGAGCCTCAAAGACGATTATGCTGTCATAGCGACCAAGGGTAAAATAGACGTCACGGATGGTAATGCCTGCCGGAGCCTTGAGCTTCTTGAGGTAGTTGACCGCATCAGCTCCCTTTCCTTTTGGTGATAAAAGCGTTATGAATACCATCTTGCACCTCCTCCATTTACTTGTATTATAGGGCTTTCA
Organism: uncultured Dehalococcoidales bacterium; assembly: GCA_964652005.1. Lineage (GTDB taxonomy): Bacteria > Chloroflexota > Dehalococcoidia > Dehalococcoidales > BS750m-G39 > CAZYZL01. The sequence continues at coordinate 118 of CAZYZL010000041.1, read as the reverse complement.
AGCAGATTTCAAAAATCACTTAGTTCAGCTTTCGCCAGAGGTCTCAAACATGAGGTATCATTGTGCTTGGTCAGTATAAAGCGTTGGTTTATATAGGAGAAGGTTGTCGTTCCGCCGG
>CAZYZL010000040.1:0-7833 GCA_964652005.1 uncultured Dehalococcoidales bacterium | reverse complement strand
AAGTTACTCACCCAGGCACAACGGTTGAGGAGCATCTCTCTTTCCCGTCGGAGCATAGAAGCATAGACCATAGCTTACCATTAACATGCTTTAAGGCTCGAATTGATACCCTATTCTCTCAATGGCGTTTGAGTTCTTTTGCAAAGTGGGCCACTTTAGTGTATAATGTCATAGTGTTTCAGTTTAGGTTATCATATACTTTTTTAAATCCTCAGATTTCGTCAAGTATTGGATGACCGAACTCTAACTAAAAATTTAAAAGAGAGGAGGTCATCCAATGAGTTTTGAGGACAAGTCGCTCCAGTGTTCCGATTGCGGGGCTACTTTTACCTTCAGCGCTGAGGAGCAAGAGTTTTTCCAATCCAGAGGCTACACCAATGAGCCCAAGCGCTGCCCCTCCTGTCGTCAGGCAAGAAAAACAGAGCGTTATGGAAACAGTGGCTCTGGTTACAGAACCCAGCGGCAGATGTTCCCGGTAAAATGTGCCCAGTGTGGCAAGGATACCGAAGTACCCTTCGAACCCCGCGGTGACAAACCGGTGTACTGCAGCGATTGCTACCGTAAAGTCAAACCGAGTAGGTAAGCTAGGTTAAACCTATGAGAGCATACATAGGCTGGGAATACCCACCCTATGTATGCTTCTAGAATGTTTGAGGCGTTATGTCGTTAGAAGTTCACCTGCATGAGGGCGAAACACAGGATTCTTTGTTACGGCGCTTTCAAAGGACGGTACAGATGAGTGGTATTTTGCGCGAGGCAAAGGCCCACCGTCATTTCGTATCTAAGGGAGACGCTGCCCGGATAAAAGCAAGAAATAACGCCAGAAGAAGGCGGCGTCAGAGATATTAAGCGGAGTAGGAGAAACAATTCAAAAAAAGGGGGCTGATTATGAAAATCTATGTAGGTAATCTATCCTTTGATGTGACTGAAGAGGAACTACGGGCGGAATTCGTTGCTTTTGGAAAGGTCGAATCGGTAAGTATCATAACTGACAAGTATAGCGGACGGCCAAAAGGATTTGCCTTTGTTGAAATGCCTACCGTGTCCGAGGGGCAGGCGGCCATCACCGCTCTAAACGGGAAGACTTTAAAGGATCGGACGCTTACTGTTAGTGCAGCACGGCCTCGCTCTGATGACAGAGGTGGCTCTTATGGGGGCAGGAGAGGCGGTGGATTTGATAGAGGAAGGGGTAGAAGATACTAAGGCTCCCTCCTCATTTGAGTCTACTTGATACGCAGAAGATAAATCTGTGACTCCGAAGAGCCCTTAGTCTAAACGTTAATGACAAACGTTGGGCCAAGCCTAGCCCACTTCCAAAGAAGGGTGGCTAAGATGAACATCTATGTGGGCAACTTATCTCCTGACGTTACTGAGGAAGAACTACGACGAGAATTCGTGGCTTTCGGAGAAGTGATATCTGTCGTCATTATGAACGACAAGTATATTGGTAGCGGCCAGACCAGGGGATATGGATTTGTTGAAATGGCCTCAAAGTCTGAAGGCGAAGCCGCAATTACTAGCCTCAAAGGCAAAAGACTAAAGAGCCGGGTGATTGATGTTGTTGAAGCCCTTCCTCTTTCAGATAAGAGAGGTATAGAGTGCCTCCATGGAAGAGATAACCGGCTTAATCGAAAAGCAAGACAAAGAAGATACTAAATCACACTAAACCAATTGATTATCATCAATACCATAAATTATCCTGCAATCACCTTGTCGTATCAGTCTGAGGCAGTCTGTCCAATACATGTTGCGCCCGGCGTCTAAGTTCAAGATGAATGGTCCTTCGGGATACTTTATGTGAGGACGATTCTGAGCCGTTTCCTTTTTTGGCCCAACGATTTGCTTCTGTGCCAACATAGCCGAAAAATTGCCTGAAGTTTGATATCTACGACCATCGCTCATTTGTCAAACCATGAGGTCTAGCCTCTTAATTGCCTATCTATGGTCGGGGTGAGAGGATTTGAACCTCCGACCTCATGGTCCCAAACCATGCGCGCTACCAGCTGCGCTACACCCCGCGCCGAGAAGTATAGCAAAGCACCAACCTCGGGTCAAACTAGGAGCTAATCTCGACAGTCAGGGCAGTTATCAAATGCGTCAGAGACCAAACCCGCCTTTTTGATTATATAGTCTAGCTGCTTCTCCGGAGCCCAGTATTTACCGCAGGTGTAGCACTTCTTTAATTTGAACTCCAGCTTGCCGCTAGGGGTAGTTAATATTCTGGTATCACCAACATCGTCTACCGTTATGGCATCGGTAGGACAGATGTAGGCACAGGAGTCGCAGCCAATGCACTTAACTGGTGAAACCTCAATTGATGGCTCACCAATGTCTCGGTCTATGCCTTGAGCAATAAAACTGATAGCGCCAACATTTACAATCTCACGGCAGGTTCTAACACATAGCCCACAGAGAATGCACTCCTGCTCCTTAAGGGTAAAGCCTGGCTGGTCAATACCTAGCTCTCTGGCTGATTCCTGTAGCCTAGCTGAGTGCGGACGCTGTGCCAATAGCATCTCTATTGCCAGCTTTCTTGCCTTGACTACCCGTTCTGAGTTAGTTCTGACCTCAAGCCCTGCCTCTACCGGATAAGTACAGGCTGCTATTAAATCAGATGTCCCGTTAGCTGTAATCTCAACCACGCATAATCGGCATGAGCCACCGGGACTTAGTGACTCGTGATAGCAGAGAGTGGGTATATGGATACCAATCTTGCTTGCAGCATCAAGAATTGTCCAGCCTTCTTCGGCTTCTACTGTTTGATTATCAATAGTTAGCCTTACCATCAGCTTTACCCTCAATCATCAAATTATGGTTAACTTTCGCTAGCCACTGCCAGTAGCATTACCCGGTAGCACCTGAGACACCTCTCAGCCTCTTTGACTGCTGCCTCAGCAGTAAGACAACTCTCCACCTCATCAAAGCCCAGCGCTCTGCCTGATGGTGGAAGTTGCCTCGGGGATTGGCGCGCCCTCCTGGCAATGACACCTCCCGTCCTCTGCCGCCATAGGCCAACATCATGGGTAAGCCTCTGCTTGGTGTCTTCCTCAGATGGGGCTATTTTGCCCGATGTCAGGTATTGGTCTATGCTCCTAGCTGCCCTATTACCGGCGGCTATAGCCTCAATGAGAGTAGCTGGACCGGTGACACAGTCACCACCAGAGAAGACCCCCATCTGGCTGGTTTGATAACTGAGGGGGGCAACCCTTATGGTGCCTTGCTCCGTGGTTTCAATCGGCTCGCCCTCAGTCAAAAAGGACAAATCGGGTGCTTCACCAATAGCCGAGATAATCATATCGGCAGGCAAGACGAATTCTGAGCCTTTAACTGGAATCGGGCGCCGCCGACCACTAGCGTCTGGCTCCCCCAATTCCATCCTGATGCACTCAGCGCCGATAACCTTGTCGCCCTTGGTTAATACTTTAACCGGTGTTGCTAAGAAATGGATTTTCACCCCTTCCTCCTCCGCTGCCTCAACCTCATCCTTCCTCCCCGGCATTTCCACCCTGGAGCGCCGGTAGACAATGGTTACCTCCTTGAAACCAAGCCTGAGGCAGGTTCGGGCGCAATCTATAGCGACATTACCACCCCCCACTATTATTACCCTATCCTTAGCCGCTATCTTCTTGCCCAGATTAACATCGCGGAGAAACTCCACCCCGTCGGCTAATCCGGCATAACCCTGCCTCCAGTTCTCAATATCAAATTCCCTGCCCAAGTGAGCGCCAGTGGCAATAAATATTGCCTTGAAGCCTTCAGCAGAGAGCTGCTCCAGAGTTATATCCCTGCTTAATTTAGTATTCAGCTTAATTTTCACCCCCAGCCGCCTGATAATATCGCTCTCCCTCTCCAGAATATCCCTGGGCAAACGATAGGCAGGGATGCCAACCAACGCCATCCCCCCCGCTGACGACTGCTCATCAAAGATGGTAACCTTATAGCCCATCAAGGCTAAATTATAGCCAGCAGCCAGCCCAGCCGGGCCAGCCCCGATAATTGCCACCCTGGGCTTAACAGCTTTAGTTTTCTCAACTGCAGGAGCTGAGCCACCGTCCATTTCATAATCAGCAGCAAATCTCTTCAGCGCCCTGATGGCAACCGGGCTATCTACGTCGTTCCGGGTGCAATTGGCTTCACAGAAGGCAACGCAAGCCCGACCGGTGATTTGGGGCAGGCAGTTTGTCTGTCTAATTAATTCCACAGCCTCTTTATATCTACGGTTTCTTATTAGCTCTATGTAGCCGGGCACATCCTGGTGAGCGGGGCAAGCCTCCATACACGGGGCAGTAACTCTAGTCATATAAGTCGATTTAGCCCTCTTCTTCCTGCTGGCAACAGGCTTGGTATATTCCTCCCGATAATAATTTAAACTATCAAGGACAGGGGTAATTGCTGAGGGGCAGAAATCGCACTTGGCGTTCTCCTTCACCCCGACGCCCAACCAGCGCAACAGCTCAATATCCCCTTCATTCCCCTTCCTCTTGACAATCCTAGCTAAGATACCAAGCATAATCTTTATGCCAAGGTAACCAACGCTGCACTCCCCACAGCTTAGTTTCTGTACTTCCTTCAGATAGGTGTGAGCCATATCCACAACGTCAACCTTATCATCAGTCACCACCAAACCATTCCAAGACATAAAGGCTGTTACCCGATGTCCGTTATATTGGAGGGGGAGTCTCAGGTCTCCTGCGCTGGCGTATTCATCAGGGTGAAGACTCCTGTTATCTACCACCTTACCAGCCCAAGTGCTAAAAATTACCCCGCCCATTTAACAACCTCGCTGGTGGTTATAGCCTTTGCCTTGAGCCCGTGGTATTTTTCAATGACCGTGGTCTGAATCTTGTCCACAATATCTGGTGATAGGTGCCTGAACCTCCCCTGTAGCTTCATATAGTCGGTGACCGGTCTGAGTTTAGGGAAATCAAAATTTAATCTATAGGTGCCATTGTCCACTTCATACAGCGGGAATATCCCTGTCTCTACTGCCAGACGACCTATCCTGACGGTTAAGCCAGGAGCACACCTCCACCCAGTAGGGCAAACCGACAGGATGTGGATATAAGCTGGACCGGGGGTAGCTGCCCCCTTTGCCACCTTAGCCATCAGGTCAAAAGGATAGCTGGGGCAGGCGGTAGCCACATAGGGGATGTCATGAGCGGCAGCAATAGCCGGCATATCCTTCTTCCAGGTAACCTGCCCGATGCTCACCTTGCCAGCGGGGGAGGTGGTAGTCGAAGCCCCGTAGGGGGTGGCTGAAGAGCGTTGAATCCCGGTATTCATGTAGGCTTCATTGTCAAAGCAGATATAAAGGAAGTTATGCCCCCGCTCCAGAGCCCCTGATAATGCCTGGAGCCCGATATCGCTGGTGCCACCGTCTCCAGCCATGGCGATAACCTTTATTTCCTGCTGGGCTATCCTGCCCTTCTTCATCAGTATCTTTAGCCCAGATTCTATGCCCGAAGCTACGGCGGCGGTATTCTCAAACAGGGTATGAATCCAGGGAACACGCCAGGAGGTATAAGGGAGCGGCGACGAAACTATCTCCATACAACCGGTAGCATTAGCAATTATTACATTCTGCCCCAGTGCCTTGCAGGCGAGCCTCACTGCCAGAGCCTCGCCACAGCCGATACACGCCCGATGACCTGGGGCAAAGTTCTCCCTTTTGGTTACCAGTTTGGGGACAAAAACAGCATACTTTTCCATTATTCCCTCACCCCGTATATCTCAAACTCTTTGTCGCTGCCTTTCTGCGAGATTTCTATGCCCCTATTGACTATCTCCTCAAATCCAGCCGGGGTAATATCCCTACCCCCCAGCCCGCCGACGAAGCCGATGACCTTTGGTTTCCTGTCTTCACCATATAAGGCTGACCTGACCTCAGAGCAAACCGGACCACCGGGACCACCAAAGGAGAGAGCCCTATCCAGCACTATGAGAACGCTGGCATTTTTGACCGCCTGGCGAATTTCCTCAAAGGGAAAGGGACGCCATAAGCGAAGCTTTACCAAACCAACGCTTTTACCCTCCGTTCTCAGCTTGTCTATAGCCGTTGCTGCCGTTTCACTAAAGCTGCCCATAGTTAATAGCAACACCTTGGCATCTTCACTGCGGTAGCACTCTACTGGAGAGTAATATCGGTGGAAGGTCTTGCCAAACTCGTCCCAGCACTGGAGGATTACCTCTTTGGCTGCTTCTAAATTTACCTGCTGCGCCTTCTTGGTCTCAGAATAGATGATAGGCGGAGCGAAAGCCCCCATAGTTACCGGCCTATCCGGGTGCAACGGCATAGGGTATTGGTAAGGGGGGATAAATTTATCCACCTGGCTCTGCTCCGGGAAAACCACCGGTTCAATCATATGCGATAGGTGAAACCCATCAAGGTGAATCATTACCGGGAGCAATACCCTGGGGTCTTCGCCAATGCGGAAGGCGCAAAGCACATTATCCACCGCCTCCTGCCCATTTTCTACAAAGAGCTGAATCCAGCCGGTATCACGCACCGCCATAACATCAGAGTGGTCACCCCAGACGCTTAGTGGCGCTGACAGGGCTCGGTTAGCCACCGCCATAATTACCGGCAACCGCATTGACGAGGCAACATACAGCACCTCATGCATCAACTCCAGCCCTTGACCGGCAGTAGCGGTAAAGGTTCGAGCCCCGGCTGCCGATGCTCCAAGGCAGGCGCTCATGGCTGAGTGCTCTGATTCCACTGGAATATACTGGGCATCTAGCTCACCATTGGCCACTAGCTCAGCCAGGTGCTCCACAATATGAGTCTGTGGGGTGATGGGATAGGCAGATACAACATCAACATTAGCCAGTTTAGCGGCTTCAGCGACTGCCAGTGAAACCTCAATACCGACCCTTTTTGCCATCACTCTTCCTCCGGTACTATGGTAATGGCTTTAGCCCAGCATTCCCGGGCGCAAATGCCACACCCCTTACAATAGAATAGGTCGGCTTGAAAGTACCCCTCAGCATCTTGCCCAATGCAGCCCTCAGGACAGAAAATGTAGCAAATACCACACTTTATACATTTGCTACTATCAAAGATTGGTCTTTCCGACCGCCAACCCCCAGTTTGATACTGACTAGCATTTCCTGGCTCGGTGACTACTGAGCCAATTTCCAGGTCTTTCCATGTTAGCATTCCCGCCGGCTTAGTCATTGGCTCACCCCTTTACCTGGGTTTCATCGTAGGCCTTCTGCATGGCCTCAATATTTCTTTCTGCCAAGCGGCCAAACCGCCGCCTCAACGGCTCAAGCAGGGATTCCAGTTCAACCACTCCGCTGGCTTTAACCAGAGCTCCAACCATAGTAGTATTAGTAATCGGAATGCCTAAAATATGCTTAGCAATACTTGTGGCATCAACTTTAGCCAGCCTACATTTGGTCTTAACCTCGGCTTCAACCTCCTGAAACGACCTCCTGGTATTAATTACCAGTATCCCGTTTTCCTTGAGCCCTGAGGTAACATTGACAATGCTAAGCAGTCCAGGGTCAAGTACCACCACAATGTCAGGCTGGGTTATCTCCGCCCTTATCTTGATTGGTTTCTGGCTGCTTATTCTGACAAAAGCCAATACTGGTGCGCCTCTCCTCTCCGGACCAAAGCTGGGGAAGGCATGGGCATACTTCTCTTCGCTTATTGCTGCCTGTGCCACCAGTTCCGCCGAGGTAACTGCACCCTGCCCACCACGACCATGCCATCTAATTTCAATAAGTTGGTTTGCCTCTATCACCTTAGCTTCCAGCTGATACACAAAGTACCCCTGGAGCGACTCGAACGCTCGCGCCCAGCTCCGGAGGCTGGTGCTCTATCCA
>CAZYZL010000039.1:0-7924 GCA_964652005.1 uncultured Dehalococcoidales bacterium | reverse complement strand
ATAACTGCTCCACCAGGTCAAAGCCCTTCTCGGCAATGCCAATGCCACCGGGATAAGCGTCATAGATAAATATCTGCGCCCTGCCGGTATCAGGGTGGAGGGGGGTAGATACCCCGCCAATATCATTGCGGTCGCAAAGGGCAAATAGGGGCAGGATGCCAATGGCAGCATGCTCAGCAGCGTGCAGCCCGCCGGCAAAGTCAAGTTGCTCCTCAACCAGTCGAGCCACCACTTTAGGTGGCAGGTCAAACCACAGGGCAACGGTGGGAAAATGTTGCGGCGGTAGGTCAAGCGGCTCCTCCCCAATCACCTCCTCGGTGAACTGCACCTTCTTCTTAAAACCGACTACGGTAGTGGTAACCTCAACCTCACCCAGGTACACCCTGGTCTGCCGGCAGCTTTTATGCCGGACTACTCTGACGATATGAAGGTCGGTGAGCTCCTTGGTCTGCGTATAGTAGGCGGCAGAGGTCGGCATGGCATAGGCAGTGCGCCCAGCCAGGTCAAGCTCCTCAACCAAATATGATTCCCCCTGATGGAGGTAGATAGCTCCGGGGTGGATTTGAAAAAGAGCCACGCTAGCCTCAATGGTTTCCAGCAGGGAGCCGGTTGAAGTATCAATAATGGCAAAGTTTTCCCCGGAGGTGGAGCGGATATTTATCCCCTGGGCAGGATAAGCAATAGCTGGTGAAACATACCATTTGCCTTTGCGCTCCTTAAGCAACCCCTGCCCCTCCAGCCCCATCCTTTCCCGACCCAACGCAGTGCCAAAGACCTCATCATCCTCACTGGTCAGGGGTAATTCCCAGGCAGCACATAGCAGGTGGGCTCGCAAGATATAGGGGTTATCCGGGTTAACCAGAGCATTCTCAAAGCTTTTACCAAAAAATGAATCGGGGTGACGCATAAAATACTGGTCAAGGGGGTTATCCAACCCGATAAGAAAGCTTATAGATTTATCCCTGCCTCGCCCGCTTCTCCCCGCCTGCTGCCAGGTGCTAGCAATGCTTCCCGGATAGCCGGTGAGCACAGTAGCCTCCAGGTCGCCGATGTCTATACCCAGCTCCAGAGCAGTGGTTGCTACCACACCGAGAAGCTGACCGCTAAACAGCTCCTGCTCTATTTGACGCCGTTCCTCGGGGAGATAGCCAGCCCGATAAGCCCTAATTTTCCTGGTCAGGGCAGAGCTGACCTCAGCCAGCCGTCGCCGGGTGTAGTTAAAGATAAGCTCGGTCAGCCGACGGGTGCGGGCAAAGGTCAGACTGCGGATATTATGGCTCACCAGCTCGGTAAACAGGTTTGCCGCTTCACTATTAGCGCTACGCCGAACACTCCTCGCCTCATCTATGATGGGCGGGTTCCAGAAGACAAAATCCTTCCCCCCATGGGGAGAGCCGTCATTATCCACCACGGTAAAGGGTAAACCCACCAGCTTCTCGGCATGTTCCCCGGGGTTAGCTAGAGTCGCCGAGCAGCAGATAAACTGGGGATTTGAGCCATAAAACCTGCATAATCGGCGCAGGCGACGGAGCACACAAGCCACGTGGGAGCCAAAGATACCCCGGTAGGTATGGGCTTCATCCACCACCACGTACCTCAAATGGCGTAGCAGCCTTGACCAGGACTGATGATTTGGCAGGATGCCAATATGGAGCATATCGGGATTGGTAAGTATTACCCTGGCTCGCTTTCTTATCTCAGCCCGCTCCGCCTGAGGGGTATCGCCATCAAAGGTGGCAACCTCCCCTATATGGAATAGGTCGGGGTAAAATAGCTCCTGTAAACCACGAAGCTGGTCCTGAGCCAGGGCTTTGGTCGGGAAAAGGTAAAGGGCACAACTACGCCTCTCAGTTAAAATTGCCTCCATAACCGGGGCGTTATAGCATAAGGTCTTGCCACTGGCAGACGAAGTCGCCACCATCACATTCCTGCCTTCCCGGGCATAATCTATGGCCTCCGCTTGGTGGGTATAAAGGGATAATAACCCGTGTTTACTTAGGCAGTCCTGAAGGCTGGCTACCAGAGGTCGGTGCGACTGGGCACATTTCGCTTCACAGCGTGGAATATGTTCTATATGAGCTATCTGACCGCTATAACTGGGTTGAGCTGAAAGATAATGAAGAAAGACTGAGGTATCCATCATAGCCCCGGTCACGAAACAGGTAGAATCTCAATCTCGTAATCCAGTATCTCTACCTCAAAGCGACCGTTAACAATAAAATTCACCGCCCGAGACAGGACTTCGTTAGTATACCGGCTATCATTGCTAACACAACAAATCCCCAGGGTAGCTAACTGCCATAATTCATGGTCATCAACCTCAGCCACGGAGACGTTAAACTTGCTTCTGAGGCGAGTAGTAATGGATTTCAATATCTGTCGCTTACCCTTGAGCGATAGGTTCTCCGGAAAGCGAAGCTTAACCTGACAGACTCCGACAGTCATGGTATATAGTTGGCAACCAGATTAAATTAAAAACTTAATCAGATTTTTTCTGCTTAGCGTAGCACTCTTTGCAATAAACCGGTCGCCCTGCCTTAGGCTCGAAAGGCACGGTGGTTTCTACCCCACAGCCAGCACAAACTACAGTATGCATCTGTCTTGGCTGATTGTAGCCACCCCAGCGGTCTCTTCGGTGAGAAGCTCGGCACTCCGGACAGCGACTAGGTTCATTCTGTAAGCCGTGAGATTGATAGAATTCCTGCTCGCCGGTGGTAAAAATGAATTCCTGTCCACAATCACGGCACACCAGGGTTTTGTCTACCAGAGCCATTGCTGCACCTCCTTTACAAGCACCCAGAAAAATCTTCGATTTTTCTGGGAACCCGCTATACTTTGTTATCCCCTTGCCTTCGATGGTCTCCTGGCGGCACAAAACCCTTTGCCGGATTGTTACCGAGGGTTCCCTGCTTGGGAAACAACATTGAATCAAGGTATCAACTACAGCCCGAACTATAACCGCTATGGGTTACAAAGTCAAGCTAATTTACACCTGCTGGCACTTATGCTATAATCGGTTAATTTATAGCGTAGCTAATATCTGCTAAAATAACTAAGGAATAAAGGGATATAATTTGGACAAAGAGAAGAAGACCGAGCTCATAAGCAAATTTGGCCGCCGTAAAAAAGACACCGGCTCGACCGAGGTTCAGGTAACCTTGCTCACAGAAAGGATAAACCAGTTGACACAGCACATGACGGCTAATCGTCAAGATTACCACTCACAGCGTGGGCTGCTTAAGCTAGTAGGACAAAGAAGAAGGCTACTAGCCTACCTGAGCAAGGAGGATGTTGGTCGATATCGCAGCCTAATTGCCAAGCTCGGGCTACGCAAGTAAAGCTTTAGGAGGGGGGATATTGATATCGTCTAACTCTTTTGAGTGTGAGGTTGCCGGTAGAAAGCTTATCATTGACACAGGGAAGCTGGCAGGACAGGCGAGCGCAGCGGTAACCAGTCGCTACGGAGATACTGTAGTTCTGGTTACTGTTTGCACCAGCGATGAACCACGCCAGGGGGTAGATTTTCTGCCACTGACCATTGACTATGAAGAGAGGCTTTATGCCGCTGGTAAAATTCCAGGCGGCTTTATCAGACGGGAGGGGCGCCCCAGCCAAGAAGCCACCCTAGCTAGCCGTCTCACCGACCGGCCATTACGTCCACTTCTGCCCAAGGGATGGCGCAATGAAATTCAGATAATAGTTACCGTCCTTTCCGCCGACCAAGAAAACGACCCTGACATCCTGGCAGTTATCGGTGGCTCGGCAGCCCTATTAGTCTCGCCAATTCCGTTTGATGGTCCAGTGGGGGTGGTTCGCGTGGGCTATATCAACGATGAGCTGATATTAAACCCAACCTTAGCCCAGCTTGAAAGCAGCCAGCTTGACCTGGTTGTGGCCAGCACCAAGCAAGCGATTGTAATGGTAGAGGCAGGGGCTAAAGAGGTTTCAGAAGATATTATTCTACGGGCAACAGAATTTGGTCACCGGGTAAACCAAGATATTATCAAGCTCCAGGAGCAGCTCCAGCAGGCTTGTGGCCGACCCAAGGTGGAAGCGCCTACAGCCGAGGTTAGCCCTGAGGTAATCTCAGCAATTTCACCCATAGTTGATGGCAGGCTTGCCCAGGCGTTGAGCCAGCCAGAAAAGTTACAACGTGAGCAAGCACTCAGCAGTCTAAAGAAAGAGCTTGTGGAAAGCCTGGGAGAGCAATTCCCTGAAGAAGATATAATCGCCGCTTTTGACACCAAGGTCAGAGCTGAAGTAAGAAGTAACCTGCTCAATAAGGCAAAGCGAATTGACGGTCGTGGTCTGACCGATATCCGACCCATCAGTGGCGAAGTGGGACTTCTGCCCCGCACCCACGGCTCAGCCTTATTCACCAGGGGCCAGACCCAGGTGCTAACCATTACCACCCTAGGTTCTGTCAGGCAAGAGCAACAGCTTGACGGATTGGGACTGGAGGAGTCCAAGCGCTTTATCCACCACTATAATTTCCCCCCCTTTTCCGGTGGCGAGGTGAAACGCATAGGCTCACCCGGGCGGCGTGAAATCGGACATGGCGCTCTAGTGGAGCGAGCTATTGTCCCGGTACTACCCAAGGACGAGGACTTCCCTTACACCATCCGCCTTGTCTCCGAGGTTCTCAGCTCCAGTGGCAGTACCTCTATGGCTAGTGTTTGCGCCTCAAGCTTATCCCTGATGGATGCTGGAATACCCATCAAGGCAGCGGTAGCCGGGGTAGCTATGGGCTTGGTCACTGGTGAGCAGGGTGACTATGTTATTTTAACTGACATTGAGGGCATAGAGGATGCCTATGGGGATATGGACTTTAAGGTGGCGGGGACAGCTAACGGTATCACGGCAATACAGCTAGATATTAAGCTCAAGGGCATAAGCACAGAAATTGTGGGAAAGGCGCTCCATCAAGCCCGCCAGGCTCGCCTGTCCATCCTGGAGGTAATGAACCAGACCCTCGGCTCCAGTCGACCTGAACTGAGCCGCTACGCACCAAGAATGTATAAAATAACCATTGACCCGGATAAAATCGGCACTGTCATTGGCACCGGAGGTAAAACAATCAGGTCAATCATTGATGAAACTAAGGCAACCGTTGATATTGAGAACGATGGCACAGTGATTATCGGCTCACCTAATGAAGAATCAGCCCGTAAGGCTATCGAGATTATTGAAGGACTAACTAAGGAGGTAGAAATTGGCGCCATCTACACTGGGAAGGTAACCCGTCTAGTAGACTTCGGTGCCTTCGTGGAAATCCTTCCCGGCAAAGAGGGCCTGGTTCACATCAGTGAACTGGCTGACTATCGGGTACCCAAGGTTGAGGACGTAGTTAAAGTTGGTGATGAGATTACGGTTAAGGTAATTAACATTGATGAACTTGGCAGGATAAACCTGTCACGACGGGCTGTATTCGAAAAGCTATCTCAAGTGCCCGGGGCTAAGATAAAAGATTCACTATCCAAAGACTACCCATTCAGGAAGCAGCGTGAGGCTCGTCCTCCCAGAACTAAGCGGGGTTATTATAACAAAAGGGGCTAGGTAATGAAGCCAATAAGGGTAGCAGTTCATGGTGCCTCAGGTAGAGTGGGACAGCAGGTGGTTAATGCCTTATGCCACGAGCCCGATATGCAAATAGTAGGGGCTGTAGACATAAAGGCGGCTGAGGATTATCTACCTTTGCCCGATGGCTCAGGGACAGTGCCCTTTTCCTCAAAACTAGATTACATCCTCACCACCTGCCAGCCAGAGGTATTGGTAGATTTCACCACCGCCCAAGCCACCATGCCAGCAGTGCGCATAGCAACCAAACACGGGGTTAACCTGGTAATCGGAACCACCGGCTTAACCGCCGACAACGTCAATGAAATTGACCGCCTGGCACAAGCTCACCAGGTTGGGGCAGTGGTAGCGCCAAACTTTGCCCTTGGCGCAGTGCTGATGATACATCTAGCCAAGGTAGCTGCCAGATACTTCGACTTCGCCGAGATTATCGAACTACACCACCACCTGAAAGCCGACTCGCCTTCAGGTACTGCCCTAGCTACAGCTAAAGCTATGGCTCAAGCCAGAGGTAAACCATTCTCCACCCCCCAACAGGCGAAGACCTCGGCTAGTCGGGGAGAGCAAGTTGAAGGTGTTACCATTCATAGTGTACGCCTACCCGGTCTCATGGCACACCAGGAGGTGCTACTGGGAGGACCAGGACAAACACTTAGCATCCGGCATGATACTATTAGTCGAGAGTGCTACATGCCAGGCGTTATGCTAGCCATCAGGAAAGTGGTGAAGCACAAAGGGCTAATTTACGGTCTAGATACTCTGCTCGGTTTACAGGAGAGGAAATGAAGGGGTATAAAGTGGCTATCCTTGGTGCTACCGGGCTGGTAGGGCAGGAATTCATCAAGGTATTAGAGCAGCGTAACTTCCCTATGGACTCCGTTGAACTTCTAGCCTCAGACCGTTCAGCAGGCAGGAAGATGTTTGTCAGTCACCACGAGATTGTGGTCGAAGAGGCTACCCCAAAGTCGTTCAAGGGTATAGATATCGCCCTCTTCTCGGCGGGGGCTGAGATTAGCCGCTACTTCTCGCCTATAGCTGCCCAATCAGGAGCGGTAGTTATTGATAATAGCTCAGCATTTAGAATGGAGCCAAAGGTGCCACTGGTGGTACCTGAGGTCAACCCTGAAGACATTAAGTGGCATAAGGGGATTATCGCCAACCCAAATTGCTCCACCATTCAAATGGTGGTGGCACTATACCCGCTGCATAAGGTTAACCCCATCAAGCGCATTATTGCTGCTACCTACCAGTCGGTATCAGGCACTGGCTCAGCAGCAGTAGAGGAGCTAACCGAACAAACTAAGCAGGTATTGGCGGGAGAGACCACTGTCCCCCATGTCTACCCTCACCAGATAGCCTTCAATATATTACCGGAGATAGATGTTTTCCTGGATAACGACTATACTAAAGAAGAGTGGAAGATGGTGGAGGAAACCAGGAAGATAATGCATGCCCCCGAGATTGCAATTTCAGCGGTTTGTGCCAGAGTCCCGGTATTTATCGGGCACAGTGAGGCAATCCACATAGAATTCTCCCAGCCGATGTCTCCTGATGAGGCACGACGTATCCTCGCCCAGGCGCCGGCGGTCAAGGTACTAGATGACCCAGCTATCAGTCTTTATCCCCAGCCCTGGTCAGCGGCTGGCACCGATGAAGTCTTTGTTGGTCGGCTTCACCGAGATGCCTCTCACCCCAATGGCTTAGTTATGTGGATTGTCGCTGATAATGTGCGCAAGGGGGCGGCGCTAAATGCCGTCCAGATTGCCGAGGAGATGATTAAACGGGATTGGATAAGTCCCAGGAGGTAGAAAAATGAAACGACTTGGACGATTGCTTACAGCTATGGTAACACCGTTTAAAGAAAACGGGGAGGTTGATTATGAGCAGGCGAAAAAGTTAGCCCTAGCCTTACTTAGCTCAGGAAGCGATGGTCTGGTGGTGGCAGCTACCACCGGGGAGTCGCCGACGCTTAGCTGGGAGGAAGAGATGCATCTGTTTGCCGAGGTGAAATCGGCTGTGGGCGGCCGGGGAACGGTTGTTGCCTACACCGGCTCAAACAGCACAGCTGAGGCGGTCGACGCGACCAAGAGAGCGGAGAAAATCGGGGTTGATGCCTGCTTACTTGTCGTCCCTTACTATAATAAACCAACTCAAGAAGGCTTATACCAGCACTTTAGGACTATTGCTCAGGGGACCAGTCTTCCCTGCATCCTGTATAATGTGCCGGCACGCACCGTTACCAGCCTTTCCGCCGATACTGCTATCAAGCTGAGCCAGATAGATAACATCATGGGGGTAAAGGAAGCCAGTGGTAATCTAGGGCAGATTTCCAAGATTATCACCGAGG
>CAZYZL010000038.1:0-8127 GCA_964652005.1 uncultured Dehalococcoidales bacterium | reverse complement strand
GACCACAAATCTATTCATTTCTATTCATTGACCACTGTTATTCTGCTATACTTGGTAGAGCTAATAGTATGGAGGTTTTCCATGACCAAGCTTAACAAATACTGGGCGCTGATTATTCTGCTGATAGCAGTTATTATTATCGGGGGCACGGTAACCTGGCAAAGGTATCGCCAGCCCCAAACCATAGAGATTTCCCTGCCACCGAGCCAAGAGTTCCAAGGTGAGGTTTACATCGGTGGCGCGGTGGGTAACCCTGGCTACTACCCCGTAAAATCCGGGGATAGCATAGACGCCCTTATTCAAGCTGCCGGGGGCACCATCAATGCCGACCTCACTGAGGTTAAAATCTATATCCCTAAGATAGGAGAGAAACAACAGCCACAGAAGATAGACATTAACCGGGCGGAAGCCTGGCTGCTAGAGGCTCTGCCCAGCATTGGCGAAAGTAAGGCTCAGGCTATCATAGACTATCGTCAGAAAAATGGAACCTTCAGCAATATCACTGAGCTAACCAAGGTTGAAGGCATAGGACCGGCTACCTACGAGCAGATTAAACACCTTATCACGGTAGCTGAGTAATTTTCAAGGGAGGCTCGTGTCACTTATCTATCTAAGTTGTGCCTGGGTGGTTGGTATCTATCTGGGGTCAAAGTTTGCCCCGCCGCTAGCCCTCATCCTTATTGGGCTTATCCCCCTCCCCCTTCTCTTCCTTTTCCCCCAACAGCGCAAGGCAATAATCTTATCAGCCCTCTGCCTTATTGCCCTCTTCGGCGGCGCTTCCTGCTTTCAGGCAAGCCTGCCCTCTGGAGACGAAAGCTGCCTTCAGTTTTACAATGACCAAGAAGTTGAAATCAAAGGGATGGTGAACGCCGACCCTGAGGTTAGGGATAAGGCTACTCACATCTACCTATCAGATATAAAAATATGGCGGGATAACGGCTGGCAACAGGTCTCAGGGGAGGCACTGCTGTTTGTGCCCCGCTACCCCGCCTATGAGTATGGCGATGTGCTCCTGGTAAAGGGAAGGCTGGAGACACCACCCCAGCTTGACGACTTTGATTACAAAAACTATCTCGCCCACCAGGGAATCTATTCCACCATGCTCTACCCTAAGATAGGAACTTTAGAAACAGGCAAAGGCTTTAAGCCGCTGGAATGGGTCTACTGGTTGAGAGAGCGTCTGTTCCAGACCCTGGCTAAGGTTCTGCCTGAGCCACAGGCATCGCTTGCCCAAGGTATTATCTTGGGCATTCGATATAATATTCCGGCATCAATTAAAACCGATTTTGCTCACACCGGCACTGCCCACCTATTAGCTATCTCCGGTCTCCACCTCAGCATCGTAGCTGGCATCCTGCTCAGCATCGGGATATGGCTCTTTGGCCGGAGGCGCTATATTTACCTCTGGCTGGCACTGGGCACAATCTGGCTCTATACCGTAATCACCGGGATGCATCCCCCGGTAGTCCGGGGGGCGATTATGGCTAGCCTGTTCCTCACCGCCGAGCTTCTAGGCAGGCAGCGCACTGCCATTACCTCCCTAGCCTTTGCCGCCGCCATAATGATAGGCATTAACCCCCAAATCCTGTGGGATGCCTCCTTCCAGTTGAGCTTTCTGGCAATGGCTGGCTTAATCTTCCTTGCCCCTCCTTTCCAGACCCGGGGCAGAAAAGGAATTATGGCTACCATGGGTGAAGAGGGAATCGGTGTATCCTTAGCCAATATTATTACCGACAGCTTCAGTGTAACCTTAGCCGCAACCATAGCTGCCTGGCCAGTCATTGCCTACTACTTCGGCATTGTTTCACTGGTTGGTCCTGTGGCTACATTCCTCGCCCTGCCGGCACTGGCCGGTATCATTGTCGCCGGGACTCTGGCTGGACTAATAGGACTTTTTGCTCCGCCCATCGCCCAAGTTATAGGCTGGCTTGCCTGGTTGTCCACTTCATATATGCTGCTGATAGTAAAAGGCTTTGCCTCCCTCACTTCGTCATTCATTAAGGTGGGCTCGGTTGACCCTGCCCTGATATTAATTTACTATCTAGCCCTTGCCGCAGCTATCTGGCTCGGCAGCCACAGGAGCAGATTGGGCAACTGGATGTCCCAAGCTACAACCCGGCTAAAGTCGGGGGCGAGTAAATCCTCCGACTTTCTCCCCCGACTCCCCAAAAGATGGGTTATCCCAGCGCTACTAGTGCTAGCTATTCTGGCATCGGTCGCCGCTGCCACTATGCCTGATGATAATCTCCACGTAAGCTTCCTCAATGTTGGCGAGGGCGACGCTATTCTGATTCAAAAAGGAAACCAGCAGATTCTGGTTGATGGTGGACCCAGCCCCCAAGCCATAAGCCTGGAACTGAGCGATAAAATGCCCTTCTGGGACAGAGCTATAGAACTGGTGATATTGACTCACCCCCACGCCGACCACATCACCGGGCTAGTGGAGGTTCTACAGCGATACAAGGTGGAGCAGGTGCTCTATCCTGATTTAGATTGCTCATCGCCCTTATGTGAAGAATGGCTCAGGTTGCTTAAGGAAAAGGATATTAAGTACACCCTAGCCCAAGCCGGACAGCAGATAGACTTAGGCGAGGGAGTGGTAATAAGGGTGCTCAATCCCAAAACGCCCCAGATAACCGGCACCGGGTCCGACATAGACAATAATGGCATGGTATTGCGCCTGAGCCTGAACAGGGTGAGCTTCCTGCTTACCGCCGATATAGAGGAGGAGGCAGAATCCAAGCTCGTTGCGGCACGAGCCGACCTAGCCAGCACCGTGCTCAAGGTTGCCCACCACGGCTCAAAGACCTCCACCACCCCAGAATTTCTGGCGGTGGCCAACCCCCAGGTGGCAGTTATCTCAGCAGGCAAAGACAACCCCTTCGGTCACCCCAGCGCCGAGGCTATGCAGAGGCTGGAGGAAAAATTAGACGCAGAAAATATATTCCGCACCGATGAGCGGGGGACAATAGAATTTATCACCAATGGGGGACGGCTGTGGGTGAGGGTGGAGAGAAAAAGCAACTCACCCTAACCTTTTCATTCCCTCTGCGTTATAGTATAGTAGAGTATGGATAATAAGGGAGGCTGCTTTATGAAAAGGCTAATAATAGGACTAGCGCTGGTCATGTTACTGCTGGTGCCGGTTTCCTGCGCCGCCAAGGCACCAGAGCCAGCGCCAATGCCATATCCGTCACCAGCGCCGGAACCAGCACCATACCCCGAAGCAGTGCCACCGGGAGGGGAAGAGACTTACCACGTTGTGACTTTGCCCTCAACCGCAGAGGAGCGGATGATAGTCCGCACCGGGGAGATGTCTCTGGTGGTAAAGGATGTAACCCAAGGCTGTGATGACATAGCCCGGCTGGCGGCAAGGTTTGATGGCTATGTGGTATCGTCTAGCATTTGGGGGGAGGAAGCGGAGATGAGGGGGTGGATTTCCATCCGCATACCTGACGAGAAGTTTGAGCTGGCACTAACTGAACTGAGAAACCTGGCAGTAAGGGTAAAATCAGAGAGCACCTCAAGCCAAGATGTTACCGAGGAGTATATTGACCTGGAGTCCAGGCTCAAGAACGCCGAGGCGACGGAGAAGCAATACCTCGCCCTCCTGGAAAAAGCCACCGATGTGGAGGACATTCTCAGAATTTATGAAAGTTTGTCCCAGGTGCGCCAGGAGATAGAGCAAATCAAGGGACGAATGCAATATCTGGAGCGAACCTCTTCAATGAGCCTGATTTCGGTGCAACTGGAGCCCGAGGCTACAGCTAAACCACTGGTTCGCGCTGGCTGGAGCGCACTGGAAGCACTCAAGTCTGCGGTCAGAGGAATTGTTTTCTTCGGGCAATGGCTAGGCACTTTAGCTATCTGGCTGATAATCTTCATCCCCGTCTGGGGAACCATACTAGGCATTATCTTATGGCGCCGCCGAAGGAAGAAAGCCTAACGCCCTGCCCTTATCCGACGCCCTAAAACCCATAAGCTTGGTGATTAATACTCACCGCGACCTAAAACAAAGGCGATACTGGCTAAAAACAGTATTGCCGAGAGCATAAACCAGAACACCCAGGTAAGTTCGGCACCGAACGTTGGAACTACCTCGGTGGCAGTAACAATGCCCATCACCATACACAGCCCAGCAATAGCACCAACAATCCAAGCTAAGGCTGCCATAATGAAACCTCCTTTTATATAGTCATTGCATTTTATTTTAGCCTACTGTTCATATATAATGGAACATTGGCTGGCTCAAGTCAATTCATTAACAGGAATAATAACATGAGGCTGACAAAAAATCTATACTTCTACCCAGAAAAGGGGATGATGGACTGCAATACCTATGTGATTAAGGATGACCTCAGCATTATTATCGACCCCGGGCTTACTCAGTTCCTGCCAGAACTAGTCCAGGATTTGGAGCGGGACGGCATTGACCCTAAAGAAATCAATATTATCACCAATACCCACTTGCACGGTGACCACTGCTGGGCAAATGAAGCCTTCAAGAAAGTCTCGGGGGCTAAAATCCTCCCCCACCCGTCACAAAAAGATTTCTGGCAGGCAACCGTTATCCAGACATCAAGATTCTTCGGTCTTCCTGCCGTGGAGTTCACCGAAGATGAATTACTTGATTATGACAAGCTGAATGCTGGCAAAATGCAGTTTGAACTCATCCCCTCCCCGGGGCACTCCCCTGATAGTATCTGCTTTTACTGCCAGAGTGAGAAAATCCTAATTTGTGGAGACGTTATTTTCAATCAAAATACCGGGCGGGTTGACCTGCCCGGCGGCAGTGCCGACCAGCTTAAGCAGTCTATAGAGAAGCTATCACAACTGGAAATTGAGTACCTGCTTCCCGGACATATGGACATATTAGTCGGCAGGGAAAGAGTAAAGCTCAACTTTGAATTCATCAAGAAAAATGTGCTCAGTTATCTGTAAAAAGCAAATGCTACCAGACTCTTTTGAATTAGGACCAATTAGACCACCGAGTGAGGCTTATTCCCTGCTCATCAGGGTAACCAGGAACTGCCCATGGAACCGGTGCAAGTTCTGCCATACTTACAAAGGGAAAAAATTTGAGCTGAGGTCGGTGGAAGAGATAAAGCAGGATATATTGACCGCCAAGGCAATACAGGACAAGCTAAAGGAGATTTCCTGGAAATCCGGCTACGGGGACAGGGTAAAAGAGGTGGCTGGCGCCATCCTCAATAACCCACCAAATGAAGCCTATTTTAATGTCGCCCTGTGGCTTTACTATGGTGGCACCAGCGCCTTCCTCCAGGATGCCAACAGCCTGATTTTGAGAACCAATGAGCTGGTTGAAGTAATAAAGTTCTTGAAGCAAACCCTGCCCAGTATCACCAGGGTGACCTCCTACGGCAGGTCGAAGACAGCAGCCAAAAAGAAGCTGGACGAGCTAGTACAACTGCGCCAGGCTGGGCTTTCCCGACTCCACATCGGGTTGGAATCAGGCTATGACCCGCTACTTAAATTTATGGATAAGGGGGTTACTGCTGCTGAACACATTGCCGGAGGAAGGAAGATAGTAGAATCAGGCATCTCGCTATGTGAGTATGTTGTCCTTGGCTTGGGCGGGAAGAAGATGTGGCGGGAGCACGCCACCGAAACCGCCGGGGTATTAAACCAGATAGACCCCGACTTCATCCGGGTTAGAACCTTGACCATTAAGCCGGGGATGCCCTTATATGACGAGGTTAAGAAGGGCAATTTTATTCGGGCTACCGACGAGGAGATTATAGAAGAGGAAAAATTACTTATTGAACACCTTGACTGTCACGCATACTTTGTCAGCGACCATCTTACCAACCTGCTTCAGGAGGTTGAGGGGAAGTTGCCCGAGGACAAGGAGAAAATGCTGGATTCCATAGCCAGGTTCCACTCCCTATCGCCTGAAGAGAAACACAACTTCAAGGTGGGCAGAAGGGTGGGTATATACAACCAGCTGGACGACCTGTATAACTTACGCAAGCACAGCACCGTGGAGCATACCATTAAAAAACTGAGTAACGATGGCAACCAGATAGACGAAGAGACAATCTACAGCTTGATGGAAAGGTTCATATGAGCCTGGAGCAAGAAATCGGCAATCTGCTTCGGCAGAAGGGGCTAACCCTGGGGGTAGTTGAATCAGCCAGTGGCGGGCTAATATCCCACCGGATAACCAATGTCCCCGGTAGCTCGGACTACTATAAGGGCTCAGTTACCGCCTATAGCAATGAAGTTAAGATTAAGGTAGTGGGGGTAAAAGAGGCTACCCTCGGTCAGTATGGTGCGGTGAGCTCTAAGGTAGCTGAGGAGATGGCACAGGGCGGTAGAAAAATATTAGGTGCCGATATATGCCTGGCTGACACCGGCATTGCTGGACCGAGCGGGGCTACCCCGGGGAAACCAGTCGGGCTATTCTATATTGGATTATCCCACAGGGCGGGAACCTATAGTCAAAAGCACAATTTTCACGGAAACCGAGAACAAAATAAACAAAGCGCCGCCGAGGCAGCCTTAGGCTGGCTAAAAGACTATCTTTTGAGCTTAAAATAGAGATTGGACTATGCTACAAGAGAAAAAAGTTGTTACCTGCTTTCTGGAATCGGAAAACCAGATACTCGTCCTGCGTCGCAGTGAGCGGGTGGGCAGCTACCAGGGAAAGTGGGCGGGGGTTAGCGGCTATATAGAGACCTCCGCCGACGAGCAAGCCCTGGTGGAGATAGAAGAGGAGACCAGCCTATCCCGGGAAGACGTTGAATTAATAAGAAAGGGCAAGCCGTTATCCGTTGAAGATAAGCGGCTGGGGGTTAGATGGGTGGTTCACCCCTATCTTTTTCACATAAAAGACAGGGACAAGGTCAAGATTGACTGGGAGCACAAAGAGGCAAGGTGGATAAAGCGTAAAGAAATAGGTAACTTTGACACTGTGCCCAAGCTCAAGGAAACCTTAGCCCGAGTATATAAGGGCTAGTCACCTTTTGCCGACTGCTTTTCCATATAATCAATAACTTGTCTCGGTGTAAGTAAACCACTTTCAGTAACTACCCCGGTAACCAGTTCCAGCGGGGTAATGTCAAAGTAAGGGTTTTTAATCCTGACCCCTGGTGGTAACCTCCCCGGTTCAACAATCTCAGACGGCTCCTTTTCCTCCAAATCAGCCTCGCCGCTTTTTAGCCTGAGGTCAAACTTAAGCGCCTCGTATAAAACATAGAAGGGGATGCCGGCTTTCTCAGCCGCCAGGGCTAGCTGGTAGGTTCCTATTCCATTGATAATGTCGCCATCGGCACAAACCCTGTCGGCACCAACCATCACCTTACTCGCCACTGATATGTAAAGCCCCATGGCAGCGTCATCAATAAAGGTAACTGGTAATCCCGAGCGCCCAAGCTCTTGGGCAATCCTTTCGCCGGTGCGACCCGGACCTGAGCGGGTAGCGATTATTTCAATATGCTTATGTTTGGCAAACGCTTCCTTTAACACTGCCATCACCGTCGAGCTATAGCTATGAGTCATTATCCTATCGCCATCAGTAATCAGTTTAGCGCCATGGTTCACAATCCGAGCTACAGCCTGCAACGAATCGTTAGCTAATTCATCAGCCTTAGAAATGGCTAAACTCTTAATTGCCTCCAAACCGACATCCGCTGAAACCCGGGACAGAGTACCCAAAAAACGACTGACGATATTAAATACCGGCGCCATAGCCGGGCGGGCAACCATTAACCTCTCCCCCACCCCATTTAGCTCCAGCAAAAATTGCTCAACGTTATCTGCCCGGCTGTGCTCAGCGGCAACCTTCAATACCTTCACCGCCTGCCTGGCTAACTGGCTGGCGCCGTTAACCCTATCATTCCTTATTTCATCTATCAAGCTGATAATTTCAGGGCTAATGTTCACAGCGCCATTCTACCAGCAGTGTACATGCAGGTCAAAGCTCACTACCTAAATGTTATCTACCAAGGAAAAGATAGTTTTACCAACCCCTCACCCTTTATCCCTCTCCCCTTTTATAAGGGGAGAGGGAAGAGAATTTCTTAAAGGGACTTGCGTCCCTTTTAATCCCTTTACTAAATAACCACAAAAGGGGGTGTTTAAGAGGGGCGTTAGCCCCTCTTTTAT
>CAZYZL010000037.1:0-8370 GCA_964652005.1 uncultured Dehalococcoidales bacterium | reverse complement strand
AGTGTCTGGGTTACCGGTTCCTGACCGACTACCTCGGCCAAGGTTTGCGGACGCCACTTACGATAAAAAACTTGAGATAACATCTTCGTTTGCTTTTATTATACCCTATATTATCTGGTTTCCAAAGGGGGTTTTGAGCGAATGAGACTGTTATTAAATAAAAAACCAGCTTTACTACTTGGGTCACTATCTAATTGTGCCCAACTAATAAAGCTGGCGTAACGGGCTTAGATAGCCTAATTATAGCAGTGTGGGTATATCCTTTGATGCATCTTCTATTTCTTTAAGTTTGCCCTCGAACTCCTCTCGCCTTCCCTTGAGCTCGTGAATTACACTGCTTGCTTTGCTATAGTATTCCTTTACCTTGTCCATGACATTAAATTCAGACAGAATTAGGGTTACATCAATCAGGCCTCTTTCCCTGGGATAATCGCCATTCCTTATCACTGCCTCCGGTGCCATGCTCCTTAGATACCCTCCCAGTTCCTTAACCAGGTCCATATTCATTTCTTTAGCCGGAGCTGAGACGAGGTATATGGCTCTGCCTGAGTCAGCAGGATTGCATTTAAGTGATAGCTCGCTTAGGGCTTCATCCATGGCCTGGACTCCACGGTGGGTTTCGGTGCTCTTTTTTATGAAATTCTTGGAGAGGAAGTTGAACCACCTGAAGATGGGCAATTCTGATTTACCATAGCCTATTACTGTCCAGCCGGCTAGGCTTTGGATAATATCTCCAGCATCGACCATCTTTGCCCCGATATGCTTTGGTTTCTTCTCCTCGCCGGCGCAAAGCAGGTTGTAGAATGGGTCAGCTATTAAGGAGTTTATCGCCGCCAGGTTATTTCTCAGCGAGAAGTCCTTTCTGACATACCGTTGATTGTCAATCAGGAACACGGCATCGACCACTGGATACAGAGACTTAAGGCAAGTGGCGGCATTATAAATGGTTCTCTCCTCGGTGTCCTCTTCGTGGGCAAAGGGAAGAATCGCCATGGCGTAGATTGGCTTATCCAGATAGCGCTCCCTGATCGTCTGGGCGACTATTGATATTGCCCCTGAGCCGGTGCCGCCGGCAACACCAGCAACCAGGAAGAAGGCATCGGTCTCAAAGAAGCGCTTGGCGGTTCTTATGGCGTCTACAATCTTGTCGGCATCCTCTCTGGCTACTTCGGCCCCCAACTCATTTATTTTGCCAACACCATGACCACCCGTCCTTCGACCTCCGATGAGGATTCTATGCTGGTAATCCGGGCTTATGGTTTGTAGCCCGCTTAAATCAGCGGCGTCAGTGTTTACGGCGAAGGCACCGGTAACTATTTCAATGCCGCGCTGACCGTGTGCCCGATTATTGAGCCGGGCAAACTCATCGGCGATCCTGCTGCCACATTGTCCCAGACCAACTACTACTACTTTCATTTTTTCACCTCATATTAAGATATAGTGTTGTTATTTTAAACATAATTCCTGAGTAATGTCAAATCATCTAGTCCAAAGTAGGGAGCTTATCGCCAGTGCTAGTTAGCTGTTGAACTAAATCTCGGGCTTCTCTATCTATATTCGCTTGCTTCTTAAATAAATCTGTAGCTTGGAGGTATAGGTTCTCCACCCTCGCCACCTTGGTTAAGCCAGAAACAAGTAAAGTCAGAGAGACGTCCTTTCCTCTTCTCGGATAATCGCCGATTCTTAGTACTGCTTTAGGCGCTCTCTCTTGTAACATGGTAGCCACCTCTTCCAAAGCGTTCAGGGTGATAGCCCCCTTTGGGGCAGTGAGCAGAACCAGAATCTTCCTAGCATCCTCCAGGTTAACCGCCACCGATAGGTTATTCATGGCTTTATCTAGGGCTCCAGCTACTGCGCTCATTTCCTTGGCTTCTTGCCGAAAATGCTCCTTGTTCCGGCGGTAGAAGGTGACAAGGTCAATCTGCCCCCTGCCGATGGTAGAAAGGCCTTCCAGGGTCTGTTTAATATCTCCAGCGTCTATCACTTTGCTTCCCAGGTATTTCTGTCTTTTCTCCTCCCCGGCGCAAAAAAGGTCATAGAAATTATTAACGAATTCACCATTTATCTGGTTCAGATTTCGGGAGAGACTGTTGTCCCTTCTGGCAAATCGTTCATTATCAAGCAAGAACACGGCGTCAGCATATTGATTTGCTGTCCTGAGACAGGTGGCAGTGTTGGTTACGGCATAGGAAGTAAGCCCGTTTTCTTCATAGCCAAAGGGAAGAACTACTACCGCATAAACTGGTTTCTCTATCCTCTCCTTAAGTTTCTTTATTACCCAACCAATTGCTCCCGACCCGGTACCACCGCCTCCGCTAGCTATGGCTAGGATACCATCGCTCTCGTGAAATTTTTTTGAGTCCAGGATATTATCAGTGATAACCGAGTGACCTTCTTTAATAATCTTGGCGGCATCGATATTCTTTTTGCCAACTCCATGCCCGAAGGTTCTCACCCCGCCGATTACAATCCTGTGGTGTCTATCGATAGGAATGTGCTTAAAACCACCTAAATCCGCCTCATCAGTGTTAACAGCAAAAGCATCGGTCAAAATCTCAATCCGGCGGGTAAAAGCTGATTTAGCATGAGCGTTAATGGCATAAAACTGGTCAGCAATGTTACAGCCGCACTGACCAAAACCTATTACTACTATCTTCATCGCCCACCTCGTTATTAGGGATATCGTGCTATTTTAGGCACGCTCAAATAGGAATGTCAATTCCTACAATCGTACCCCTACCCTACTCCTATATCCCTTTCTTGGCAATGTAGGCGGCGAGGTCAGCCAGGCGGCAACTATAGCCCCACTCATTATCATACCACGCCAGCACCTTGACCATGTTGCCGGCAATAACCATAGTGCTGGGTGCATCAAAGATGGAGCTGGCAGGGTTACCCTTGAAATCCATACTGACCAGCTCCTCCTGGCAATACTCCAGGATTCCGTTTAGCTCTCCAACGGCAGCCTCCTGAAAGGCGTGATTAACCTGCTCCACGGTGACCTCTTTATCTAGGTCGGCGACGAAGTCGACAACCGAGACCGTGGCTACTGGAACCCTGAAGGCTATTCCGTGAAGCCTGCCTTTGAGTTCAGGGATAACCTGAGTTACCGCTCTGGCGGCGCCAGTGGTGGTGGGAACAATGTTCAGGGCGGCGGCTCGCGCCCGGCGCAGGTCACGATGAAACATGTCCAGTAGTCTCTGGTCATTGGTGTAGGCATGAATAGTGGTCATCAGCCCCTTGCTTATCCCAAAGCTTTGATGCAGCACCTTGACCACGGGGGCAATGCAGTTAGTAGTACAGGAGGCGTTGGATATAATCTTGTGCTTATCTGGGCGGTACTGGTCTTCATTGACACCGAGGACGATAGTTATATCCTCATTGCGCGCCGGGGCTGAAATGAGTACCTTCTTGGCGCCACCTTTAAAGTGAGCTGCTGCCTTGGTAGCATCGGTAAATAAACCGGTCGATTCTATCACTATGTCCACGCCGTAATCGTGCCACGAGATGTTACCTGGGTCGCGTTCAGCCAGCACCCTCACCTCTTTACCGTCAACAATAATGGAGTTATCGGTGGCTTTTACTTCACCGGGGTAGCGACCATAGGTGCTGTCCCATTTTAATAAGTGGGCGTTAGTCTTGGTATCAGTCAGGTCATTAATAGCTGTTACCTCCAGTTTGCCGCTATGGTATTGGTTAACTGCCCTGAGGGTTAATCGCCCCACACGCCCGAAGCCATTAATACCGATTTTGGTTGTCATTTTTTATACCTCCTCAACGATTTTTACCCTTCGTCGACTGCGCTGGAGCATATCAAGGAAGGCTTCAACCCTTGTTTTTATATGATTGGTTAGGAAAAAGTCGTCGTTCCCTTCTAGGGTTAGAATGGGTAGGTCAATGGCATCTCTAAAGATGATGTCACCAATTCCACGGTGGCAGAAGGCTTGGACGTAGTGGATAACACCATCAACCCGGCGCTTTTTAAGTTCGGCGGTAATGTCCTTTATCCGCTGGTATATGGAGTAGGGGTAGGTATAATTGGAGTACTGCTCAGCCAAGGAATTCCCTGGCTGGGGCATGGCGAACTGGCGCTGGATTTCATTGAATACCACCCTCGCCCCCTTAGTCTCCAGGTAGTGATAGAGGTCGTGACCATAGACTGAAGGCACGCCGATGTAGCCCAGTCTGAGCCAGTCTGAGGGATAGGGCTGGCGCTGCTGGCACTGGTGTAATAATTCTTTTAGCTGATGGTAGTATTTGTGGTGGTCTTGATTGAAATCCGAGGTAGATACCTGCCAGAGGTGGTTCTCCCAGCCGCTGACCAGTCCCTGTTTCCAGGTAAGCTCGTCCAGTTCCAGCGCCAGGTGGCGACAGGGCTCAAGCTCAGCTCTGAGCTTTTCGGCAGCATCCAGGCTGGTATTCAGGGTTTCCGCCAGCGTCTGCAAGGCGTGCTGCATTTTCTGGGTATCTGGCTTGTCAGGGTAGGCAAAGGGTATGACCTTTAGCCCTCTAAGCTTGAGCACCTCCATTAGCATGATAGTGTTGGAGCAATCACCGGTGGTAACGCAGAGGACGGTATCAATTCCATAATCCATGCATACCCCGTAGATACCCTTAATCCAGCTACAGCAGTTTAGCGGGAAGCCTGCCCGCTCGGCGATATTGACCAGCTGTTCCGGGCTAGGGTCAGTGATAAGGACGTTATTCAGGTCAACCGGCTGATAGCCGGCGGCGAGCAATACTTCAATAGGAACGGTGGTGGTAATGCCAATTTTTTTCATCTTGGTCTATCTTTCCTGGTATAAAGTAACTCGCAGGGTAGGTATCTCTCCTTGCCCCAGGCATCCTCCAGGGTTTTAGCCCTGCCATCGCTATCGCTGGCTAAAATTATGTGGTAAACGGGAGGTGTGGAGAAGCGGCTGGGTTTAAAATCGGTGACGTGCCTATAACCCAGCCCTTTAAGTCCAGCTTTATATAACTCCACTAGCCGTTGCCTCGCCTTGTCTGGCGTTATTTTGCCGCTGAGCCTCTCTTGCTTTATCTTCTCCCATTGCTGGTTTCCGTAGAATCGGGATATGGATGTCTGACACTCAGGACGCATTAAATTCCGAAGCAGAGCCATTTCCAGCGGGAAGAGTATCAGCAGGTCCATCTTATGGCCTTTCCAGTCACTGCCGTGGGCAGCTAGTTTCTTGATTGTTGACCAGCGTAGCTTCCTATATCCCGGGGGGTCAATAAGGGCAAGGCTGGATGCCGAGCGGGGAATGAGGTCAAATGCCTGCTGGAGAACCGTCTCATTAATGCAGTTACCGGTTATTATTTCTACAATGTTAGCCGTATTGTGTGGTGTGGATAGTCGCTCCAGGTTTCTGGCGTTTTGCTGGTCTCCGGCGACAAATATATACCTAGCAAATTTTGTTTTGGTTGTTAATGCCCGAAGTGCCGAGTCTTCAATAATGCAATCGGTGCCGTTACAGATACAGTTACCACAGCCAGCGTATAGCTCTAGGTAGCAGCCCTTGTTCTTGCCCAGGGTTTTTGCGTAGGCGTCAATATAATCAGCAAAGCACTCAAGCTTGTAGCAGGTCCACTTCCTAATCTGTCTTGGAATCTTCCCTGTTATATTTGGCTCGTTCATTTACCTATTGCTTTAAATTGTAAAAAGCCTGCATTCCGGCAAAGCTGGCATTTTCCTTCAGTTCAGCTTCTATTCTGAGCAGACGGTTGTACTTGGCGGTGCGCTCTGAGCGGCAGGGGGCACCGGCTTTAATTAAGCCTGTATTCAGCCCCACCGTCAGGTCGGCTATAGTAGTATCTTCGGTCTCGCCTGAGCGGTGGCTTATTACCGCTGTCCAGCCTGTCTGCTGCGCCATGTTAATGGCAGCAATAGCCTCGGTAAGCGTCCCAATCTGGTTAGGCTTGATAAGAATGGAATTAGACGCTTTTAGCTTGATGCCTTTGCTGAGGCGATTTACATTGGTAGCATAAAGGTCATCGCCAACAAGCTGGACTTTGCTACCCAGTTTTTCTGTCAGCAGTTGCCAACCTTCCCAGTCGTCTTCAGCCATGCCATCCTCAATGCTGATAATAGGGTAGGTTGATACCCAGTTGACATAATAAACGACCATTTGTTTGGTGGTGAGAGAAACACCTTCTCTGGGCAGGAGATAGTGACCATCTTTATACAATTCGCTGGCTGCCGGGTCTAAGGCGATGAAGCAATCCTTACCCGGCTCATAGCCGGCTTCCTCAATGGCAGCGAGGACCGACTCAATCGCCTGCTTGTTTGAGAGTAGGGAAGGGGCAAACCCCCCTTCGTCGCCAACGTTGGTATCCAGCCCTTTATCCTTAAGCACCTGTTTTAGTGAGTGGTAGACCTCAGTGCCTATTTGCAGGGCGTGGCTGAAGCTGCTGGCTCCAGCCGGCACTACCATAAATTCCTGGAAATCTGTCGAGTTGGCGGCATGCTTGCCCCCGTTCAGGATGTTAAGCATGGGGATGGGTAGGGTGTAACTGGCGACCTCGCCCAGGTAGCGGTATAACGGCATACCAAGGAGGTTAGCCGCAGCGTGAGCCGCAGCTAACGATGTTCCCACGATGGCGTTAGCCCCAAGGCGGGATTTGTTGTCGGTGCCGTCAAGCTGTATGAGCTTGTGGTCAATGGCTGCCTGGTCAGTAGCTGGCATGCCTATTATTGCTGAGGCGATATCTTCATTAACGTTGGCTACTGCCTTAAGTACCCCCAGTCCGCCAAACCGGGAGTCATCGCCATCTCTGAGTTCTACCGCTTCATACTTGCCGGTGCTGGCTCCAGAAGGCACCGCTGCCCACCCCGTGGTGCCATCAAATAGTTCTACCTCAACCTCCAGTGTGGGATTGCCCCTGGAGTCCAGGATTTCTCTGGCTTTAACACTGTCAATAGTTGACACTTTATTCCTTAGACTTTTGTGAGGTAACTAAATCAAGGGCTTTATCTGCTGCCTCGGCTGGGCTTTGAGCCGGAATAATGGACTTATCCTCTCGGTTGTTTCGGGATAGTGCCCAGGTATTCAAGCCAATAACCGGGATGCCGTTTTTTAATGCATGGCTTATCTCGGAAAGGGTGCCGTAGCTCCCACCGATGGCAATAACTGCCTGGGCTGATTTGACCACAGCAATGTTTCTAGCCTCGCCCAGCCCGGTGGCTATGGGAATTTGAACATAGAGATTGGCAGCCTGACTATTATCCCCCGGCAGGATGCCAACAGTTGTTCCCCCCTCCAGGCTAGCGCCCCTGCAGGCTGCCTTCATAATACCGCCCAGTCCACCGCATATCAGGATAGCACCTCGCCTAGCTAGCTGCCGGCCCACCTCTTCAGCCAGCTTGGCTTCCTCTTTTGAGCATTGACTCCCACCGATGACGGCGATGATTTTTTTGTCCATATAGGTATAAGGATTATATCACTGAGGCTAAACTATGGCAAAGGGAGATTGTTTAGAAACCTATCCCCCGACCCCTTCCCTTTTTATTTTTTAAAGGGAAGGGGTATTTAGTAAGGGAGGGGGCGAAGCCCCCTCCCTAAAAATCTTTCCTACTTCGGTGAGAGCTTACTCAATTAGGGGTGTCTAAGAGGGGCGCTAGCCCCTCTTTAAAAAAATCATCCCCCCTCTCCTTTTAAGGAGAGGGGGTCAGGGGGTGAGGTCACTAAATCCCTAATTATACTTATTCATAGCTGGAGTCAGACCCTCGGTGAGAAGGCAGAGGATGGTTTCACTTACCCTGGGTATAGCTTGGGCGATGGCTTGTTTTTGTTCTGGGGTGAAATTGCTGAGCACATAGGCAATAATTTCAGCTTCGCTAACTTCAGCCTTATCTGGTCTGCCGATGCCGACCCGAATACGAGTGAAATCCTGGCTTCCCAGTTCTTGGATGATTGACTCCACCCCCTTGTGCCCGCCGGCACCGCTGCCCTGACTGATGCGGGTTTTACCCAGAGGCAGGTCAAGGTCGTCATGGATGACCAGGAGATCATTGATATTGATATTGAACTTTCTTATTAGCCGGCTGACCGACTGACCGCTCAGGTTGACGTAGGTCTGGGGTTTAGCCACCACCACTTTGTTGCCAGCCACCTCACCCGTGCCAATTCGGGCAAGACCCCGTTTTTGGTCAAATTTTATACCCTGAGACTTGGCAAAATAGTTGAGGCAAATAAAGCCAATATTGTGGCGGTTATTGGCATAAACCCGTCCCGGATTACCCAAGCCAACAATTAACTTCATTTCAGGCTTTCTGCTCCAGAAGACGGAGGAGTTCCTCTTCAGTGATTTGCTTAGTGCCCAGCTCCTGGGCGTGGGCGAGCTTGGAGCCAGGGTCAGCCCCTACTACCA
>CAZYZL010000036.1:0-8587 GCA_964652005.1 uncultured Dehalococcoidales bacterium | reverse complement strand
GGGAATACAACATGACACCCTGTCACGGTGGAGATCAGGGGTTCAA
Source organism: uncultured Dehalococcoidales bacterium (assembly GCA_964652005.1). Lineage (GTDB taxonomy): Bacteria > Chloroflexota > Dehalococcoidia > Dehalococcoidales > BS750m-G39 > CAZYZL01. The sequence goes on along the minus strand of CAZYZL010000036.1, from coordinate 8,541 downwards.
ATCCCCTCGGGGTCGCCAGAGGAAAGGTTGGGAAAAGTAACTACAACCCCTGCTCTTTGTACTGCTTGACCAATTTAACATAGATCTGAGGCGCTTGCTGTATCCACCACAATTGCTGTGGTGATACCTCTCCTTTAATCCTTCCTGGTATACCGACAACGAATGACCTGTCTGGGATTTTCATGCCTTGGCTAACTAAGCAGCTAGCCCCGATTATACAGAAGTCGCCAATTTCAGCATCATGTAGGATGGTGGCATTCATACCGATAAGAACATTGTTTCCAATTCTACAGCAATTGATGACCGCCCCATGACCAATATGTACTTCGTCTCCGATGGTAACATCCCTAATAGGAGACGCGGGCGAGCCGGAATGAATTACACAGTTATCTTCCACAGCGGTATTCCTGCCGATTTTTATTTTGCCAAAGTCGCCCCGGATTACCGCCCCCGGCCATACGCTGGAGTTTTCACCAATTTCAACGTCACCAACAACATAGGAAGCTTCGCTGACAAAGGCCGATTTGTCAACCTTGGGTATCCTACCATTAAAGCCCTTAATCATTCTTAGCCTCCTAACAACATAGCGGACGTTGATAGATTAGCTACCGACCTAAGGCGCTGCCTTCGGCATTTTCCAACCTCTTTTCTTAAACCTTCCTTATTCGGCAAAGCAGGGCTTTGAACTGGGTATAGCCGGTAACCGGGTCACGGGGCTCAAGTTCCGTTAGTACATTAGCATTAGCCTCTGCCCAGCCATGGGGGATACTGACTACCTGAGGCAGTATGTCTTCGGTTGTCCTGACTTTGATTTCTATCTTCCCCCTTCTCGTCTCAACAGCGACAATATCGGCGTCAGCAATTCCGTATTCTCTAGCCGTGTCAGGGTGAACCTCAGCTACTGGCTCAGGGGCTACTTGCCGCAATGCCGGCACATTTCTGAGCTGGGTGTGGGTATATTCCAGAATCCGGGCACCAGTGGTTAGAATTAAAGGATACTTCTTAGCCAGCTTCGGGCTACTAACCGGACTCTGGCTGGGCTCAATATGAACCGGTAACGGGTCATAGCCATGCTCAGCCAGAGTTGGCGAGTAAAGCTCAATCTTCTTTGACGGTGTGCGGAACTCACCCCGTTGCGCCATATCATATTTCTTCTCGGCAAAGAAGACCCCTTGCGGGTTTTGCTCGGTTAGCTGCTCAACAGTCAGCCCGGTGGGTTTTAACCAGTAGTCAACTACCTCATCCTCAGTTTGCCACGGGAAGAGGTCTTGATAGCCCATCCTTCTGCCCAACTCACACCAGAACTTCCAGTCAGGCCAGCATTCCGCCAGTGGCTTGAGCACCCTTTTGCGCAATAGGATATAGGGCAGACCGCTGGTTACGGCATAAACATAGCCGATGCCAGCCCGTTCCATGAACGAGCAGGCAGGAAGCACCATATCCGCCATCCGGGCGGTCTCAGTCATAAACAGGTCAATAACCACCAAAAACTCCAATTTGTCTAAGGCTTTCTTGATTTTGTCAGAATCGGGTAGGGTGAGCACCGGGTTCCCACCGGTAACGAGCAGGGCTTTGATGGGGTATGGCTTCCCGTCAAGTATGGCATCCGCCAGGTACATTGTCTGACCGTAGGGTGATTGCCTGCCCCACAGGCGGTAGAACAGGGGGTGCTGGGCAGCACCGATGGGGTCTTCATCTACCTTAATGTGAAGGCTGCCCAGGCGGGGGAAGGGGACGTTAACCCAGCCGCCGGGGACATCAACATTCCCGGTAACCGCCTGTAACATAGCCAGAGCCCGGTTTGTTTGCAGACCGTTTATCTGCTGGTCGAGGGAGCAGATGCCCTGAACAATGGACGCTGGCTTGGTGGTGGCAAATATTCGGGCAATCCTCCTTATATCGTTGGCTGGAACCGAGGTTATTTTCTCTACCTTCTCCGGCGGATACTGCTTGACATGCTCCTTTAGTCTATCAAAGCCAACGGTATATTTATTGACAAACTCTTTGTCGTAGAGACCATCGGAAATAATGACATTCAGCATACCCAGCGCCAGGGCGCAGTCGGTTCCCGGTCTTATCGGGATATGGATGCCCCTTTTAGCCAGCGATGTCCGCTTGGGGTTAATAACAATCAGCTCCAGCCCCTTGTCCAGGGCTTGATACAGCTTAATAGCCAGTGGCATCCTTGAGTTATCCGGGTCGTGACCCCAGAGGATAACACACCTCGCCTTTTCTGGCTCTTCCATAAGTAAGGTGCCGAAGGTTAGCTGATGAGCAAGAATACGGGAGCGGTAGCAGTTACTCTCTACCGACAGGAAGTTGGGGGTGCCAAAGGCGCCACGAAAGCGGCGGGCAAATGCCGCCAGCTCATTGCTCTCCACACCAATTGAGCCACAGAAGATAGCCAGGGCATGGGCGCCATGCTTGTCCTTAATCGGCTGTAGTTTACTGGCTATGGTATCCAGTGCCTCATCCCAGGAGATTCTTTTCCAGCCACCTTTCACCTTTTTCATCGGGTACTTAAGTCTGTCTGGCGAATAGACATAGCCCACCAGATGCCTGCCTTTAGGGCACAGCACTCCTTGATTTAGCGGGTGCTCAGTCATGCCTTCCACCCTGACCAGCCTGCCATCTTCAACATAGGCATTAATACCACAGCCCCAGACACACAGGATACAATCAGTCTTAATTAGCTCCAAGGTTAAACCTCCACAAAAAAACTCAGCCCAGGGGGCGAGTTTTATCCCTTTTCTATCTGTTTCAGAAGCCAGGAGACCCATTCCTCAATCCCCTGACCAGTAGTACAAGAGATTTGGATAATTTTTACCTTTTCATTCATCTTTTTGATTGTCCGGGAAAAAGCCTGGGCATCAAACTTCAGATATGGTAGAAGGTCAATCTTATTTATAAGCACAGCATCGGCTTGGTGAAACATCAAAGGGTACTTAAATGGCTTATCATCCCCTTCAGGAATGCTGGAAATTAGCACCTTTCTATGCTCGCCGAGAGCAAACTCCGCAGGGCAAATCAAGTTGCCCACATTTTCAATAAGGAGTAGTTTAATATCCTTTAGGGGCATGTTTCCCAGGGCACTGGAGGTCATATTGGCATCAAGGTGGCAGCCGCCGCCGGTATTTATCTGAACCGCAGGCACACCCTCCTTAGCTACTAATTCAGCATCCAGGCTTGAGCTCACGTCACCTTCTATAACACCGATTCTAATTTTTCCTTTTAGCCTCTTGAGCGTTTGCAGAATAAGGCTGGTCTTACCAGCGCCCGGCGAGGACATCAAGTTGACAGCAAACACGTTGTTACTATCAAGTAACTGTCGGTTTCTTTCTGCTATCCGCTCGTTAGCGCCAAGAATATCTTTAACCACCTTTACTTCCATTTATTCCACCTCAATACTTTCCACAAAAAGTTCTTTACCAGCGACGATTTCCATATTATTACCCTGACAATAAGGGCAAGTCCAGTCAAATTCCTTAAGCTCAAAATTTTTATCGCAGCCCCGACACCGGGCGGTGGTCGGAACCATGGTGAAGGAAAGAGCTGCCCCCTCCGCCGCCGTCCCCTTACTGAGGAAATCAAAGTAAAACTGTACGCACTCCTCAACAACCCCGGTCATCTCGCCAATAACCAGGTTGATTTTCCCCACTCCCCTGGCTCCAGCCTTTTGTGCTTGTTCCAGGACAAGGTCGAGCATACTCTGAGTAATACTAAGTTCGTGCATGTTAACATATCCTGGGCAGCAGGTCGCCAACCAGCATGTCAACAATTCGGGAGGCTCCCAAGCAGGTCTCCATTACCACCCGGCCGGGATTTTCCGCCCTCACCTCACCGATGATAGCCGCCCCTTTCCCATAATTATTTTCTCGCATTGCGGTAAGAAACTTATCAGCGTCTTCGGCTGGGACTATAGCCACCAGCTTGCCTTCGTTGGCGACATAAAGGGGGTCAAGACCCAACATCTCGCAAGCCGCCATAACCTCTTCCCGCACCGGAATCTTTTCTTCTTCAACTCTTATACTTACTTTTGACTGCTTTGCCAGCTCATTCAAGCTGGTAGCCAGTCCGCCTCTGGTGGGGTCTCGCAGGCAATGGATATTGGGACTGACATTTAGCATTTCAGCCACCAAGTCGCCAAGGGAAGCACAATCGCTCTCAAGCCGGGTGGAGAAGCTCAGCCCTTCCCGCTGGCTGAGGACAGCAATTCCATGGTCGCCTATGGTCCCGCTAAGAATCACCCTATCTCCCGGTCTTGCCTTGTCGCCAGAGATATCCACTCCTTCCGGTATTATGCCCACACCGGCGGTGTTAACAAACAGCTTATCGGCGCTGCCCCGATGTACCACCTTAGTGTCTCCAGTGACAATCTCCACCCGTGCCTCCCGAGCTGCCTTCTGAATAGAGTTCACGATTTGGTTCAGCTCACTTTGGGGCAGCCCCTCTTCAATAATGAAAGAAAGGCTTAAATAAAGGGGACGGGCACCAGACATAGCCAAGTCGTTCACCGTGCCGCAGACAGCCAACTTGCCAATATCCCCACCGGGGAAGAAGATGGGGCTGACCACATAGCTATCGGTGGTGAAGGCTAGCCTGCCGCTGAAGTCAAAAACAGCTGAGTCATCCAGCTTGGCTAAAAGAGGATTAGCCAAAGGTTTAACAAAGCTTCTCTCCACCAGCTCGTGGGCTAGCTTGCCACCACTGCCGTGAGCGAGCAGGATTTTATCCTCCAAGACCCCCTCCATAAGAGTAATAGGCAGAGCAACTGCCCTCTGAAGACACCATGCACGGTCCGACGGGATATTGTGGGGTGCAGACTTTGCCGAAGAGTGGACAATCAGCCGGGGTTTTAACCCCACGCAAGATATCGCCACAGACGCAGCCTACATGCTCATAGGTCGGGCCGGGGTTGATATTAAAGGCGAGCTCAGCATCAAAGTGCTGGTATCTTCTCCTCAGCTTTAAACCACTATCGGGAACCTCCCCTATCCCCCGCCAGTGAGCAGGGCAAGGCTCAAATACCTGTGCCATGAGTTTTAAAGCCTGTTGGTTGCCTTCAGGGCACACTCCTCTTCGGTAGGCAATTTCAACCCTGGATTCACCGTTTTCAATCTGAGCCACCAGCATATCCACACCTTGCAGGATATCCAGGGGTTCAAAGCCGCAGACCACACAGGGAATACCATAATCCCGGGCAATAAAATCCCAGGGGTGGGAACCAATAATAGCGCTTACATGTCCTGGGCAGATGAGCCCGTGAAGCTTGACCTCGCCCGAATCAAGGATAGCCCGGAGCACCGGCGGGCAAAGTTTATGCAGGGAAAGGACATAATAGTTCCTTATTTCCCTCTCCTCTGCCTGAAGGATAGAAGCGGCAATGGTTGGGGCGGTGGTCTCAAACCCAATCCCGAGGAAGACCACGGACTTAGTCGGGTTGTCCTCAGCTATTTTGAGGGCGTCCATGGTGGAATATACCGTACGCACATCGGCACCGTCAGCCTTGACCTGTTGTAAGCTGGAGCGGCTCCCGGGAACTTTGAGCATATCGCCAAAGGTAGCGATGATTACATCCGGGACTTGGGACAGAGCAAGCGCCTTGTCCAAGTCAGCATTGGCGGTAACACAAATAGGGCAGCCTGGCCCCGATACCATATTAATCGTTGGTGGTAACACCTGGCGGATGCCATATCTAAAGATGGTTACGGTATGGCCACCGCAGAACTCCATAAAACGGGCTGGAGTCTTAGACTGGCGATGAATCTGGGAGATTAGCCCATCAGCCAGTTCAGAGCGCCGGAATTCAGAAACAAACTTCACCCTGCCTCCTCAGCCAGCCGTGTTATTTGTTCCAAAAGACTTAAAGTTTCTTCAGCCTCTTTCTGGTCAAGGATATTTATGGCATAGCCAGTGTGAACCAGCACATAGTCCCCTATTTTAGCCTCCGGGGTGAGCCAAAGGCTAATCCGGCGAGTTATCCCTCCCATCTCAGCCTCAGCCTCTCTATCTTCTATTGACTTAATCAGTGCTGGTATGGCAAGACACATATACTTAGCTCCTAGTAACCCTATCCCCTTTATCCCCTTCCCCTTGGCAAGGGGAAGGGGAAGAATTTATTGAAGAGGGGCTTCACCCCTCTTAGACTCCCTATTATGCATTTGGGGCTTTGCCCCCTCTCTTACTCTACTCCCCCTTCCCTTAGTAAGGGAAGGGGGTCAGGGGGATGGGTTCTATCAGAGAGGCGAAGCCCCTCTTTAACTCTCTCAAATACTAGCAAAATGGGCAACCACCGCCTGCCCCAGAGAAATGCCGCCGTCATTACACGGCACCAGGTGATGGGTAAGCACACCAAAGCCTTCCCTCTGTAATGCAGCGGTGGCTAACTTTAGCAATAGCCGATTTTGAAACACGCCCCCGCTCAGCGCCACCTGGGTTACCCCGCTCCCTTCTGCAATTAATCTGCACATCTCAACAATTATTTGAGCCACAGTATAATGAAACTTAAGCGATATTTCAGGAACAGGAGTCTGGTTTTTGACATCCTGGACTACCGCCGAGAATAGTCCCCCTAGCTTTACCACCCTCAGTCCGTGGTGTTCAACGATGGAGAAGGGATAGGACTCCGATTCGAGCTCAGGCACTTCGTCTGGAGCCAGCATCTCCAATTCAATGGCTGCCTGGGCTTCGTAATCTATTTCTCCCCTCACCCCGGCTAAGGCAGAAACAGCATCAAAAAGCCTGCCGGCGCTTGAGGTCAACGGGCAGTTTATTCCCCGCTTTAGCTGCTGTTTTATTATCTCAAGCTCAGCGGGATTGAGTCCAACAAGAGGCAGACCGTCTAAGGAGAAGTCTTCCCCCAGCAATGAATAGAGATAGCTTAAAGCCATGCGGTAGGGCTTCTTTATTGCCGCTTCACCCCCGGGCAGCGGCACATATTCCAGATGCCCCACCCTTTGAAAGTTGCGCCAGCCAGCGAGCAGAAATTCCCCTCCCCAGATAGTACCATCGGTGCCGTATCCCGTGCCATCAAAGGCTACCCCGATAACCGGTCCTTCAACCCCATTATCCACCAGACAGCTTACAATATGGGCATGATGGTGCTGGACCGGGACAAGGCTCAACCCCTGCCCTGAGCCAGCCTGAAGGGCGTACTTGGTGGCAAGATACTCCGGGTGCATATCATAAGCTATGATTTCTGGTTCAATGCGAAACAGCTTTTCATAAAGCTGGATAGTGTTTTCAAAGTGGTCTAAGGTTTCCTCATTCTCCATATCGCCAATGTGCTGGCTGAGAAAGGCGTGCTCATCTTTGGTCAGACAGAAGGTATTCTTAAGCTCAGCCCCGCAGGCAAGGATTTGCTTCGACCTGAAGGGCAGGAAAATGGGGTACGGAGCATAGCCCCGCGCTCTCCTTATGGCTTGAGGCATACCCTCCACTATATAGACGCTATCATCATATCGGGCAAAAATATCCCGATTGTGAAGCAGAAAATAATCGGCAATCCCTTTGAGCCTTGTTAACGCTTCATCGTTATCTTTGGCGATAGGCTCTTCACTGAGGTTGCCGCTGGTCATCACCAGGGGAAGACTGGTCTCGGTTAACAAAAGGTGGTGCAGAGGGGTATAGGGGAGCATGACCCCGAGGTAGTTTAGGTTTGGGGCTACCGCCGGGGAGATATTGGATGAACCATGCTTCCACCTGAGGAGCACAATGGGGCACTGGGGAGATTCAAGCAGCTTTCTCTCCTCAGGGGTTACCAGGCAATGCTTTACGATTTCCTTAATAGTGGCTATCATAACTGCCAGAGGTTTGCCGGGGCGCCTTTTCCTGGCTCTCAACCCATTTATCGCCGCTTCGCTGGTGGCGTCACAAGCCAGGTGAAATCCACCCAAGCCCTTGACCGCCAAAATCTTCCCCACCTTTAGCAGGTCACTTGCCGCCTTAATAACGTCACTGCACTCAACAGGGTTACCATTGCCATCAACCAGCTTTAAACTTGGTCCGCACTGGGGGCAAGCATTGGGCTGGGCATGAAACCGTCGGTCTAGGGGGGCAGCATATTCCCGCTGACACTGGGGGCACATGTCAAACTTACGCATGGTAGTCTTAGGACGGTCATAGGGGATGTCCTCAATAATAGTAAACCGAGGACCACAATTGGTGCAGTTGGTAAAGGGATAGCCGAAGCGGCGGTCGGTAGGGGAGAAAATCTCCTTCTTACATTCGTCACAGGTGGCGATATCTGGTGATACTAGCTGGTATTGACCCTCCCGGCTCAGGCTTTCCCAAATTTGAAACTCGGTATAACCCTTCACCGGATGGAAACTGACTTCCACCTTCTCGATGTGTGCCATAGGTGGGGCTTTAGCTTCAAGGTCAGTGAGGAAATTCCCCACGGCTTCCTCATTCCCCTCCACCTCAATCTCCACACTACCTGAGGTGTTGCGCACCCAACCCGTCAAATGGTGCTCGTGAGCCAACCAATAGACAAAGGGTCTAAAGCCAACCCCCTGCACCACCCCCCGCACACTTATCCTC
>CAZYZL010000035.1:0-9202 GCA_964652005.1 uncultured Dehalococcoidales bacterium | reverse complement strand
GAGCTGGCTGCCATGGCGGCAGCAGCTAGAATCGGATTCAGGAACCCGTAATTGCCCAGAATAAAGTGAAGCCCTGACGGAACACCGCTTTGACCGAAGACGAGGTACAATACCCCGGCGGCTACCGGAATAAGGGCAGTATTATAGGCAAAAGCCCAGAAAAGGTTCTGCTTAATCGTCCTCATGGTACGCTTGCTCAGAGATATGGCAGTAATAATTCCACCTAAATCACCGCTAATCAGGATAATGTCCCCGGTTTCCATAGCCACATCAGTGCCCGTGCCAATGGCAATGCCCACATCAGCCTGAGCTAGGGCTGGAGCATCGTTTATCCCGTCACCCACCATCGCCACTACCTCCCCCTCTTCTTGCAACTTTTTCACCTCTTGAGCCTTATGTTCTGGGAGTACCTCGGCAAGCACTCGGTCAATGTCCACCTCTCTGGCAATAGCCTCAGCAGTGCGCCGATTGTCTCCGGTAAGCATAACCGCCTTAATACCCATTCGGTGGAGTTCTTCCAGCGCCTCTTTGGCATCAGGCTTAAGGGTATCAGCCAGGGCGATGATGCCTACTACTTCGCCATCTATACCCAAAAACATTACCGTCTTGCCCTTTTCCCATAGGCGCTCAGCTTCCGCCGCCAGCCCGTTCAGAGAAAGACCTCTATCGGCTATCAATCTCAGGTTACCCAGAAGAAGCCTTTTCCCTTCCACTAAAGCCTCGACACCGTGTCCCGGGATAGCCTTAAAATCTGAGGCTGGCGATACCTCAAGCTTCTTATCTAAAGCAGCCCTGACTATTGCCTCACCCAGCGGGTGCTCTGAGCCATGTTCAGCCGAAGCTGCCAGCCGCAGAACCTCTTCTTGCGATGAAGAAGGCAGAGCGATTATATCGGTTACCCTCGGTTCACCCCGGGTCAGAGTGCCTGTCTTATCCAGCAGCACGGTGCTTATCTGATGACACCTCTCCAGTGCCCCAGCACTCCGGATAAGAACACCATGCTCGGCTCCCTTGCCGGTGCCGACCATAATTGCGGTTGGCGTTGCCAGCCCCAGGGCACAAGGGCAGGCAATAATGAGCACGGCGATAAAATTGAGGAAGGCAAAGGTGAGAGCTGGGGCTGGTCCAATAAAGAACCAGATAACGAAGGTAATAATGGCAATGCCAATCACTACCGGCACGAAGTAGCTGGCAATGACATCAGCCAGGCGCTGAATGGGTGCCTTACTTCCCTGGGCTTCCTCTACCAGCCGAATGATTTGAGCCAGGGTCGTATTCCTGCCAACCTTGGTTGCCTCAAATTGAAAGCTGCCTATCTTATTAATGGTGGCACCAATAACCTCATCGCCTACCTTCTTCTCCACCGGCATACTCTCCCCGGTAATCATGGATTCATCAATAGTGGAGTACCCCAGCTGAATAATGCCATCCACAGGCACCCGCTCTCCCGGTCGCACCAGAATGAGGTCACCAACCCCAACATCGTCAACGGGAATTTCTATCTCCTTACCGTCACGGATAATCAAAGCCGTTTTTGGCTGCATACCGATGAGTTTCTTTATTGCCTCCGAGGTCTGCCTTCTAGCCCTAGCCTCCAGAAAACGACCGAGGAGAATCAAGGCAATAATCATAGCTGAGGTATCAAAGTAAAGATGGGGCTCCAGCCCACCAGCGGCAAAAAGTCCGGGGAAGAGAACAGCCACCATGCTGTAAACATAGGCAGCTGATGTACCCACGGCAATCAGGGTATTCATGTCGGCGGTTCTATGCTTAAGCGCCCCCCATGTCCCCCGGTAAAATCGCCAGCCTGCCCAGAACTGCACCGGTGTAGCCAGAGCCCAAAGTAGATAGCCCTTGCCTAAAAAAGAGGGCGCCCACATTAAAGCCATTATTATGCCAGCCAGAACAGCAGCGAAGATAAATCTTTTCTTTACAGCTTGCATTTCTCGCTGGATAGCAGTCTCAACGTCTTCCAGGGTCTCTGCTTCTAAGCCCAGTTTATAGCCGGCGTCTTCCACTGCCCGCCGCAGGTCAGCCAGCTCCGTACCTTCAATGTATTCTACAGTGGCTTTCTCTGAAGCCAGGTTGACATTGGCAGAAATTACCCCCGGCACGCTTGACAGAGCCTGCTCCACACGAGCAACACAGGAGGCGCAGGTCATCCCGCTCACCGGGAAAATGGACTTCCTGGTTGCTGTACCATAGCCCAACCGGGAGATAGCGCCTTTAATTTTGGAGAGGTCAATTTTCGCAGGGTCATATTCTATATAAGCCTTCTCTGCGGCGAAGTTGACATTGGCTTGCTCCACCCCGGGAGTCTCAGACAGACCCTTCTCAATAGTAGCCGCACAGGTGGTACAGGTCATGCCGGTGATGTGGATATGAGCCTTCTCAGATTTCCTGGGCATGTTATTCCCCATCATTATCTTTCCCCCAGAATATCACCATCCACCAGCCCATATCTATAACATATCCCAGATGTGAAATGTTATTCCGTAAATTCAACCGTTACTTCTTTTACGTCCCAGAGAGGTTCTATCTTATCTATTATCTCTTCCTTTATTGTAGGAGCGAACTGGTGGTCTGGGGGCAAGTCAATTACCACTCGGACAGTACCGTCCTTTACCTCAATATTTCGCACCAGATTTGCACGCGCCAAGCTTAATCCAGTCATAGGGTTCATAACTTTCTTGAGGCGCTGGCGCACTATCTCTACCGTGGTCGGCTTTTTCTCCTTAACTAGGCCATAGCGTTCTTCATAGTTTTCAATAGCCGAACGCAAGCCTTCTACAGCAAGTACTGAGCAGTGAGCCTTGATTTTAGGAAGCCCCCCCAGAGCTTCTGAAGCCTGCTTCCAGGTAATCTTCTTGGCTTCATCCAATGTCTTTCCCTTAGCCAGTTCCGTAATTATAGAACCGGTAGCTATGTTGGAAGCACAGCCATAAGATTCAAATTTGATATCTGAGATAGTGTTCGCCTTGGGGTCGACCTTGATATACACCGACACCATATCGCCGCAGGCTGGGCTGCCTTCTATTGCCTTGCCATCAGCATCCTCAATCTTGCCCACATTACGGGGGTGGCGAAAGTGTTCCAGTACCGTCTCACTATATGGGAATCTCATCTCTAGCCCTCCTATTCTTACTTTTCTTTGCCCAATGGGCTGATGCTTCTCAGTTCCTGCACCACCTCAGCCAATGCTTGGACCACGGCGTCGACGTCTTCCATTATGTTGTAACGCCCAAAGGTAAAGCGTATTGAGCCGTGTGCCCTTTCGTGGTCACCACCCATGCCAAAGATGACATGGCTACCCTCAAGAGAGCGGCTGAAGCAGGCAGAGCCGGTATTCACAGCAAAACCGCGCATATCAAGATGCAGAGTGACGGATTCACCCTCGACGAAGTGGAAGGTAATATTGGCATTCTGGGGAAGCCTCTTCCAGCGGTGGCCATTAAGGGTAGTGTTTGGTATCTCGGTAAGTATACGGTCAATAATACGGTTACGCATTGCCCTGAACCGCTCGTTTTCTTCCTCGGTGACCAGTTCTACCGCTTTAGCAAATCCGATGGCACCGGGGATGTTTTCCAGCCCTGCCCGAAGGTCAAATTCTTGAAACCCACCATCTACCCATTTGGCTATCTGTGTTCCTTGGCGGATATAAAGACCACCTATGCCTTTCGGTCCATGGATAGTATGGGCGGATACAGTGATTAAATCAACAGGTATCTTCTTGACATCCAGGGTAACCCGGGTGAAGGTATGGGTGGCATCGGTGTGAAAGATTACCCCCTTCTCGCGGCAGATATGACCGATGCTTTCAATTTCCTGGATAGTGCCTATTTCCTGGTTGGCATGCTGGATGGAAGCCAGAATAGTCTCATCTGTGATGGAATCTCTCAGCCTATCAAGGTCAACGAAGCCATCGCCATCAACATCAAGGTAGGTCACTTGGAAGCCTTGCTTCTCCAAGGCTCTGGCGCTATGTAGTACAGGAAAATCCTCGATTTTTGACACAATTATATGTTTGCCTTTCTTCTTACCCAGAGCCAGCGCCACTCCCTTGAGAGCAATGTTTGACGATTCAGTGCTTCCTGAGGTGAAAATGAATTCTTCCGGGCTAGCGCCTAGATTACTAGCCAGAACCCCTCTAGCCCTGCCCAGGGCTTCTTGGGCTTCTATCCCCTGAGAATAGCCAAACTCCGAGGTGGCAACGGCGTAGATGTCAAAGAAGTATGGCTTCATCGCCTCCAGCACTCGCTCATCCAGACGGGTGGCGGCGGCGTTGTCCAGGTAAATAGGCCTGTTTAACACTTCTTTATCCTATCATATCATATGAAGAGAGTTATTGTTGATTCCCTCGCCTCATTTATATAGGTACCAACGGCGCAGTAATCTGATATCAAATCATCACGGAGGTCTTCTTTCTTTATTCCCATTATCTCCATTGTCATGTCACAGGCGAGGACTTTGCCTCCGAGTTCCTTGAAGTCCTGGAGGAGCCTCTCCAGAGATGCCACACCGGCCTTTTTCATCTTCCGCTTCACCATCCACTTGCCTAGACCCATCAGATGCATCTTTGAGAGAGGCCCTTTTCCCAACCCATCTTTCTTGAGACGCTGCAGTCCCCAGAAGGTGAAGTAAAGTGACGCTTCCATCCCCATTGCCAGGGCACCATTGCCTATAATAAGAGCGCTGTAAACCTTATCCATATCGCCGCTATGAACTATTATAGTTGCCTTACCAGCCATAGTTACTCCCCCTACCTACGTATTTTTATCCTCCAAACTCCGTCTTTCTCCTGAATATCAATAATCTCCAGCCCCAAAGCCTTGACCGCCATTGGTATCTCCTTCTTGGAAGAAGGATGGGTTCCGATAACCTCAACAATGTCACCTTCTTTTGCTTGCCTCAAAGCCTTACGGGTCTCAACCAAGGGAACCGGGCAAGTTTCACCAACGCAGTCTACCTTTATTTCAGCCATTTCTAAGCACCTCGCTTATGCTAAAGTGGTTGGGCAATAATCTTACCACGCTCAAAGTTTAAAGGCTACAAACCGCCTTTGCAAGATAGCCTAACTGGAAACGTACACACTCACAATGATAGTAAGCCAGCAATAACAAAGTCATAAAACCGTGGGAGAAAAAGTTACAGAATTATGACATTATGAGGGCACCAGCCGTAGCTTAGGAGGTTGAAGCTGCGAATAACCCAATCACGTCCAACAAAAACTTGATTTATTGCGCTGGTTCATAGGGATGTCCCCCTGCCCCCAATTGGGAGAAAGTTTATTTCCCTGGTTAAAGAAGCCTTCCAAGCCTGCCATGCCCAGCGAGTCATAGCCGGCTAATTATTGGCTAGACACCCTAGTTTCACGCCTTGCCAAGATAGGATTTGGCCCTAAGGGAAGTTAGCACCTAAAGCAGCCCAAAAAGGTAAAACACTGCCACCAAGATTGACGCTGCCAAAAGTGACCCAGTAACTAGCTGAGCCAGCGAATGGTGTCCTAATTCTATCCTTGCCCAGGCTACTAAAGGGATTAGCACTATAGCTGCCATAGACATAAAGCCATAGAGGATAAACAGTAGCGTTACCGCAGCAGTGATAAAGGCAGTATGAAGGCTTATCTTCCACCACAGGTTGATGCACATAAATATGATAGTTGCTAGGAAGCCAGCAGTAAACAAAGCTAATAGTGTTAATGGCGCGCCAAGAGAAACAAGGATGATACAGCTCACGCCAGCCAAGATAACCGCTAAACCGTAAATCCTAGTCCTTTGCTGGTGAACATCGACAAAGGCACGGTCAAGCCTGCGGCGTCGAAGCAGGTAGAGGGCAAATAGCCAGAGAGGTAGTATACTAACGAAGGTTAAAATCAGCCACCATTTAATACCGTCAGATACACTGACGGCTACCTGGAACGAGACTAGCGGGATTAATACCAGCCCTATCAAGGGAGGGCTGAAAAGGTTAGAGGTCAGATTGGCTATTCTTTTTCTCATCTCAGATGCGGTTCTTGACAGCCGCCTGCAATCAGGGCATAAGAGCGTCGGTCTATAGTAAACCATGACAGTACCTTTTGCCAAGGGGGGTGAAACGGCAAGCGCTTGACGCTGCTGGCTAGGTCTGGTAAATTACCACCAAGTAAATGATGAAGGCAGTCATCTTGATGGGCGGGGAGGGAACTAGGCTACGCCCCCTAACCTGCAACACAACAAAGGCGATGGTACCTATCCTGAATAAGCCTTTTGTGGAATACCTGATACGGTATCTCAAAGAACACAGCGTAACAGACATTATTCTGACCACGAGTTACCTTCCTGAACCCATTCAAAGCTACCTCGGTGATGGCGCTGAACTGAGCGTCCATTTGACTTACCTGGTAGAGGAGGAGCCATTGGGCACTGCCGGTGCGGTTAAAAACGCTGAGGTTTTCTTAGACGAGCCATTTTTTGTCCTCAATGGTGACATCGTGACAGGTATAGACCTCACGGCGATGATGAGCCGCCACCGGGAAACCAAGCCCAAGGTGAGCATTGCCCTGACCCCGGTAGATAATCCCACTATATATGGTGTAGTAGAGACCGATGCCAATAGTATGGTACGGCGCTTTGTAGAGAAGCCCAGCCGGCAGCAAGTCACCACTAACATGGTCAATGCCGGCATCTATATCCTCGAGCCTGAAGTTTTGGGCTACATCCCCCCTTCAACCCCTTCTATGTTTGAGCACCATCTTTTCCCTCTGCTTCTTAGGATGGGTGAGCCTATTTTGAGCTATCCCAGCGACAGCTACTGGATTGACATCGGCACAGCGGAGAAATACCTTAAAGTGCACCATGACCTGCTCCTAGACAAAGCCCCTTCTTTATCCCGCTATTGGGACAATATCAATGAGAAAGTCCAAATCGGCAGTAATAGCACCATTCATCCTTCAGCCGAGATTAAAGCTCCGGTGCTCATCGGTGAGGGCTGTGTCATTGCCCAGGGGGCGGAGGTGAGGGGACCTGCTGTCCTCGGACCACGATGTGAGGTTGCTGAAGGGGCTATTGTGGAAGGGGCAATACTGTGGCACGACTGCAAAGTAGGCAAAAAAGCGATACTGAGAAACTGCATCGTCGCCAGCCATAGCTACATCCAAGAGGGGAGCCAGGTTCTGGACAATTGCGTTGTCGGCGATAATGTGGTTGTGGGAAAAAATAATAAATTAGCTCAAGGCATTAGAATCTGGCCTGATAGGCAAATAGAGGCAGAGACCATCTCATTTTAAGCCGCAGAGCAAGGGCAGCCGAGTGCAGCAAGGAGAAACACAAAGATGAACATAATAGAAGTTGAGGAGTTGTCGAGAAATTTCGGGCAGCTAGTGGCGGTTGATAGAGTTTCCTTTCAGGTAGCTGAAGGGGAGATATTCGGCTTTCTCGGCCCAAACGGGGCGGGTAAAACGACCACTATCAATATGCTCTGTACCCTGCTGACACCTACTAGCGGGAGGGCAATGGTCAACGGATACGATGTAGTGAGACAGCGGAGTGAGGTGCGCCGCTCTATCGGCCTTGTCTTTCAGGAGCCTACCCTCGATGAATATTTAACTGCCGAACAAAATTTACGCTTCCATGCCTATGCCTATAAAATACCTAAGGAAATCAGGGAGAAGCGTATAAGTGAACTTCTGGAACTGGTTGAGTTGTCAGACCGCCGCAAGAGTAAGGTTCGCACCTTTTCCGGGGGAATGAAAAGAAGACTGGAAATCTCCCGGGGTCTACTACATAGCCCGCGAGTCCTCTTTCTGGACGAACCGACGCTGGGCTTGGATCCCCAGACCCGCCGTCATATCTGGGACCACATCCTGGCCGTACGCAAACAAAATAACTTGACTATCTTCTTAACAACCCACTACATGGACGAAGCCGAGAATTCTGACCGCATAAGTATTATTGACCATGGGCACATTATTGCCCTAGATGCGCCGGATAAACTCAAAGATGCCCTGGGTGGGGATGTGGTGATGTTGAAGGCTGAGGACAACAATGCTGCAGCACTTGAGTTGAAAGAAAGGTATGGTCTATCATCCGTCATTCAGAATGGGACAATCACTTTCAGCGTCCCTCAAGGGGAGAAGTTCCTGCCCAAATTAATGGATAGCTTCCAGAGTCGCCTCCTTTCCATCGGTATACGTAGACCTACTCTTGATGACGTATTTTTAAAACTAACCGGTCGCGCTATTCGTGATGAAGAGGCAGGCTCAAAGGAACAGATGAAAGGAAGAAGGATGAGAAGGGGACATGGGAGGTAATTTATGACAGACGTATTTCGTGGAATGTGGGTCGTGGGATACCGGGAACTACTCCGTTTCATTCAGGAGCGGTCTCGCTTATTCTCGTCCTTTGCTATGCCACTGCTGTTCCTGGTAATCTTTGGCGCCGGTTTTAACCGAATTATAGGAGCAATGACACCTGGAGTTGACTTCATCCAGTTTATGTATCCTGGCATTATAGCCATGACCGTACTCATGAATTCGGTAATGTCGGGCTTGTCTGTAGTCTGGGATCGCGAGTTCGGGTTTCTAAAGGAAATTCTGGTAGCCCCGCTGGGACGAAGCGGCATCGTACTGGGCAAGGCCGCAGGCAGCGCTGCGGTGGCAGTGGTACAGGGTATTATTATGCTTGTACTCGCGCCGCTACTTGGCGTTTCCCTCAGTCCTATGCTGATAATCAAACTCATACCAACACTAATTATAATATCTCTATCCCTTTCTGGTCTGGGTGTTTTGATAGCTTCCCGCATGCGGTCTCAGCAGGGATTTGGGATAATCATACAGCTTATCATCTTCCCTCTGATATTCCTATCCGGGATATTTTTCCCGGTGAATAATGTACCCACCTGGATGGCGTTCATCTCAAAAATTAACCCGCTTACTTATGGTGTTGATGCTATTCGTCAACTCTTCCTGGGGAAAGAAATAGCCGCCATGGGTGGAGCTATGGGTCAGGCCGGTAGTGCCATCGGTGTGACAGTCTTGGGACACACAATGACCATTCTTGAGGATATGTTAATTGTGGCAATCTTTGGCGTTGTACTGCTGTCACTTGCAGCATGGTCCTTCAGCAAACAGGAATAGCACATTATCGACATAGGAGAGTAAAGGTCTTAATAGATAGTTGTAGTACTCGATGGTGTTGTTTGATTTGCTCTAGCTTTGCCTGCTAAA
>CAZYZL010000034.1:0-9329 GCA_964652005.1 uncultured Dehalococcoidales bacterium | reverse complement strand
GAGATGCAGGAGGACTATGAACCTATTCTGGAAAGGCAAATTCACCACCTGATAAACTATGCTCAGGGGCTAATGCACATCGGGCAGAGGGATATTGCCTGGCTGCGAGTGGCTAAACAGGCGGTGGAGAAAGGCTTCAGGCTGCACCACATTGGCGATATCCTTCATGCTAAGCTACACCAGGATTTTGGTCGGATATTTGATAAAGTTCAGGTGAAACTTTATACCGAGGAGGATAAGGTAAAGAAGGTAGTAGAAAAGGCGAGAGCGGTATATGGGACTCGGGATGCCCGAATTGAAGGCATGACCGACGAAGGTGTTGATATATACTATTCATGCACCCTGTGCCAGTCTTTTGCTCCAGGCCATGTTTGCACCATTAGCCCGGAGAGAACTGGTCTTTGTGGTTCCTATAACTGGATGGACTGCAAAGCCTCTTACGAGATTAACCCCACCGGACCCAATCAACCGGTGGAGAAGGGAGAATGCCTTGATGCCAAGCTCGGGCAGTGGAAGGGGGTAAATGAGTTTGTATACAAGGCCTCCCGCCAGAAGATAGACCATTATAACTTTTACAGTATAGTGTATGACCCCATGACCACCTGCGGCTGCTGTGAGTGCATTGCTGCTGTTCTGCCTCTGTGTAACGGAGTAATGACGGTAAATCGGGAGTATACCGGAGACACCCCCTGCGGAATGAAATTCACCACCTTGGCTGGGACTATTGGTGGTGGCTTGAGCACCCCCGGCTTTGTCGGGCACAGCAAATACAATATCTGCCAGAGGAAATTCGTTGTAGCCGACGGGGGTATAAAAAGAATGGTCTGGATGCCCAAGATGCTGAAGGATGAGATTGCCGAACGACTTAAGGCGAGAGCTGAGGAGATTGGCATCCCCAACCTGCCTGATATGATTGCTGATGAGACAATTGGCATAACTGAGGAGGAGATTCTTCCCTTCCTGCAGGAGAAGGGGCACCCCGCCCTTACTATGGAGCCAATACTGGGTTAGGAAAGGAGTTTGGCTATGCCACTTACTGGAATAGAGATATTTAAGTTGCTCCCTAAGACCAACTGTAAGGAATGTGGAGAGCCGACCTGTCTTGCTTTTGCCATGAAATTGGCTGCTGGCAAGGCGGAACTTTCTGCTTGCCCCTATGTCTCCGAGGAGGCGAAAGCTAAACTGGCTGAGGCAGCAGCACCTCCCATCATGCCGGTTACTATTGGCGTGGGTAACAGGGCATTAAAGGTGGGCGGCGAGACAGTCATGTTTCGCCATGAAAAAAGGTTTGAGAACCCCCCCGGCTTTGCCCTCCTCATCAGCGATACTATGGATGACGCTGAGATTGACAGCAGGCTGGAAAAGTTCAATAAACTTCAGTATGAGAGGATAGGTCTTGTCCTCCGTCCTGACTTGGTGGCGGTAAGGGATGACTCGGGTGATGCCGCTAGATTTGAGGCGGTGGTCAGTAAGGTAAAGCAAAATAGTCAGGGTGGCATTATCCTGATGAGCACTAACCCTGATACCCTGGCTGCCGGCTTGAAGGTCTGTACCGACCGAAAACCACTCCTCTATGCCGCTACTGAAGAGAATTTGGACCGCATGGCAGACTTAGCTAAGGCAAGTTCCTGCCCGGTGGTGGTAAAAGCCCCCAGCCTGGAGAAACTTGCCGAATTAACCACTAAATTGACCGGCGCGGGGGTTAAGGAAATTGTCATTGATTCCAGCTCAAGAACCCTGCGCCGGGCGTTTGAGGACCAGCTCATCATCAGGAGCGCTGCCTTAACCAAGAAGTTCCGTCCCATGGGCTTTCCCACTATCGTTTTCCCCTGCGAGATGACCGACGACCCGATGAAGGAGGCGGTAATTGCCGCTATTTTTGTGGCTAAATATGGTAGTATTATCGTTCTCTCCGATTTGCGTGGGGAAAGCCTTTTCCCCTTGCTGGTGGAAAGGCTGAATATCTATACCGACCCCCAGCGACCACTGGCAACCAAGGAGGGAATCTACGAGATTGGCAAGCCGGATGAAAACTCACCGGTGCTTATTACCTCCAACTTTTCGCTTACCTATTTTATTGTCTCCGGCGAAATAGAAACCAGCAAGGTTTCCAGCTACCTTCTGGTCAAGGATACCGAGGGGCTTTCAGTGATGACCGCCTGGGCGGCAGGGAAGTTTGTTGCTGATACCATTGCCCCCTTCGTTAAGAAGTGCGGCATTGCCGATATGGTTAAACATCACAAGCTGGTAATCCCGGGTTATGCTGCCGCCGAAAGTGGTGGCTTGGAAGAGGAGTTATCTAGCTGGGAGATTTTGGTTGGTCCCCGGGAAGGGGCTCACATCCCGGCTTATCTTAGGACATGGAAACCATAATGAAATGTTAAGCAACCTATCCCCCTGACCCCCCTCCCTTATTAAGGGAAGGGGGAGTATGGGTGAGAGAGGGACTTCGCCCCTCTCCACAATCTCTTCCCCCTCTCCTTACGTAAGGAGAGGGGGATAAAGGGGGTGAGGTTAAACAGTGTTGAAACATGATAAGGGGGAAAAGATGGTCCTCATTGGCGAAAATCTAAATATAATGTCAAAAACCATCGGTCCGGCACTTAAGGAGAGAAACCCCAAGCCTATTCAGGAACTGGCTAAAGCTGAGGCTGAGGCTGGCGTTGATTATATTGACCTTAACATTGGTCCCGCCAGGAAGGCAGGGGATGAGTTGATGCAATGGGTGGTGAAAACAGTGCAAGAGGCTACCGATAAGCCGTTGTCTCTTGATACCACCAACCCGGTGGCTATGGAGGCAGGGCTCAAGGTGTGCAGGAGCAAGGCACTGATTAACTCTATCTCTCTGCAACCGGACCGGCTGGAGCAGGAATTACCCTTGGTTAAGAAATATAATGCCGCCATGGTCGGACTTTTGTGGGGGGTTGAGGGGATGCCCCGCGATGCTGCGGAAAGGGGGGTCCTTGTCGCTGAGCTCATGTATAAAGCCGGTGAAATGGGTATCGCCAATGAGGATATCTGGGTAGACCCTATTCTTACCCCGGTGTCTGTAGAGATAAACCAGGTGAAAGCCTGTTTTGAGTTTATGAGCATGCTGAAGGATATTGCCCCGGAGTGTAAATCTACCATAGGGCTATCCAATATCTCTAATGGCACCCCGCCCCACCTGAGACCTTATCTTAATCGGACTTGTCTGATAATGCTTATGAAGTACGGTCAGTATTCGGCAATAGTTGATGCCTTTGACTCTGAGTTAATAAGCATTGCCAGGGGCGAGAGGCCAGAGATTGTTGACCTGGTGTATCGGGTGATGGATGGCGAGAAACCTGCCCTCTCCTCTTTGACTGGGGAAGAGGTGGAATATGTGAAAACAGTCAGGGTTATTACTGGTGAGATTCTCTATTCCCATTCCTGGCTTGAGATATAGTAGACCTCTTAGAACCAGCACAAATCGGCTAGAAGGGGAAGACAGATGAGCTTACAACCACTCTTTGAAGCAGGGAAGTTTGTCGTCACCGCAGAGGTTGGCCCACTGAAAGGGACTGATGTCAGTGAGCTAGAGGAGATAGCTGAACTTCTGTGGGGGAGGGTGGATGCCACCAATGTTACCGACCAACAAAGCTCGGTGATGAGATTGGGTTCACTGGCAACCTGTCATCTGCTGAAAGAAAAGGGGCTTGACCCCGTATTCCAGATAACCTGCCGGGATAGAAACCGATTGGCACTGCAATCGGATCTGCTGAGTGCCTATGTCCTGGGGATTGAAAATGTCCTGGCTATCACCGGCGATTTACCTGTGCTCGGTGACCACCCTCAAGCCAAGCCGGTTTATGACCTGGACTCGGTGCAGCTCCTGTGGGTGATAAAGAGATTGAATGAGGGTTATGATATGGCTGGCAATGAGCTTAAAGGGAAGCCTAATTTCTTCTCCGGGGCGGTGGTCAACCCGGGGGCAAATACTGAGGCTGCCTTCGAATTGCAGCTTATAAAGATGGAGAAAAAGATTGCTGCTGGAGCCAGGTTCTTTCAAACCCAGGCTATCTACGACCCCAATGCCTTCGCCAGGTTTATGAAAAGGGCGGAGGGATTTAAGGTTCCTATCTTAGCTGGGATAATACCGTTGAAATCCGTTGGTATGGCTCGGTTTATGAATAAGAATGTGGCTGGAGTTTTTGTCCCTGAGGAACTGATTGAAAAAATGGCTGCCGCTGAGGACAAAGCCAAGATGGGGGTAGAAATAGCCGCTAATCTAATCAAGGAGCTAAAGGGCATGTGCCAAGGGGTGCATATTATGGCTATTGGTTGGGAGAAAAAGGTGCCGGCAGTGTTAGATGCTGCCGGGCTTTGACTACCATCGGCCAAAAGACAGTGGTTAAGCTGGTTGCGGGATGAAAAATAGTCCATTGCTATTGCCCAAGCAAAAGAATTATGAATATGGCTATGAGCTTGCCTATAAGCTTGCCTGTGAGCAACTGGCTAAGGTTGATGTAGAGAAACAATGCCTCAAAAATGGCGCTAGATACCTGGTAATAGATTCCCAGCAAGTAATCATCGTTGAATATTTAAATCGGTCGTATCAAATCACCCTCCCACATATTGACATTTCGTTGGTGGACGGTGGGGAGGAGGTGGCAATAAAGGATAAGATTCTGATTCTTCACTATTTGACCTTAGCCAAGGGTGTGCCTATTGCTAATAAATTAATCGCTTTCAAGGAACTTCCAGAAGGGGCTAACTATTTTCCGACATTTTCCCAGCGGGCGATAAAGCCACTGATAGACCACTTTGGCAAACAGCCTCACCGGCTAGTGGATACGGCGGCAAAATTAGGCGGTCAGAAGGTTGATTACGGTGATGTCGCAGTAACTATTAGCGCCTTCAGCCGGGTACCCATAACTCTAGTCCTGTGGCAGGGTGATGAGGAATTTTCCCCCCGAGGCAATATACTATTTGATGCCACCATCTCTGATTACCTGTCTACCTATGATATCACTGTGGTTTGTGAAACCATCGCTTGGAAGCTAGTCAAATTGTTGATGGAAGGAAGTGGCCATTCCGGTGGAACCTAATATTATCGAACAAATAGACGAAATCCTATCACGGTATAGCGGGGAGAAGGGTGACCTTATCCCCATACTTCAGGAAGCTCAGGAGAGGTTTAGCTACCTACCCGAAGAGGTGATGCTGAAGGTCGCTAAGTTTCTACGGCTGCCAGAGAGCACTGTTTACGGAGTGGGTACCTTCTACGCCCAATTTAAATTTACTCCCACCGGTAGGAGGCTAATTAAGGTATGTCGCGGGACTGCCTGCCATGTGCGGGGAGGGGTGCGCATCCTCCGGCAGGCGGAAAAGCATCTAGGTATTAAGCCGGGAGAGACTGCCGCCGACATGGGGTATAGTTTAGAAACAATTGCTTGCTTCGGCTCATGTGCCTTAGCCCCGGTCATGGTGATTGATAAGACCGTCCATGGGCGAATGACAACTACCAAGGTGGGGCAAATCCTGGCTGAGGTAAAATAGGGGGTATGATGGGGGTGTGATAATGACCTTTGATGACATTCGAAGTCGGGCAATATCAGAGTGGGAAGCCCTAGAGCATAGCGATAAACCTCGCATCCTTATCGGGACAGCAACCTGCGGTCGAGCGGCAGGTGCCATGGCGGTGCTTGAGGCTATTAATCGGGAATTGGCCGGGCATAATATTGAGGCTATTGTCACCCAGGTTGGCTGTATTGGGCTTTGCTATGCTGAGCCCTTGGTAGACATAATTAAGCCCAACCGCTCTCGTATCTGCTACGCCAATGTTACCCCGGAAATCATCACCCAAATTATAAGCGACTATCTCATTAATGATAACCCCCGACCTGACCTGGCTCTGGGCACCATAGGTGAAGATGGGGTTGAGGGTATCCCTAAGCTTTTCGAGCTACCAATGCTTAAACCCCAGGTGCGCATTGCCCTGCGTAACTGCGGCTTTATCGACCCTGAGAACATTAACCACTATATTGCCAGAGGTGGCTATAGTGGTCTGATTAAGGCGCTATCAATGGTGCCAGAAAAGGTGATTGAAGAGGTAAAGAAGTCGGGCTTACGCGGTCGTGGTGGTGCTGGCTTCCCCACTGGTGTAAAGTGGGGACTCTGTCGGAAGTCCCCGGGCACGATAAAGTATGTCATTTGCAACGCTGATGAAGGTGACCCTGGTGCCTTTATGAATCGGTCTCTTTTGGAGGGTGACCCCCACGCTGTTCTTGAGGGGATACTCATTGGCGCTTATGCTATTGGCGCCGGCGAGGGCTATATCTATATCAGGGCTGAGTATCCTCTTGCCATTGACCGTCTAAAACTAGCCCTCGCCCAGATGGCAGATTATGGATTGCTGGGCGACAATATTCTGGGTTCCAATTTCAGCTTTCAGCTAAAGATTAAACAAGGGGCAGGGGCTTTTGTCTGCGGCGAGGAGACGGCGCTGATGGCATCTATTGAGGGCAAGCGAGGCATGCCTCGCTCCCGGCCTCCGTTCCCGGCTCAAGCCGGACTTTGGGGCAAGCCAACTAATATCAATAACGTGGAGACCTGGGGTAGTGTATCGGCAATCCTGCAAAAGGGTGCTGACTGGTATGCCGGCTATGGCTCGGAGAGAAGCAAGGGAACCAAGACCTTCTCCTTAGTTGGCAAGGTAGTGCGTACCGGGCTTATTGAGGTGCCACTGGGCATCTCCCTCCAAGAAATTATCTACGGGATTGGTGGTGGCATCCTTGATGGTAAGCGCTTTAAAGCGGTTCAGACTGGTGGTCCCTCCGGTGGCTGCCTGCCAGCAAGCCTGCTAAACCTACCTGTTGACTATGAGTCGCTGACCCAGGCCGGTTCCATTATGGGTTCAGGTGGCATGGTGGTAATGGATGAGGATACCTGTATGGTTGATGTCGCCCGCTACTTTATCTCCTTTACCCAGGCTGAGTCGTGTGGCAAGTGCGTTCCTTGCCGTCTGGGGACAAAGCAAATGCTGGATATCCTTCAGGATATCACCAATGGTAAAGGTAAGCTAGAGGACATTGACCTCCTTCTAAATCTAGGCGAACAGGTTAAAGTTGGCTCGCTTTGCGGCCTGGGGCAGACGGCGCCCAACCCAGTCCTGACTACCATTCGCTACTTCCGCAATGAATACGAGGAACATATCAAGAGGCACCATTGCCAAGCAGCAGTATGTGAGGGGCTAGTCAGGGCACCGTGTAGCCATATCTGCCCGGCTGGTGTGGATGCGCCCCGCTATATTCGCTTTATCGCTGCGGGTAAGTTTGCCGAGGCAGTGGCTGTAATCAGGGAGAAGATTCCCTTCCCCTCGGTCTGTGGTTATGTTTGTGTCCATCCCTGCGAGGCTAAGTGCCGGCGTGGTCTGCTCGACGAGGCTATCGCTATTCGGGTGCTTAAGCGGTTTGCCACTGAGCATGATACCGGGCTATGGAAAGCAAACTCCACGGTTGCTCCTGCCACCGGTAAGCGCATTGCCATCGTTGGCTCTGGACCAGCCGGGCTTACCACCGCCTATTACCTGGCTAAGCTGGGTCACTCGGTGACTGTCTTTGAAGCCTTACCTGAGCCGGGTGGCATGATGCGTGTTGGTATTCCTGACTACCGGCTGCCCAAGAATATACTGAGGGCTGAAATCAAGGAGATAGAAGATATTGGCGTTGATATAAGAACAAATACACCAGTGGAGTCGCTAGACAGGCTGTTGGAACAGGGCTATAATGCTGTCTTCCTGGCTATCGGAGCCCACCAGGGCATTGAGATAGGGGTTAAGGGGGAAGACAGCCCCAGAGTGATGGAGTGTGTATCCTTTTTGAGGGACGTGAGTTTGGGCAAGGAGGTAAAACTGGGAGATAGGGTGGCGGTTATTGGTGGCGGTAATGCTGCTATAGACTCGGCACGAACTGCACTTCGCCTTGGTGCCAAAGAGGTGACCATCGTCTACCGCCGGACTAGAAGTGAGATGCCAGCCAGCGCTGAGGAGATTGATGGGGCTATCGCCGAGGGGGTGGAGGTTCACTTCCTGGCGGCGCCATCAAGAATAATCAGTCGGAATGGGAGGGTGGAATTAGAGTGCCTTCAAATGAGGTTGGGCGAGGTAGATGCCAGTGGCAGACCCCGACCTGAGCCAATCGAGGGCAGCGAGTTTGTCTTGAGCTTTGACACTATTATAGCCGCTATCGGTCAGCGCCCCGAGATTCCCGCTCCGTTTAATCTAACCCCCGGCCGGGGCAATACCATCCAGGTTGACCCCGACACCGTGGCTACTAGCCGGGAAGGTGTTTTTGCCGGTGGCGATGCAGTAACTGGTCCGGCTTCGGTGATTGAGGCCATTGCCCACGGAAGGCAGGCGGCAATCTCTATAGATAAATATCTGGGTGGCAAGGGAGAAATTGACGAGACGCTGGCACCACCCGAAGAGGTAGTGGCTCCGCTTGAGGAGCCAGTGGAGGGGAGGCGAATCCAAGTGCCTGCCCTCCTGGTTGCTGAACGGCTTAAAGGCTTTAGCCAGGTGGAGCTTGGGCTGAGTGAAGAGATAGCGATTAAAGAGGCAAAACGGTGCCTGAGGTGTGACCTTGAAGAGCGAGAATAATATGAGGAGGTCACCTTGGAAGCAATCAGGCTAACCATTGATGGTCAAGAGGTTGAGGCCAGGGAAGGGATGACCATTCTCGAGGCAGCCCAGCTAGCTGGTATCTATATCCCCACCCTTTGCTCTGACCCTGACCTGGAGCCGTACGGGGCTTGCCGCCTTTGTGTCGTGGAAATTGAAAATATGCGCGGTTTGCCCACCGCCTGTACTACCCCTGCCACCGATGGCATGGTAGTGCATACCAATGCACCAACAGTCAACGAGGTGCGCCGTACTACCGTTGAGTTGCTCTTAGCTGACCACCCCAGCGAGTGTCTGGTGTGCGATAGGAAAGAGCGGTGCCAACCCTTTGATATCTGTCTGCGTAATGTGGCGGTAACCGAGCGCTGTGTAGTTTGCCCTAAAAATGGCGAATGCGATTTGCAAGAAATCGTTGACTATCTGGGGATTAAAGAGTTGCCCTTCCGCAGGACGGATAGGTCGTTCCCTATTGATACCAGCAACCCCTTCTTCGACCGTGACCTGAATAAGTGTATCCTTTGCGGGAAATGC
The DNA here is from genome assembly GCA_964652005.1 of uncultured Dehalococcoidales bacterium. GTDB lineage: Bacteria > Chloroflexota > Dehalococcoidia > Dehalococcoidales > BS750m-G39 > CAZYZL01. The sequence continues at coordinate 157 of CAZYZL010000034.1, read as the reverse complement.
GTGCGTGTCTGTGATGAACTCCTTGGGGTAGGAGCTATCGCCTTAACCTACCGTGGCTACGTAAGCAAGGTCGCTACCTTTGGCGATAAGCCGATAATAGACTCAAATTGCGTCTCCTGCGGGGAGTGCGTTGCCCATTGTCCGGTGGCTGCCCTTA
>CAZYZL010000033.1:0-9643 GCA_964652005.1 uncultured Dehalococcoidales bacterium | reverse complement strand
CAGCGCAGACGATACTGAGGGGGCAACCCTTTGTGGAAAATATGCCACTGCCAGGGGGCTTTTGACCTTTACCCTTAGTTGCTTTATAATAGGTTGTGAAATAGGAGCAATCCTAGGGAGAAGGAATGGCCAGCCGATTTGAGAAATTCTCAGAGCGGGCGCGTAAGGTTTTAACTCTAGCCCAAGAGGAAGCCAAACACTTTAACCACAGCTATATTGGCACAGAGCACATCTTGCTTGGCCTGCTACGGGAAGAGGAGGGGGTAGGAGCCAAGGTTCTAGCCAACCTTGGGGTAAGCTTGACCAAGGCGCGCTCTGCAGTGGAATTCATCATTGGGCGTGGTGATAAACCAGCCAGTGGTGAAATTGGGCTTACCCCCAGAGCTAAGAGGGTCATTGAACTGGCTATAGACGAGGCACGCCACCTGGGTCATAACTATATTGGCACAGAACACCTTCTTTTGGGATTGCTGCGTGAAGGGGGAGGGGTGGCGGCTGATGTATTAGATAGCTTTGGCATCACCCTTGAGCGGACGCGCGCCGAAACAACTCGGGTACTCGGTGAAGGCACGACTAGAGCTAGACCTACCCGAACCACAAGTCGCACCCCGCTTTTAGACCAGCTAGGCATTGACCTAACCGCCGCTGCCCACGCCGGGAAACTTGACCCGGTTATCGGCCGACACAAGGAGATTGAGCGGGTAATCCAGATTCTCAGTCGCCGCACCAAGAATAACCCGGCTCTCATTGGTGAGCCTGGGGTGGGAAAAACGGCAATTGTTGAAGGCCTGGCTCACCACATTATAGCCGGCGATGTCCCTGAGACACTGGAGGGGAAGAGGATAGTTACCCTAGATATGGGAGCGGTGGTGGCGGGGACAAAGTACCGCGGCGAGTTTGAAGAGCGGCTAAAGAAGGTCATTGACGAGCTAAAAACTGCTGGCAACTGCGTACTGTTTATTGACGAGTTTCACACTATGGTTGGGGCTGGGGCGGCTGAGGGGGCAGTTGACGCCGCCAATATCCTCAAACCATCGCTGGCACGGGGAGAACTACAGTGCATCGGCGCTACCACCCTTGATGATTACCGTAAGTATGTAGAGCGGGATGCCGCCCTGGAGCGCCGCTTCCAGCCGATTTTAGTGGAGGAGCCTTCCGTAGACGAAACACTGGAGATATTGCACGGCGTTAAAGAGCGCTATGAGCAGCATCACCAACTAATAATAAGTGATAAGGCACTGAGTTCAGCAGCAACACTATCGGCAAGATATATCCCCGACCGCTTTCTGCCCGATAAGGCTATTGACCTGATTGATGAAGCGGCGTCAAGGGTAAGGATTAAACGCCGGACTATACCTATTACCCTGAAGGAAGCCAGACGAGCTGCGGAGAGTATGCGTAAGGATAAGGAAGCGGCTCTGGCTGCCCAGCAGTATGAGTATGCCGCTGAACTGCGACAGCGTGAGCTTCAGATTGAAGAGAAAATAAAGAAGATGGAGCAGGAGTGGCAGGCGGCGCAGGAACAGGAGAAGCCGGTAGTAACTGAGGAGGATATCGCTCAGGTAGTTAGCATGTGGACAGGGATTCCGGTAGTGCAGTTAGCCAGCGATGAGACCAGCCGACTGCTTAATATGGAGGAGGCACTGCATAAGCGCATTATCGGTCAGGATGAGGCAATCAACACCATCGCCAAGGCAGTAAGACGAGCCCGTGCCGGGCTCAAGGACCCCAGGCGACCTATAGGCAACTTCATCTTTCTCGGCCCCACCGGCGTGGGTAAGACAGAGTTGGTTAGAGCCCTCGCTGAGTTTATGTTTGGTAGCGAAGATACCCTAATCAGGCTTGATATGTCTGAGTTTATGGAGAAGCACACCGTAGCCCGATTGGTCGGGGCACCCCCAGGATATGTGGGCTATGATGAAGGCGGACAACTCACCGAGGCAGTGAGACATAAGTCATATTGCGCCATACTCCTAGATGAGATTGAAAAGGCTCACCCTGACGTGTTTAATATCCTATTGCAGATATTTGATGACGGTCATCTGACCGATGCCAAGGGGCGGCGGGTTGACTTCCGCAACAGCATTGTTGTTATGACCAGCAATGTTGGTGCTGAGCTAATCAGAAAGGGCACCACCATTGGCTTTGCTGCTCGCAGTGATGAGGCTAAAAGTCGCGAAGAAGTCTATGAGCGGATGAAGGAGAAGCTGCTTGGCGAACTAAAGAAGACCTTCCGTCCTGAGTTTCTCAACCGGATCGACGGTGTGGTGGTCTTCCATTCGCTGACCAAGGAGCAGATACGGCAAATTGTTGACCTGATGCTGACTTCAGTAGCCAAGCAGTTGGCTGAGAAGGAGATAAAGCTGGAGGTAACCGATGCCGCCAAAGATTTCCTGGGCGAAAAGGGTTATGATGAAGTCTTCGGGGCTCGACCACTACGCCGTGTCATTCAGGATATGGTTGAGGATAAACTTTCAGAGGCCGTGCTCCGTGGCGAATTTAAGGTCTTTGATAGGGTTTTTGAGGTTGAGGCTGAGATGACTGAAATTACTTCGGCTATCATTGATGCTATCAAGGCAATGAAGGGTGTCCTCAGTGTAAAGAGTTCTGGAGATTTGTTGACTGTTTACTGCTCGGAGGATTTGAAATCTGATATAGAAAAGATAATCAAGGACAATAATGGTCTTTTGGTTAATATAAAAATGCAGAGCTATATTTCCAAGGCTTTAGTTGATGTAGCCGATAATGAGATTGTGCTGAAAGCAGCGGAGAAACTCGTACCAGACCCAGCACCGGTAGGTGCCTTGACCGGGGATGACAAACCCTAAGTTACCATAGCTGATAGGCTAGCTTTTTATGAAGGGCGGGAAACAAGATGGTTCAACCGCCCTTTTAGTGCGCCCATGAGAAGGAGAAAGGAGACTAGAAATTGGCACAGGAGAATGTTGAGTTCCCTATAACGGGTAAGATAACCAGTGTGAATGTCAAACCGGGGGATGTGGTTAAGGAGGGGGATGTACTCTGTCTACTAGAATCAATGAAGATGGAAAATCCAATATTAGCTCCGGTTAATGGCAAAGTTGTCAAGATAGACCTTTCTGTAGGGCAGGTGGTTGAGGCTGGCAATTTGGTAGCTATCATAGAATATTGAAATGAAGAATAAACTGAAGGGGTGAGGTTTTGAAAGATTTAGCCTTTGGTTTAACAATGACCGTCATGGGGATGGGAGTCACCTTTATTACGCTTTATTTGTTGACCCTAGTTATTCGCCTGCTGATTAAGCTATTCCCCTTCAAAGAGGAAAAGAAAAACAGCAGCTAGGCTAAATGCCACTTTAATTTTAATTTAATAATGTAAAAAGGGGGGCTCTTTATAGATATCTTCGGTTCTGCCCTGGCTAGCCTAGTACAAGGCTTTGTAAGTTTAACCTGGCAAAGCATTATTATGATTTTGCTGGGTTGTATTCTCCTCTATCTCGGCATTGGCAGAAACATTGAGCCTCTGCTATTACTGCCAATTGGTTTCGGTATAGTGTTAGGAAACCTCCCCCTGGCTGGTCTATCGGCACACGATAAAAGTGGCATAATAAATCTGCTCTATAATGGTGGCATCCTCACTGAGTTATTTCCCTGCCTTTTGTTTCTCGGACTTGGTGCCATGATAGACTTCGGTCCGATGCTGGCTAATCCTACTGTGCTTATCTTTGGCGCTGCCGGCCAGTTTGGCATATTCCTGACCCTCCTTCTCGCCCTTTCCCTTGGCTTTGCTCGCCAAGAGGCGGTTTCCATAGCCATTATCGGTGCCTGTGATGGCCCCACTGCTATATACGTAACATCTAAATTTGCCCGCCATCTATTGCCAGCAGTATCCATTGCTGCCTATTCCTATATGTCTTTGGTACCAATTATTCAGCCGCCTATTATGAGAGCCTTAACCACCAAAAAAGAACGCGCTATATTAATGCCAACAGCGGAGAAAAAGGTTTCTAAAAAGGTTAAGGTTCTTTTCCCCGTAGTAACCGCAATATTCACTATCCTTATTGCGCCGATGGGAGCGCCATTAATGGGAATGCTTATGCTGGGGAATTTCCTGAAGGAGTCCGGGGTGGTGGGGAGGCTGGTAGATGTTTCTCAAGGAGCTCTGACTAACATAGTAACCCTCTTCTTGGGGCTGTGCATCGGTGCCTCTATGTTGGGCGGCAACTTCCTGCGCTGGCAGACTATACTGGTGTTTATCCTGGGATTGATAGCCATTTCACTGGACACCGTGACCGGGGTTCTGCTGGGAAAGCTAATGAAGGTGATAACAAAAGGTAAAATAAATCCTTTAATTGGCGCTGCTGGCACCTCAGCTTTTCCTATGTCGGCAAGGGTTGTGCAGAGAGAAGGACAAAAGGCAAACCCGAGGAGTTTTTTGCTCTTCCATGCTATAGGTGCCAATACCGGTGGTCAGATAGGCTCAGTGATGGCAGCCGCCGTAATGCTGGCGATTATGGCAGGTATGGGTATAGGTCCACTTCCCTAGACCTCGGGTAAGATAGGCTGAAAAGCCAATACTGATGAACAAATTCAAAGCTGACGACACTACTCAGATAGTGGCTAACCCCCAAGCACCCCTGACTTTATTATATAGGCTAAAGGTAAAGATAGGAGATTAAAGTTATGGAGCCGATACAGCTGACAGCCATGATTATCTTCCTCGTCATCATTGGACTGATTATCTGGGGAAAGATAGATAGGGCTGTTCTCGGCGTGGTTGGTGCTGTCTTAATGGTATTGTTTGGGGTGATGGACGCAAAGCAAGCTTTCATGTTCGTCGACTGGAATGTCATTGCCATTCTCTTCAGTACCTGGATAATCGCCATTTACTTCGGAAAATCAGGAGTACCCCAGTATCTAGCGATAATTATGGTAAGGCTTTCCCGTAATAATATCGCCATCTTTCTAACCCTTATCGGAGTTCTTGCCGGCTTCATTTCCATGTTTCTGGCCAATGTGGTCGTTATACTGATGATGGCACCGGTGGTTCTCCATATCACCAAAAAAATGAAGCTGGCTTCCTTCCCCTTCATAATCTGGGTAGGGTTAGGCGCTAACTTTATGGGCACTGCCTTACTATTAGGTGACCCGCCACCCCAGATGCTTCACTCCGTCTCCGGGATAGAATTCCCTCAATTTATCTGGCAAATGGGGAGACCGTCATCATTTATCATCCTCACCATAACATTCCTGATAACCGCCTTTCTGTTCTATCAGTTCAAATTTAGAAAGATGTACTCGGCGGGCACCCTTGATACCACCGCTATGGTAGAGATGGCGGCTACTAACCCAATGGAATCCATTAAGAATAAGAAATTTGCCTTAATATCAGTCGGGCTTTTCTTGGTTACTATCCTCGGTATGTCTTTCCGGCAGGTTATTGGACTTTATTTAGGGTTTATTGCCCTCGTCGGCATGATTGTATTAGTCTTGATAATGGAGGTTTTCCAGAAAAAACTGGAGAGCCCCAGCTTTGAGGAAATAATCGGTGAGTTGGACTGGAGAGCCCTTATGTTCTATATAACGCTTTTTATTGCCGTCGGGGGAATCAGCCATGTAGGCTTACTCCAGATGATTGCTAATGCTCTGGCTCCTTATTTCCAGAGCAATCTCATTGTCGGTACCACCGCCCTCTACTGGATTACAGCGCCAATCGTCGGTTTTGTCGAGCATGATGCCTATATCCTTGTCTTCTTAAACCTAATCAAGGGCATGGCAGTTTCCTCCGGTATCAATCCCTGGCCATTGTGGTGGGCTTTACTATGGGCGGGAACCCTGGGCAGCAATCTAACAGTAGCCGGCGCCCCGGCATTGTTTGTCGCTCAGAACATATGCGAAAAAGAGGATTCCTGTAGAATAGATTTAAAGCAATTTTTTAGCTACACTATTCCCTTCGTGGCAATAACTCTGCTAATTTGCTTCATACTGGCGCTCGTTATCTGGGTTATCCCCTTTACCGTCTGAAAACCAAGTGTTGCCTAGTCCGGCTGTTGCTTTACTCCTCAAGATGAAGTAAAGTTATTCTGTGAGTAAATCAGGCAAATCTAGGACTATCTTTGTCTGTCAGCAGTGCGGCAAGGAAAGCCTGAAATGGCTGGGGCGCTGCCCTAGCTGCCTTGAGTGGAACAGCCTGGTAGAAACCACCGTCCCAGTGGTTGCCCCGTCTAAGACCATTGGCTTGGAGAATCCACCCCAAGAGCTATCTCAGGTAGTAACTGGTATCTCTGACCGCTTCCCCCTTCCCCTGGTTGAGCTAAATCGGGTGCTGGGGGGAGGAGTGGTATCTGGCTCCCTGGTGCTCATCGGAGGCGACCCCGGTATTGGCAAATCCACCCTTCTGCTTCAGGTTTCAGCCCTGGTGGCTCAGGCAGGGGGTAAGGTGGCTTACGTTTCCGGTGAGGAAACCCTGCCCCAGATTAGGCTCAGGGCAGAGCGCCTGGGGGTAACCGGGGAGAGGCTTTACCTCCTGGCTGAGACTGACGTGGATGCTATCCTGAGCCAGCTGGAGCAATTAGCTCCATCTCTAGCAGTCATTGATTCTATCCAGGCAGTTTACCTTCCTGAGCTGGATACGGCGGCGGGCAGCCTGACTCAGGTACGAGAGTGCACCTTAAGGCTTATGCACTGGGCAAAGCCCAATGCTGTGCCCATTTTTATTGCCGGGCATGTGACCAAGGATGGGGCTATTGCCGGTCCCCGCGTCCTGGAGCATATTGTTGATGTGGTGCTCTATCTTGAGGGTGAACCCTTTAGCAGCTACCGAGTTCTTCGTGGGGTGAAAAATCGCTTTGGCTCCACCAACGAGGTAGGCGTCTTTGAGATGAAAGAGCAGGGTCTGATAGAGGTGGACAATCCATCCAAAGCCTTCCTGTCGCAGCGGTGGGGTGAAGCCATAGGCTCAACGGTGGTGCCCACCCTTGAGGGCAGCCGACCCCTGCTGGTGGAGATTCAAGCCCTGACCACCCCTACCGCCTTTGGCTTACCACGGCGCACTGCTAACGGTGTTGACTTCGGTCGGTTGCTGCTGATTACCGCCGTGCTGACTAAACGGGTCGGCTTGAAGCTGGGTAATCAGGATATTATTGCTAATGTCACCGGCGGGCTGAGGATTGGAGAACCGGCGGCTGATTTGGGTATTGCCCTAGCCATTGCCTCCAGCGCCCGCGATGTGGCGGTTGACCCGCAACTGGTAGTGGTGGGGGAGGTAGGGTTGAGCGGCGAGCTACGAGCCGTTTCCTACTTAGATAGGCGGGTAGCCGAGGCAGCCAGGCTAGGATTTGAGCGCTGCCTGGTGCCGAAAGTCAGCGCCGTGATTTCAGCCCCCAAAGATATCAAGCTTATCCCAGTCAGCACCCTAAGGGAGGCAATAAGGGTGGGGCTGATTGGGAGCAAGACAGTAACCGAGAATGAATAATCAGCTACGTGTAAGCTATATTTTGAAACCTATCCCCCTGCCCCCTTCCCTTATCAAGGGAAGGGGGAGAATGGATAAGAGAGGGGGATAAAAGGGGTGAGGTAGATAAAAAAGCCAAAAATAGGCGTAATTATCGTCGCTGCTGGCTCGAGCCAGCGGATGGCTGGGGTGGATAAGGTCTTCGCTCCACTTGGGGGAAAGCCGGCTCTTGCCCGGGTGCTTGATGCCTTTGAAGTCTGTGATTCAGTTGACCAGATTGTGGTGGTGGTGAGTGGAAAAAACCTGGAGCCATGCCGGCGGTTGATAACCGAGGAGGGATGGCCTAAGCCGATTGAGGTATGTGCCGGGGGCAAGCGGCGTCAGGATTCGGTGGCGGCGGGACTCAGCCGACTTAATCATTGCCACTGGGTAGTAATCCATGATGGCGCCCGTCCGCTGCTGACTAGAGACTTGATTGAGCGCGGGCTTAAAGCAGCCGAAGAGACCGGTGCTGCTGTAGCCGCCGTTCCGGTCATCGATACCATTAAAGTCGCCAATGGCGATAGAATAGTGCACCAGACGCCGCCACGTCAAAATCTATGGGCAGTTCAGACGCCACAGGTGTTTCGCTATGGTATAATCTCGGAAGCCTATCAGAAGGCGAAAGAAGAAGTTACCGACGATGCTTCGCTGGTAGAGCAATTAGGCTATAAGGTTAAGCTCTATATGGGTTCCTATGATAATATAAAGATAACCACCCCCGATGACCTATTAATAGCTGAGGCTTGGCAACAAAAGCGTGGGAAGTAAAATGCGGGTTGGCATAGGCTATGATGTTCATCCCCTGATTTCAGGGCGCAGGTTAGTGCTGGGGGGGATAAATGTCCCCTTTGCTCAGGGGCTTAGCGGCTGGAGTGACGCTGATGTCCTGACCCACGCCATTATTGATGCCCTGCTCGGAGCAGCCGCCCTGGGTGATATCGGCAGCCATTTCCCACCTGGCGAACCTCAATATAAGGATATCTCCAGCCTAGTACTGCTTAAAAGAACGCGGGATAAGCTGGTGGATAGCGGCTTTAAGATAGTTAATGTTGATGCTACCATCGTGGCGGAAAAGCCAAAACTGAGCGACTTTATTGACCGGATGCGACAGCAGGTAAGCCAGACGCTGGGTATTGCTCCTAGCCGGGTGAGCCTGAAGGCTAGTACTTCAGCCGGCCTGGGGTTCATTGGTCAGGGGGAGGGGATAGCCGCCTATGCCATAGCTATGGTGCAAGGGAGCAAAGATGAAAGTATATAACACCCTCTCAGGAGAAAAAGAGGAGTTTTTGCCCCAGGGCGATGAGGTCAAGATGTATGTCTGCGGGGTTACACCCTATGACCATTGCCACTTCGGTCATGCTATGAGCTACATCGCCTTTGATGTCATCAGGCGCTACCTCCGCTTTCGGGGCTATAAGGTCAAATATGTGCAGAACATCACTGATATTGATGATAAGATTATAGACCGAGCGGGTAAGCTCGGCATTTCTCCCCGTGAGCTGGCAGAGAAATACACCAATGGCTACTTTGAGGATATGGACGCCCTCAATATTGAACGGGCTGATATCTATCCCAAGGCTACCGAAGAGATACCAAAAATCATTGAAGTGATACAGGCTCTGGTGGCTAAAGGGTATGCCTATCCAGTAGAGGGTAGCGTCTACTTCAGGGTAAGGAATGTGGCTAACTATGGCAAGCTGGCTCACCGCAGTCTGGAGTCAATGAGAGCCGCTGAGGGCGCTATGGGAAGTGAGGAAAAGGAAGATGCGATGGATTTCGCCCTGTGGAAGGCGTCAAAGCCGGGTGAGCCCTGGTGGGAATCTCCGTGGGGTCAGGGGAGGCCGGGCTGGCATATTGAATGCAGCGCCATGTCGTTAAAATACCTGGGGGATACCCTAGATATTCACGGTGGAGGGCAGGACCTCATCTTCCCCCACCATGAGAATGAGATTGCCCAGTCAGAGAGCTTTACCGGCAAAAAGCCCTTTGTTAAATACTGGCTTCACAACGGGCTGGTTCAGCTTGGCGAAGACAAGATGAGCAAATCCCGGGGCAACCTGATAACCATTAAGCAGGCGCTGGAGAAATATAGCCCTGACGCCATCCGCATCTTTGTCTTAAGCTCCCACTACCGCAGTCCGCTAAAGTACTCTGAGGAGGGGCTGGAGGC
>CAZYZL010000032.1:0-9839 GCA_964652005.1 uncultured Dehalococcoidales bacterium | reverse complement strand
ATAGACAAAGGGTCTAAAGCCAACCCCCTGCACCACCCCCCGCACACTTATCCTCGCCAATTTCCCTACTCTGGTCAGCAACATTTTCCCGCCCACTGAGTCGGCTACGGCGTGAGTCGCCAAGCCTTAAGCTGGTAATTCCTAGGAGGACGAAATTCCCTAATGAGGTCTAGCTTATCCTGTTTCGCCAAACGTTGAAAGATAAGCTCCCAAGCACAGTCCTTAGCCGGGTTCATCTCGCATTTACCATTTCTGGCACCGCCACAAGCACCGTTAAGTAATCCCTTGGCACATCTAGTAACCGGGCAGATACCGCCGGTCAGGACGAGGAGGCAATCTCCACAGCCAACACACCTTTCCTCCAAAGTCCCTCCCTCCCTGTCCTCCACACCGATGAAATGGGTGTTTTGCGCGGGAAGGACAGCAAGGTCAGGAAAAAGTTCAGCTACAGTTTGCACCCCGGCTCCACAGGCTAAAGAGAGCACCGCGTCAACATCATCCACCTGAGGCTTAAGCGCCGAAGCGGTTAGAAAGGAATCACACTGTTTCACCACCGTGGTTACTTTAAAGGCGAAATTCCTATCTCTCAGCCTGCCACCAAGCTCAAGCAGCTGGCTCAAGGTCTTTGCCTCCCTTAAGCCCCTTGGCGGCTGGGTGCAGCCATCACAGCCAGCTATCAAGATATTACTATAGGGGGAGATAGAATCTAAAATCTCATCCAAAGGCTTTTGTGCTGTTACTATCATTTCCCTTCCTTCTTTGAACCAATAGCTTCTATTCTCTGGCTAAACTGCCGTAATTCTCTATCGAACTCCTCAGGGTATCTCGCAGCCACAGTGCAGAAATGAAGCCTGTCTTGAAAGTCTAGTTGGCTCAAGCTTTCCCTTAATTTTGCTACCAAGTGCTTTGCCCACCAGCTCCCCTTCTCCAGCTTGCAATCATCCTCAGGGCAAGCGGCTACCAAAACACCATCAACACCCTTTTGAAACGCCTCCAGGAGGTGAAAGGTATCAACCCTGGCGGCACAAGGTAAATCTATGGTGCGGATATTGGGACTGAAGGGCAAACAATCCAGCGGAGGAAAAACCGCCCATTGACAGCGAAATACCAAAATCTTTGGCGGTTTCATTTCTGACAAGAGCTTGGAGAGCAAGGTTGAAATCCGTTCTCTCTCCCAATTCTCCAAGTCTAAGGCTATCGCCGGACACATAGCCACACATAAGCCACAGCCCCGACAGGAATCAAGGTCAAATTTAGCCCCCCCCGGACTGTCCAGCTTAGCGGCATCATAAGGGCAGTAGAAGGCACAGTTACCACAGCTTATACACAGGTCGGTATCCGGTTTTACCTTCAGACTATGCCGTTTCAGGGTTATAGCTTCTTTTCCGTAGCCCAACTGCTCCAATAACTGATTGAGCGCCAACACCCTGCGCCCGGTGATTAGGCTTCCTCGGTCAAACCGGCAGTAATCTTCATCGCAGGCAAGGATATAAATTTCCTTTATCCCCATAGCTATGGCCTGCAAAAGTAACTCCTCGGGAATGCGACCAACACAGGGGACAGATAGCGGGATAAACTTTGACACTCCAAATAGCCTTTCTATCCCCGAAAAGTCGGGGGCGCTTCCTCGGCACATGATAACCAACGTATCACTGTTATACTTTCGCTTCTCCTTCTCCAGATAGTTAATCAAAAAACCACAGTCATAATAGATGATATCAATGGCTCTAGCCGGACAGGCGGAATAGCAGATACCACACACCTGACACTTCTCTATCTCCAGAAGGACTTTTTTGGTTTCGGCATCCTTTGTTATCGCCTCAAAGGGGCAAAGGGAGCGACAGATAGAACAACGGCTACAATACTCCTCGTTTAGCTTAACTGCTGCTTTCTGCTCGGCGACCTGCTGGCTCAATATAACCCCCTTCCTTACTTTTCTGCTATTGTCTCAGTACTTAAATTCCACTGCAGAGGGCCGAGCGCTGTGACTTCATCAATAAACCCGTTCACTGCGCTGCGGAATTTTGTCCCTTCAGAGGCAGAAATCCATTCCAGCTTTAATCTCTCAGGTTCTATCCCCAGTTGGGGGAGCATATTCTTGAGCAACATCACCCTTCGCCTTGTCTTGTAATTACCACTGTTATAGTGGCAATCCCCGGGGTGACAACCGGCTACCATCACCCCATCGGCTCCCTTAGTAAAGGCATAAAAAATAAAGGAAGGCTCTAGCCTTCCCGAGCACATGGTTCGAATTACCCTGAAATTGGGCTTAATCTTTAATCTTGAGGTGCCAGCAAGGTCTGCCCCAGCATATGAACACCAGTTACAGCAAAAAACGACGATTTTGGGCTCAAAATCCTTCATAACCTTTCCTCCTCTACTATTTGCCTTACTATGAATGGTATCCTCGCCTCCACCTCGTGGGTGCACTTCTCCCCGAAGGTGGTATTATCCCTTATCTCTACGGCATAGATACCGACATGCATGGGCATTTTGTAGCCCAGTTCCCTGCCGAGTTTAAACGCAGTGGCAATATCAATACCATGAGAGGAAGAGAGAGCGGCAGCTGGCTTCAAGTCTTCTAGCTCAAGCTTATAGAGGTCTCCCGCTTTCCCCTTTTCGGTTCTTATAGAATCAATGATGACGAGCCTATCGTAGCCTATCATATGGTCAAGGAGAGCCATTCCGGCTTCGCTCGCCTCAATCACCTCTAGATTGGGGATTCCCTGTTTAAGCTCTTGAGCTATTCTAATTCCAACAGCATCATCGGTTAGAATCGGATTGCCAAGCCCTAAAATAAGGGTTTTCATCTTCCCGACTTTTGTCCCCTTATCCTGATACCGGGCAAGAACTACAGGTGGTGGCTGAGCAACTGGCGCAGGCACTGCCACTTCCAGAAGCCGGTGAACCTTCAGAACTTCTAGAGAATAATGAAAGCACTCGCTGTGCCCCGCCTCCACAACTGGGGCAGGGGGCACGCTCGCCTGACTGGCTCATTGCTCTGAGCAGTTCAAATTTAAGTCCACAATTGGAACAGGAGTACTCGTATATCGGCATTATCCCACCCCCAGCTACGATTAAACAGCCACTACTTCCTTGACCTCAGGTACCCGTTTTTTGAGCAGTCGCTCAATCCCCTGCTTCAAGGTCATCGTCGCCACCGGACAGCCGACACAGGCACCTTTGAGCTTTAGTTTAACCACCCCCTGGCTCACATCCACCAGCTCAACATCTCCGCCATCTGCCTGTAACGCAGGTCTTATTTCAGCTAAGGCTTCTTCCACCTTCTCTCGCATAGCTCCCTCCCTATTCCTTCATTTCCAGTTTTCTTACTAGTTCCCCATTACAGTCATATATATTCACCTCAAGCGGCATTCTCCCCGGCAATGAATGGGTAGCACAGGCATGACAAGGGTCGTAAGCTCTAAATGCCATCTCAATCATATTGAGAATGCCGTCGCTGACCTTCCCTTTCTTTATCAGCGACTTAGCCGCCTTCTCAATGGACATATTAATGGCAGCCGAATTATTCTGGGTTGCCACAATCAGATTGGCTTTGGTGATAATTCCCCGGTCATCGGTCTGGTAGTGATGGATAAGGGTTCCTCTTGGCGCTTCGACTACGCCTATTCCCTCCTTCGGCGTCTCAGTAGGCAAGTTTACGATGTCGGCGGAGGTAATCTCAGGGTCATGCGAAAGCTCCAGCACCCTTTCTGAGGCGTAAAGCGCCTCAACTAGTCGAGCCCAGTGGAAAGCCAAAGTGCTATGAACCGGCTTTCCGCCCAATGTTTCATACATTCTTTCATAGGCTTGTTGAGCCAGTGGTGTTGCCATGCCATCGGCGACATTTAGCCGGGCAAGCGGCGCCACCCGGAAAACGCCGCTCTCCTTCCCATCAACAAAACCCTTCCAGCCGATATTCTTGAGGAAGGAAAACCTGACATAGGTCCAGGGCTCAACATGCTCCCTAATGTGCTGGAGATAGTCTTGAGGTTTAAACTTGACATACTCTTTACCATTGGGGTCAACCACCCTTATCTGCCCGTCGTAAAAGTTTACCTTGTTATTTTCGTCCACCAGCCCCATATAGTATGTCCGATGCGAGTAAACATCACCGGTGATGAGGTCAACATATTCCTTATTCTTGAGCACAACATCGTCAAAAAGGGTGAGGGCAAACTTACAGAAATCAACGGCATATTCCCCCGCCTCAATAATCGTCTTCCTCTCTTCCTCGCTAATCTGTTTTGATACCCCTCCGGGCAAGCCACAGGTAGGCATGACCGGCTTTCCCCCGATTATCCTCAGCACGTTCCTCAGCCTTTTCCTCATTTCTATTACCTTCCCCCCCACCTCCAGCCCTACCTTACCAATAACCCCCAGAACATTCCTCTCCCCAGCCGGTGCTTGCGGACCGACCACAAAGTCGGGACCGCCAAGGAAGACGAAGTGCAATATATGGTCTTCTGCCTGGAAGGCATTATACATCAGCGCTCTTATCTTCTTCGCCGCTGGGGGTGGCTCAACCTTGAAAAGGTCATCCAGGGCTTTAGTTGATGCCATGTGGTGAGCGGTAGGACACACCCCACATATCATGGTGGTTATTCTTGGCATCTCCTCTGCCGCTCTCCCTTCAGCAAACTTCTCAAACCCCCTAAGCTCGGGAATCTGAAGCAAAGCCCGGTCACAATTTCCCTCATCATTGAGAAATATCTCTATCTTCCCATGCCCCTCCAGCCTGGTTATCGGGTCGATGGTTATCTTTTTCACTCTATCCTCCTTCTTCTAAGAAGAGAAGCAGGCAGGCTGAATCTGTAGAATGTCCCCGCCGGGTCTGCAATCCCATCAATTAGTTTTTTGACTTCCTCCTCGGTTATCCTCTCTTCACCCTCAAGCCCCAATATAGAGGCAATCATGGAAAGGGTTTTGGCTCCTTGGTCCACAACCCCATCTACGGGACCAAAGCAACCCCGGCACGGCTGGTTAGCCCTGATGCAGGTTTCGCCACATCCCGAGCGAGTGGCAGGACCGAGACAGATTACCCCTTGCTCAAGGAAGCATTTCTCAGGGTCAAGGATAACTTGCCACGGTCGTTTTACTTCTTTTATTGATATTTTCTCCGGCTTTGTCTCCGCCCTAGGGCAGGTATCACATTGAGCTTTATTGGGAGCCAGCACCGCCCCTTTCTCCGGCAACTCCCCTTTGAGAATGGCATTTACCGCCTTCAATATTAAATCGGGGGGCGGCGGACACCCGGGGAGGTAATAATCCACCGGAATGGTTTGAGCCAAGGTCTTCACCGTATCATAGAATTCTGGCAGAGTAAGCTCACCAACATCAATAGCCGTCTTCTCCTGCGGGAGGGTGCCGTCTGGATTTTCTACGGTTGGGACTTCCCTATAAACCCTCTGGAAAATGGTACCCCTGGACCAGAAGTTCCCCAGCCCCGGTATCCCACCCAGATGAGCACAGGCACCAAAGGCAACCACCAGACCAGACTTTTGCCTCAACAGCTTTACCATCTCCTCCTGTTCTCCCGTTCTTACCGCACCATTGATAAAGCTCACCGCTATTTCACCATCACCCAGAGCTTCAACGTCCTTCCGCTTAAAATCCAGCGCCACCGGCCAGAGCACAATATCCACAGCATTGGCTACCTTCAGTATATCCTCGTTAAGGTCAACCACTGCTTCCTCACAGCCACCGCATGAAGCACACCAATAAAAAGCGACCTTTGGTTTAGCCATCTTTGCCCCCTTTCCAAAGGCGGGACTGAGCTTCCTCATCCCACAGGGAAGTCAATAACTGCCTGCCGTAGGTTAACCAAGATAGGAGAATAGATAATGCCAGAGCACATTAATGGAAAGCGAAAAACTAAGGTCCTGGGGTCAGAAATGTCCACAGCCTGCCTTTTTATATGGCATAACCTGATATCCACTTGGTGTTAGCTCTCGCGCCTACAAACTTTCCGCCTCCGGGCTAACAAAGTAATACCCTGTACAGAATTTTTTTGCCACGGAGGCTTCTATTACTTGCTGAATTTCGCTAATTCCAAAGGATTTTAGCACTGTAGCTTGAGGCTGTCAATTATGGCTGTAGGAGATTGTTTATTAACCTCGCTGGAGGGCTAGAGAATAAAATGACCGCCCTATTGACAAGCAGGCAATTTTTATAATACACTTGTTTTAAGAACAAATGTATTAAGGATAACAATGGCTCGTGTTTCCAATACGCGGTTGCGCATCCTGAACTTTATCCGCAAGTTCTTTGATGAAAGGGGCTACGCCCCTACAGTCAGGGACATTGCCCGGGGGTGCAACATCAGCACACCATCTGTAGTCCAGCATCATCTGAACACGCTGGAAAGGCAGGGATACATCCACCGCGACCCCGAAGTATTCAGGAGCATCCAGCTTGTTGAGAAAAAGCGAGAGGCCGTTTCCCGAGTGCCCTTATTGGGAACCATTGCCGCTGGCGAACCGATACCAGTGCCCACCCCCGATACCTGGACTATCATCCCTGAGGAGACACTCCAGTTAACCGAGGAGATAACCCAAGGTAAGAAGGGGGTCTACGCCCTAAAGGTAAAGGGGATGTCCATGATTGATGCCCTAGTTGATGATGGAGACATCGTCCTAATTCAGCAGACAAGCACAGTAGAGGATGGCGAGGTGGCTGCAGTTTGGCTCAAGATAGAGCAGGAGGTAACCCTAAAGAAGGTCTATCATGAAACCGGTCGGATACGCCTGCAGCCAGCCAACAAAGAGATGGAGCCAATGCACTACCAACCGGAGGATGTGGAGATTCAAGGTAAGGTAGTTGGAGTCTTGCGGAAGCTGTAAATCAACGGAGGTTAAAGAATTGGCTAAGCTGTTGGAAAAACCGGAAGAGGTGAAGGTAAGTGCCAATGTTCAGGGTGTGCCGTTAACCCTGGTCAGAAACGGAGAGTCACAGCGAATAACAAAGGTATATCAACACTGGCGTGTCGTCGAGGAGTGGTGGGGAAAGGAGATTTCAAGAAATTACTTCCGGGTTAAGACCAACCGAGGTCTGGTTTGTGATATCTATCGGGATATGTCAACAGGCGGCTGGTACCTGAGTGGAATCTATGATTAGGGGAGATGTATTCTTAGCATGAGGGGGAAGAGATTTAGAGAGGGGCGAAGCCCCTCTCTTACTTACACTCCCCCTTCCCTTAGTAAGGGAAGGGGGCAGGGGGATAGGTTTCTAAACAACCTCTCTATTGCCCCCATAAATTGACAGCCCAACTGGCGACTGGGTAAACTAGTCCTACCATGACCAATATTGAAGCCATTGCCCGCCAGCTAGCTGAGGCGATTAAAGGGTACAGCACCGACTACATAGAGGCTCGCCTCGAACAGAACCAGAGGAGCCACATCACCTACCGGGGGAGGGAACTAGAATCCATTGGCCAGGCAACCGCCATCGGGGGGAATGTGCGTGCCCTGGTAAGGGGTGGCTGGGGCTTCGTTAGCTTTAATAACCTCAGTGACCTCCCCGGCAGAATAGAGCTGGCAGTAAAACAGGCAAGACTGGTCGGTAAGGAAGAAAGCAAATTAGCCCCGGTAGAGCCGATAGTTGATATTGGCTTACCTGAGGAGAACAATCCGCTGACTATCCCCCTGGCTGAAAAGAAGCAACTGCTGGATGAGTATAATGCTCTTATCTGGCGCACCCCAAAGCTCCAGACTTCAATAATTGCCTATAGTGATAGCCATAAAAAGGTCATCTTCTTAAGTTCACTGGGTAGCTATATCCAGCAGGAGAGGTCAGATATCACCCTGCGCCTGAGCGCTGTCGCCGCAGAAGATGGCGAGGTACAGCAGGTTGGATTGAGCATGGGCAGCCGGGGTGATTTCAGCCAGATAAGTAGTCTCCACCAGCAGGTAGAGGAGGTGGCAAAGCACGCTGTGGAGTTATTATCCGCCCCGCAGGTAAAAGGGGGAGAATATACCGTGGTGCTAGACCCGGTTCTGGCTGGCGTCTTTGCCCATGAAGCCTTTGGCCACCTGTCAGAGTCGGACTATGTCTACGAAAATGAACGTCTGCGCCAGATTATGGTTCTGGGCAGGAAATTTGGCAGCCCCGAGCTTAATATTGTTGACAGTGCCACTGTGCCCGGACTTAGAGGTAGCTATAAGTATGACGATGAAGGGGTGCCGGCAACTAAGACTTACCTTATCCGGGAAGGTAAACTGGTGGGCAGACTCCACTCCAGGGAAACTGCTGCCAAGATGGGGGAAAAGCCTACCGGCAATGCCAGAGCCATTAACTATCACTACCCACCTATCGTCCGCATGACCAATACCTATATTGAGCCTGCCTCAGCCTCCTTTGATGAGATAATAGGTGATATCAAGGAAGGGGTCTACGCCAAGAACTGGATTGGTGGCACTACCAGTATGGAGATGTTCACCTTCTCCGCCGGTGAAGCCTATATGATTCGTCATGGCAAGCTGGCTGAAGCACTGCGGCCGGTGGTGCTCACCGGCAATGTCTTCACCACCCTTAACCATATAGATGCCATCGGTAATGACCTGGAGATGAACCAGGGTGGTGGCTGTGGCAAGGGGATGCAGATGCCGTTGCCGGTGTCTAATGGTAGCCCGCATATCAGAATCAGCAAGTGCCTGGTTGGAGGCAGGTAGAATGGAAAATATCCTGGCTCAAGCCAAAAGGGTAGCTGAGGAAGCCGAGGTGTTCATGGTCTCCTCATGGGAAACTCCGGTCCACTTTGAAGCCAACCGCCTGAAGCACATTCAAAGTAAGCAGAGCACAAGCCTGGCGCTACGCATCATCAGGCAGGGCAGGATTGGCTATGCAGCTACTACCGAGTTGGATGACAGCCAGAGCCTGGTGGATAATGCTGTGGAAACTGCCCAGTTCGGCATGCCAGCCAGCTTTGAACTCCCCTCGCCAGCTACATACCCCCAGATTAACGTCTTCGACCCCAATGTTGAGTCGACCTCGATAGAAAAAATGGTTGAGCTTGGCGAAAAACTCATCACCCTGATTACCGAGCATACCCCGGATATTGTGTGTGAGGCGATAGTGACCAAGGGCATAATTTCACTCCGAATTATGAATTCCCGCGGTGGGCAAGCAAATTACAGGAAAAGCGTTTTCAGCCTAAGCATGTGGGGTAGTCTGATTCGCGGCACCGATATGCTTTTTGTCGGTGAAAGCCAAAGCTCCTGCCACCCCATAACCGAGCCCAAGGAGGTAGCTGATGTTGTAATTCAGCAGCTTGAGCTAGCCAAAAACCAAGCCTCGGCACCAACCAAGCAACTGCCGGTAATCTTCACCCCCCGAGGAGTGGCCAGCGCCCTCATCCCATCCCTGATGATGGCGTTTAATGGTAAGATAGTGCTGGAGGGAGCTTCACCCATTGGCAACAAACTGGGGCAGCCGGTGTTTAACCAAAAGCTATGGCTGTGGGATGACCCAACTATAGCCTACTGCCCAAACAGCCGCCCCTGCGATGATGAGGGTGTCCCCAGCCAGCGCACCCCCCTTATTGAGGGAGGGACGGTAGCTAATTTTCTTTATGACTTACAGACCGCTGCCTTAGCCCATACCAGAAGTACCGGCAACGGCAGTAGAAACGGTGGCTTGCCTGCCCCTTCACCCACCGCCCTGACAATCGCCCCAGGCGAGACTACCTTTGATGAGATGGTAAGCGATATAAAAGAGGGGCTGGTTATTGAGCAGCTTATGGGAGCAGAGCAGGGCAATATTTTGGGCGGCGACTTCAGCGGCAATGTCCTTTTAGGTTATAAAGTGGAAAGTGGTAAAATAGTAGGTAGGGTTAAAGATAC
>CAZYZL010000031.1:0-9951 GCA_964652005.1 uncultured Dehalococcoidales bacterium | reverse complement strand
CTCTTAAAACTAATTCCCCCTTCACCTACAGGGGAAGGGGGATAAAGGGGGATGGGGTTACCGCATAAAGATAAAGTGGGTTCCCTGAAAAATCAGAGATTTTTTAGGGCGCTGAGGGGGATGGGGTTAATAAAAACCTCTTCTTTACCAATGAAGTGCAAGCAGTTATAATAGCTAAGGCTCGGATTCTATAAGGCTTAGCGGAGGTGTAACTTGGCTGCTTTATATGTAACCTCTTTACCCGCCGGTGCAGGTAAAACTGCGGTCTGTGCTGGTCTGGGCAGACATCTGCTGGCTGATGGTAAAAAAGTTGGCTTTTTCAAGCCTATCGTTGCTGATATTAAAAGCCCCGCAATTGAAGCTACCGACAGTGATGCCGAATTTATGAAGCATATTCTGGCTTTAGAGGAGCCTGTAGGCAGCCTCTGCCCGGTGAGCGGCAGGCAGGAGCTGACCAATAGTATTAAGAAAGCCTGCGCCAAGGTTTCTGCTGGCAAAGACGTGGTTATCGTCGAGGGTATATGGAGGCAGCGGCCAGCCGGCAAGCCGGTTGAAACTTCCTACGAAATAGTACAAGCCCTGGACGCCACGGTGATTATTGTTGAGCCTTATTCCGAAGAGCTACCCGGGGCAAAGTTTATTGATATGGGCAAGGATTTCGGAAAGTACTTACTGGGTGTAGTAGTAAACAAAGTGCCAAGAAGTCGGGTGGAGCAGGTATATAATCAGCTATCAGCTCAGTTCGGTAAGGTGGGGATAGATATTTTGGGGGTGCTTCCCGAGGATAGAGTTCTATTTAGTCTAACTATAGGGGAGCTGGCTGAGCATATTCAGGGGGAAATACTAAACCACGCTGACAAATCGGCGGAGCTGGTGGAAAACCTTATGCTCGGGGCAATGACTGTCGACCCGGGTCCAGAATATTTTGGTCGCAAAGCCAATAAGGCAGTGGTGGTCAGGGGCGAGCGCCCGGATATGCAGCTGGCAGCCCTGGAGACCTCAACCAGATGCCTTGTTCTTAGTGGTGGTGTATCACCAATCCATAGTGTGCTCCGCAGGGCGGAGGATAAGGGGATTCCAATTATTTTAACCAAGGGCGATGCTAACTCTGTGGTGAACAGTATTGAACTGGCTCTGGGCAAGAGCAGATTTAACCAGGAAAAGAAGCTACCCAGACTGGCTGAAATTATGCAGCAGTTCAATTTTCAAGCCATATATAGGGGGCTAGGTTTAGCCAGCTAAACAAGGTAGTTTGGCTGTATTTGAGAATCTTTATCAACCTCTTATTAGGGTATTGATAAAAGTGGGCACATTGTTATACAATCTAGCCTGTGCCCGAATCGGCTTAGAGATCAGGCACGTAAATCTTCTAAGGAGGGCAGGTGATTGGATGCACTAGGAAGGCATTTACTCTTGGAGTTGAAGGGCTGCGATAAGGAGGTATTAAACGACACAGGCTTTCTCAGAGAGGTTTTGCTGGCGGCAGCCGATGAGGCTGGGGCTACAGTATTAGGGGAATCCTTCCATCACTTTAATCCCCATGGGGTGAGTGGGGTGGTAATTATTGCTGAATCACACCTATGTATTCATACCTGGCCGGAATATGGCTATGCTGCCGCTGATATTTTCACTTGTGGTAACTCCGTCCGACCGGAGAAGGCGGCGGAGGTACTAGTGGGAAAGCTTGGCAGTAAAAGCCACTCTATAATAGAACTGCGGAGAGGTATTTTGGACACCTAGAGTGGTCCTGAGAGAGAGCTATGGATACCGACCCTGATAAATGGTTTTGCGATAGAATAAGCCGAAATTTAATCCAGCTCCACAGCATTGAAGAGGTGCTGTATACGGGGCAGACTAAGTTCCAATCTGCCGAAATTATCCGTAGTGGTAGTTTCGGTAAGTGTTTGGTGCTGGATGGCAAGATCCAATCCAGTGAGGCGGATGAGTTTGTCTATCACGAGGCTTTGGTTCAGCCAGCAATGATAACCCATCCCTGCCCTGAGACAGTGTTTATCGCTGGGGGTGGGGAGGGAGCCACCTTAAGGGAGGTATTGTCTCATAAAACGGTAAAAAGGGCGGTGATGGTTGATATTGATGAGGAGGTTGTGGCTCTATGCCGAAAATTTCTTCCCAATTACAACCAAGGCTCCTTTGAAGACAAGCGAACCGAACTGCTCCACGTTGATGCCAGAGACTATCTGGCCAAAAGCAGGGAATTATTTGACATAATCATTATTGACCTGCCTGACCCTATAGAGGAGGGTCCGGCTTATTTACTCTATACTCAGGAATTTTATCAGCTAGTCCGGGATAGGCTTACGGCTAACGGGGTTATAAGTGTTCAAGCCGGGTCGGCAGCCTTGACCGAGCTACTAAACTTCACCGCAGTCAATCACACGCTGAAAAGCGTTTTTCCTATAGTTTGTCCTTACCAGGTAGATGTGCCTTGCTTTGGTGGTCCCTGGGGGTTCTGCCTGGCGTCGCTCAATGTCAACCCGGTTCTACTTTCACCCGCTGAGGTGGACAGCAGGATTTCCGCCCGGTCGCTGACCCGTCTCAAATTCTATGACGGGCTGACACATCAGGGCATTTTCTCCCTACCTAAATACCTAAGAGAAGAGCTATCTAAGCCGGGAAGGCTCATCAGTGATAACCAGCCCCTGTATATTTATCAGGGCTAGGGTTAGCTTTTTCCCTTCGGCTCTAGCATCACCGCTGGCGGCAATTCCTGCCGAAAGTACCTTCGCTGGAAGTAGAGAGCTACATTTACCAGGCTGATGAGCACCGGCACCTCAATCAGCGGCCCAATAACGGCGGCGAAGGCTTGCCCTGAGCCAATACCAAACACTGCCACGGCTACTGCAATGGCTAGCTCAAAGTTGTTGCTGGCAGCAGTGAAAGCAATGCTTGTTGTCTTGGGGTAGTCAGCTCCTATTTTTTTGCCCATGTAGAACGAAACCAAGAACATGAGGACGAAGTAGATTAGGAGCGGAATGGCGATACGAACCACGTCAAGCGGCAACTGCACAATTATCTCGCCCTTAAGGGAGAACATTACCACGATAGTAAACAATAGGGCGGCCAGGGTGATGGGACTTATCTTAGGGATGAATTTGCTTTCATACCACTCACGTCCTCTTGTCTTGATAAGCGTAAAGCGTGTGAGCATGCCCCCGAAAAAGGGGATACCAAGGTAAATAAATACGCTCTCGGCTATCTGTCCAATAGTGACTTGCACTACAGACCCCTCCAGTCCGAACCATACCGGTAGCACCGTTATGAAGATGTAGGCGTAAACCGAGTAGAAGACTATCTGGAAGATGGAGTTAAGTGCCACCAGACCGGCGGCGTACTCGGTGTCCCCTCTGGCCAATTCATTCCACACGATGACCATGGCGATGCAGCGAGCCAGACCTATCAGGATAAGTCCTACCATGTAGTCGGGGTAGGCTTGCAGAAAGAGGATGGCAAGGGAGAACATGAGCACCGGTCCAATAAGCCAGTTTTGTATTAGTGACAGTCCTAGAACCCGCCAGTTGCGAAATACCCGACCTAGCTCCTCGTATCTTACCTTAGCCAGAGGGGGGTACATCATGAGGATGAGCCCTATAGCTATGGGGATAGAAGTAGTATCCACCTGGAAAAAGGTAATAAAGTCAGCCACCCGGGGGACAAAGTACCCCAGCCCTACCCCTAGTCCCATAGCCAGAAATATCCAGAGTGTCAGGAAACGGTCCAGTATTGAAAGCCTGCCAACTATGCCTTTTGGTGCTGGGTTACTCATATACTCTTCTTCGTCTTGCGCTGGCTACTGTCGGACCTATCCGTTTAGTGTGCTTTAGCCTTTCCTTATCCTGGGCTAATACCTTATTGCTGATAGGGGAGTCGGCTAGCAACTTGGCGAGGAGGACAGCGTAGCGATTTCCTGTCTGCCAGTCCACGGAATAAACTATCCACGTTCCGTCCCTCCTTGCCTGTAAGAAACCGGCGTCCTGAAGAATGCCAAGGTTGCGCGACGCCCGCGACTGAGATATATCCAGGGCTTGCATCACCTCGCAGACACAGCATTCCCTTTCCAGGAGAACTTTCAGAATTCTGAGCCTGGTCTCATCGGAGAGAGCCTTCATTGCCTTAATTAGGTCTTGCATAGCTTCCCCTTACAATATGAGCGAATATGCGAATATCCGCATATATTTTACAACTTTAATTATTACCTGTCAACAACATTTCTGCCTTTCAACTCGTCGGCTGCCAATGCTATAATGAGCTAAATGGATATTCTGTCTGAGCTTAACCCGGCGCAGAAGGAAGCGGTTGAGGCAATTAACGGACCGGTGCTGATTTTGGCCGGTCCGGGCAGTGGCAAGACCAGGGTCATCGCCCATCGGGTGGCTTACCTTATTAAAGTCTGCGGGATTAGCCCCCACCGCATTATGGCGGTTACCTTCACCAATAAAGCTGCCAGGGAGATGGAGGAAAGGCTTTACCGGCTTATCGGCAGTTCGGTGGGTGATTTGACCATCGGCACCTTTCATGCCATCTGTGCCCGAATGCTACGTCGGGATGGCAGGGCGATAGGCATTGACCCCAGGTTTGTAATCTATGATGAAGACGACCAGCTCAGCCTGCTCAAGAGGGGTATCCAGGAGATAGGTCTTGACCCCAAGCAATATGTCCCCCGGGCTATAGCTTCAGCCATTACTGCTGCCAAGAGCCGCATGTTAACTCCACAGGAATATATTCAGCGTACCCGTAGCTACTTTGACGAGGTGGCAGGGCGGGTCTATGAGCGCTACCAAGGGCTGCTGGCAGAGAGTAACGCCCTTGACTTTGATGACTTGCTGATGAAAACGGTGCAGCTATTCAGGAACAGTCCTGAGACTTTGTCTAAGTATCAGTCCAGGTACCTGCATATCCTGGTAGATGAGTTTCAGGACACCAACCTGGTTCAGTATGAGCTGATAAAACAACTGGGCGGGGAAAGGCACAACGTATGTGTGGTTGGCGACCCTGACCAATCGATTTACTCATGGAGGTTTGCCGATTTGCGCAATATCCTCAGCTTTGAGAAGGATTATCCCGAGGCTAAACTGGTGCTGCTGGAGCAGAACTATCGCTCGACCAAGATGATTCTGGAGACGGCGTCTCACGTAATCTCAGTCAATCAGCAACGTAAGCCCAAGGAGCTGTGGACGAACAATGAGCTAGGTGAGCTAATTAATGTGGTTGAGACCTACACCGAGCAGGAAGAAGCCCAGTTTGTGGTCAGTGAGGTCGAGCGTCTGGTGGGGCAGGGGAAGGCCAGGCTGGGCGACTGTGCCGTGATGTATCGGACCAATGCTCAGTCAAGAGCCCTTGAGGAAGCGTTTATTCGCTACGGGACGCCCTATAAGCTGGTAGCTGGTACCCGCTTTTATCAACGGCGGGAGATAAAGGATATTATTGCCTATTTGAGGGTTATCCAGAACCCTCATGATAGCGTTAGCCTGCTGAGAATCATCAATGTCCCGGGGCGGGGCATCGGCCAGCGTACCCTGAGTGAGCTTTCTAGCTGGGCAAAGTCGCTGGGCGTCTCTCAATATGAGGCATTGAGGTTGATAACCAAGCCAGTAGGTGAAGGACAACATCCGTTTAACCCTCGCACCGTTAAGGTATTGACCAGTTTCATCAACCTGATGGAAGAATTCATCGCCCGCAGCCGGGAATTGAACCTGGTTGAGCTATTCGACTTGGTGGTAAAACAGACTGGCTATGAGGAATATACACTGGGCACAACGGGTGGTGAGGAGCGCTGGGAAAATATCCTTGAGCTTCGCACTGTAGCCCGGGAGTATCGTGATTTGAAAGCTGGGGAGGGGTTGACTACCTTTCTTGAGGGGGTAACCCTGGTATCTGACGTGGATGGGCTGGACGAGACGGTGGATGCAGTAACCCTGGTCACTCTACACCAGGCCAAGGGTCTGGAGTTTTCCGTAGTGTTTATTGTCGGCGTGGAGGATGGCATCCTACCCCACTTCAAGTCCTTTGCCGACCCGGAGCAGATGGAGGAGGAGAGGCGGCTGTGCTATGTGGGCATAACCAGAGCCAAGCAGAGGGTATACCTGGTCTGTGCCTTCCGCCGCAGCCTTATGGGCTCAAGCACGGCAAACCGACCATCGCGTTTTCTGCAAGATATACCACAGCACCTGATAGCCAGTAGCGGCTTGTGGCCGGGGGAGGAGAGCCAAGTAATACCATCGGTATATTCGTGGGGGAAGGCTCCAGTCCCCAGCTTGGATGCTCCGCAATTCAAGGCTGGCGACCATGTCCACCATGCCCAGTTTGGCGATGGGGTGGTGGTAAGCTGCCAGCCGGTAAAGGACGATAGAGAGGTGGTGGTGGCTTTCACCAGTGGGGTGGGGGTGAAGAAGTTGCTACTGAGCTTCGCCAGGCTAGAGAAGATAGAGTAGCACTTGACATACTACACGGAAACGTGTATAATTAACTAAAATGCCAATAAAAGTCTTAGACCCAAAAGTAGTATCACGGATTGCCGCTGGGGAGGTGGTGGAGAGACCAGCCTCGGTGGTGAAGGAACTGGTGGAAAATTCCTTGGACGCTGGTGCCAGCCAGATTTCTATTGAGGTCAGGGGTGGTGGGATAAGCTTAATCAGGGTGACCGATAACGGGGCTGGGATTCCCCCAGGGGAGGTGGGACTTGCCTTTGACCGCTATGCTACCAGCAAGATAAGTAGCCTTGAAGATTTGGAGTCTATCTTAAGCCTTGGTTTTCGTGGCGAGGCACTACCCAGCATTGCCGCAGTAGCTCAAGTGGACATGATTACCTGTGCCCCAGGCGAAAAAGTTGGCGCCTACCTCAGTCTAATAGGTGGCACTATTGTCGGTCGGGGAAGCCTAGGGCGGGCTCGAGGTACCGCAGTTACCGTGCGAAATCTGTTCCGCCAGGTGCCGGCAAGACTGAAGTTTCTCAAGTCGATGGCTACAGAAAACGGCCATATTGCCAATGTAGTAAGTCAATATGCTCTTGCCTTCCCCGAGGTCAAATTTTCCCTATCCATTGACGGCAGGGTGGCGCTGAGGACACCAGGCAGCGGTCGGCTAATAGACAGTATAGTAGAAGTTTATGGAGCAGAAGTAGCCGGATATATGATTGAAATTGGAGGCGAGGCAAAGGCTTCATCACCCCAGGTAGCCGGCATGGTCGGTTCACCCAAAGTAAACCGCTCAGGGCGGGGCCAACTCAGCTTCTTTGTCAACCGCCGCTGGGTAAACAGTCGCCTGCTGGCTCGGGCAGTTGAGGAGGCTTATCACGGGCTTTTGATGTCGGGAAAACATCCTGTCGCTGTCATCAATATCTGGCTGCCGGCTCAGGAGGTGGATGTTAATATTCACCCCACCAAGAGCGAGGTGAAATTTCGCAATGAGCATCTAGTTTTCACCACTGTTCACCGGGCAGTTCGCCAGGCTCTGGTGGAGAAGATGCCAGTGCCCAGAATTGAGGAGGTAGCTGTAGCCTATGAATCACCATCAAGACAGGTATTCCCCCTACCAACTCAAGTCCGTCCTGCCAGTCCGGCACCGTGGGCACCTGAGGTTCCAACATCACCTCTGCTGGTGCTTCGGGTATTGGGGCAGCTAGACAACAGCTATATCATCGCTGAGGGTCCTGATGGGTTATATCTTATTGACCAGCATGCTGCCCATGAGCGTGTCCTTTTTGACAACATTGAACATCAGAGGTTGCGACGCGAGATAGAGATTCAAGGGCTGCTTGAGCCGATGACGCTTGAGGTTAGTCCCAGACAAGGGGAAGTACTGAGGTCACATTATGATGACCTGGCTGAATTTGGTTTCTCCATTGAGCCCTTTGGTGATAGAACCTTTCTCGTCCGGGCTGTGCCTGCCCTAGTTTATAGAAAAGATTGGGTGGGTATGTTACGGGAATTACTGGACTCTTTAGCTGAGGGAGCTAAAAGTGATTGGGTGGAGGGTATAGCCAGGTCTATTGCTTGCCACGGCGCAGTGAGGGCAGGGCAGGCATTGACCGATACTGAGATGCGCGAACTGGTGCGACAACTGGAGCAATCAGCCACCCCCCGTACCTGTCCCCACGGCAGACCGACGATGATTCACCTCAGCTCAGGGCAGTTGAAAAAAGAGTTTGGCAGAACCTGAGCCGAGCTTATACCATCTGTTGAAGCTCGTGGAAGAGGTCGGAGCAGAGGCTATCGGGGATGAGGGGTGAGGATTTATTGACCAGGGTGGTGAGTAGTGGTGTGATTGAGATATTGTCTTGCTCTATTGCCCAGGTATCTGTTTTTTCATCTACCGGCTTATTCATCCTCTGGCGAACAAGCCAGTAATACTGGCGTTTGCCATCATACCTTTCCTCAACGGTATCGGTATGGCTTCTGCTTGCTGGATAGGTAATCGTTACCCCCTTGATTTTTTCCCGGGGCAGGTTAGGCAGGTTTACATTGAGGCAGATGTTGGCGGGCAAGGCATTGGAGCCAATCTTTTTAGCTAGTAAGGCAGCAAATTTAGCCGCATCACCGAAGTGGAGGTTATCCCCCAGAGCCGTTGAGATGGCAAAGGCAGGGAGATCATGCAGCCAGCCGGTCACGGCAGCCCCCACCGTCCCCGAGATTAGCACATCGTCGCCCAGGTTTGCCCCCCGGTTTATGCCTGAAATGACCAAGTCTATCCTATCTTTAACCAGTTTGTCTAAAGCCAGAATAACACAATCAGCCGGGGTGCCCTCTACTGCGTAGCTTTCTACCCCAGCTACTACAGGTGTCACCTTTCTTGCCCTTACTGGCTGGTGCAGGCTAACTGCGGCACCCATGGCGCTCAACTCTCTATCCGGGGCTACCACCACCACCTGAGCGATGCTCCTTAGCTCCCCGACCAGCGCTATTAGCCCATCAGCAAAGATTCCGTCATCATTGGTTACCAGTATTCTCATGCCTAGCTCCCTTTCCTAACCCTGCAGTTTATCACGATAGGGGTAGTAACGACAAATGCTTGTAGTTGAGATTGTCTAGCAACCTATCTCCCTCAGCACCCTGAAAAATCTATGATTTTTCAGGGAACCCGCTTTAGCTTTACTAAAGGGGAATTGGGGTGAGGTTAATAAACAATCTCTGTAGCTTAACCTTGTTGGGGCAATCGGGTTTATGGTAGTATCTGGAAGGTAAAGCCGGAGGTTAACAGTGGAACCCAGGATTGGGGTATATATCTGTCATTGCGGCAGTAATATCGCTGGCACGGTTGATACTGAGGAGGTTGTCCGCTTTGCCCAGGGTCTGGAAGGGGTGGTAGTCGCCCGCGACTATAAGTTTATGTGCTCTGACCCCGGTCAGGAGCTTATTAAAAAGGACATTAAGGAATTAGGGCTCAATCGTGTGGTAGTTGCCTCCTGTTCCCCGACGATGCATGAGCCTACCTTCCGCCGTGCCTGTCAGGAGGCAGGACTAAATCCCTATCTATTTGAGATGGCGAATATCCGTGAGCACTGCTCCTGGGTGACTGAGGATAGGAAGGAAGCTACTGAAAAAGCTAAGGCACTGGTCAGCGCCGCAGTGAGGCGGGTTTACTATCACCAGCCACTGGAGACCAGGGAGGTTTCAATTAATCCTAATACTCTGGTGGTGGGTGGGGGCATTGCTGGCATTCAGGCGGCGCTTAAGATTGCCGACTCTGAGCACAAGGTCTATCTGGTGGAGAGACAGCCCAGCATCGGCGGACATATGGCGCAGCTGGACAAGACCTTCCCCACCTTAGATTGCTCGGCGTGCATTCTTACCCCCAAGATGACCCAGGTAGGCTCTCATCCCTACATTGAGCTGCTGACCTATAGCCAGGTGGAGGAGATCTCGGGCTATATCGGCAATTTCAAGGTTAAAATCAGGAAGAAGGCGAAGTATGTTGATGAAGCTCTGTGCACCGGCT
>CAZYZL010000030.1:6991-10425 GCA_964652005.1 uncultured Dehalococcoidales bacterium | reverse complement strand
AACCAGTGACCTCTTGCGTGTGAAGCAAGCGCTCTAACCGCTGAGCTAACCGCCCAAAATCATATCTATTTTACCCCCAAAAATCAGCTTTGTAAACATAGACCTCTTGCTTGGTGAGAATTTTGCACCGTGATAGGGTGTTTCCTTTAGGGTTATCAACTTGTATGCCGTTGCTCGAGGTAAAAGCCGAATTCTGTAGCCCCCCTTTACTAGGAGTGTCAACTACTTTCGCTCGGAGCTATGGAGGAATTGCTGGGCTGATTTTCTATAGCTGTTGTGGGCGGCTGATTATAGCTTTACCACTTTGACGGTATAGACATCAGGGATAGATAGTATCTGCTGGCGTTGCCCCTCGGGTAGGGGTTCGTCCAGAGCTAGTATCATTAGGGCTTGCCCCCTCGGTTTGAGGCGGCTGAGGTGCATGAAACTGATATTTATATCAGCATCACCAGTTATCTTGCCTACGGCTCCAATCAACCCGGGACGGTCAAGATGGTCACTGAACAGGAAGTAGCCACCGGTGGGCACAATATCAATCCAGTAATTATTAACCCGGACAATGTGGACTTCCCCGCGCATTACTGTCCCGGCGACAGTGGTAGAGCCGGCACTGGTGGTAGCTTCTACCGTAATAAGGCTGGCATAGTTCTCGCAGACAGCCTCTTTCTGCTCCACCACCGCCAGACCACGCCGTGCTGCCACTATATTGGCATTAACCAGGTTGATTCGCTCCTCACTTACCTGCTCCAGCAGTCCTCCTAGGGCGGCGGCAGTGAGAACCTTGGTATCATAGTTGGAAATCTCACCGTTATATTTAATCTGGATAGCGCTCACTTGTCCCTCAACCAGTTGGCTTACCAGCTTGCCCACCGTGGAGGCTACCCGGATGAAAGGTGCCAGCACTGAAAGCATCTCCACCGAGATAAAGGGGGCATTGACTGAATATTTGGCTGGGCGCCCATCAAACACGTCAATAATCTGCTCGGCTACATCCTTAGCCGCCATGACTTGAGCCTCGGTGGTAGAAGCACCCAGATGCGGGGTAACAATGATATTGTCACTATCAAAGAGGACGCTTTCCGTAGCTGGTTCGGTGGGAAAGACGTCTATGGCAGCACCAGCCACTCGCCCCTCTTTTACTGCTTTAGCCAGCGCCTTTTCCTCAATGAGTCCACCGCGAGCACAGTTAATGATTCTAACCGTTGGTTTGACTAGAGCCAGCTCTTTAGCTCCAATCATTCCCTTGGTTTGAGGGGTTAGTGGCGTGTGCAAGGTGATAAAGTCAGCTTCTTTGAGTAGCTGTTTTAGCGGAACAAGCTCTACCTGAAGGTTACGGGCACGGTCGTCAGAGATAAAGGGGTCATAAGCAATTACCTTCATTTCCAGACCCCGGGCGCGTTTGGCTACCTCTGAGCCTACATTGCCCAGACCGAGAATACCTAATGTCTTGTTCCTTACCTCCGTGCCCATAAAGTCGGTTCGCCGCCATACCCCGGATTTGAGTACAGCATTAGCCTGGGGGATGTGGCGAGCTAGGGCAAGCATAAGGCCAATGGTGTGCTCGGCGGCAGAGATGGTGTTGCCGGTGGGGGCATTGACCACCACTATGCCTCGCTGGGTTGCCTCATCAACATCAATATTGTCCACGCCAACGCCAGCCCGACCGATGACCTGGAGCTTCTTGCCGGCTCTTATCACCTCAGCGGTGACCTTAGTTTGACTGCGTACTACCAGGGCTTCATAATCGCCGATGATGGATATAATTTCCTCAGCCTTTAGCCTGGTCTTGATATTTACCTCGGCATGGCGACGTAGAATGTCTATCCCTTCTTCTGAAACCGGCTCGGCGATTAACACCTTCATTGTTAGCTGGAACTCCTAAATCCGGCTTGTGGCAGGACTAACCTCAGTGCTGATATTACTACTTTAATGTCGTCTTCGGTTACCCAGCCCAGGTGACCGATGCGGAATATCTTGCCATCCAGTTTTTGCTGTCCGCCAGAGAGTATAATCTGGTGTTCCTCCCTCAGAATCTTGAGCATCTTCTTGGTATCCAGTCCATTGGAAGCAGCGACAGCAGTAACGGTGTTGGAGACATGGCTCTCTTCAGCGAAGAGGGACAGCCCCAGTGATTTTATTCCGGCTCGGGCGGCTTTACCCACCCGAACATGGCGGGCAATAATATTGGGTAGTCCTTCATCCAGCATCATTTGCAGTGACACCGATAGGGCAAATACGGTAGAGATAGCCGGCGTCCACGGCGTTTGTCCCCTTTCCAGATAGTTCTTGGCTTGAGTAAAATCCCAGTAAAAGCGGGGCATCCTGGCTTTGGCATGCGCCTGCCATCCCTCCTGGTTTACGCTGACCATAGCCAGACCGGGAGGAGCCATCCATCCCTTCTGGGAGCCGGTAACCACCACATCGCAGTGCCAGTCATCTACCGGCAGGTTGATTGACCCCAGGCTACTGATGGCGTCAACCAGCAGCAATTTATCAAATTCCTTGACCACTGAGCTAATCGCCGCCAGGTCGTTGGTAACGCCGGTAGAGGTTTCATTGTGGGTGACCAGCACCGCCTTTATTTTGGGGTCAGCCTCAAGAGCACGGCGAACGGCATCGGCATCAGCCGCCTTGCCCCATTCAAAACGGAGGGGCACTATCTCAGCGCCGAATTTCTCGGCAATAGCGCCAAAACGTTCGCCAAAGACACCGATGGATACCGAGAGTACCTTATCACCCGGGGATAGGGTATTAACGATTATCGCCTCTAAACCACCGGTGCCCGAACCAGTAAGCAGAAAAACGTCCCCCTTGGTCTGGAACAATTGCTTCAGCTTGGTAGTGACATCATTGAGTATTTGTCCGAACTGGGGGCCACGGTGATTTATCATCTGCCGGCTCATTGTCTTCAGGACTTCATTGGGACAGGGGGTAGGTCCCGGAATACGTAGTTGCTCCATTTTTTTCCTTTACCCTGTTGGTCTATATTAAAGCAATATTAGCATGTAGGCTGGGAATAAATCAATCCTATTTCTTGCTCCAGGATATCAAAGAGTCTATGACTTTTGAAACTATGGGAACCGCCGCTGTACCTTGGATATCTCGCTATCCTTCCAAATAGCATTTCGTGTCGGCTGCTCTAACATCGGTGGGCATTTCCTATCTGGGCATCATGTCTTGCGCTATTAGATGCCAAACAGTTTGTTGGCAAAATAGTGTCATCATGAGAACACGAATGGGCAGGTGGCTTTTGCCAAAGGTTGAAAGCAAGACCACCCTAGCTCAGGCGTTGTGCACCTTAACAAGGTTGGTGCTTCCTGGAACAGCTAGAGGAAGTCCGGCAGTGAAGGAAAGGGCAGTGAAGTCGGCATTGTGGGAGAGAGCGAACTTGAGAAATGCGTTGGCTGTGCTCTTCAAGGGTGCCATGAGCCAAG
>CAZYZL010000030.1:0-6891 GCA_964652005.1 uncultured Dehalococcoidales bacterium | reverse complement strand
TTGTCAGTCCAGCCGTTAACCAAAGAACACCGCCGCCACTCTGTAGATGTTCAGATTCACTGTTTTTACTCTGTCTTCCACCTCTTCTAATTGAACAGTAGTAATTCGGTTACCTTTGAGAGCAGTCATTACACCATACATCTTGTTCTCAATGACCTCAGTCGCTTTCACTCCAAAAGCTGTAGCCAGGCTTCGATCATAGGCTACTGGGGTTCCGCCACGCTGGATGTAACCCAAGGAGGAAACCCTAGTCTCAAGGCCTGTCTTACTCTGGATAAGACCGCCTAAAACGTTGGCTATTCCCCCCAATCTGGCTGGCTCCGTACTAGTTGACATATCCGGGCCAGGTACTGCCACAGTCTTGCCTTCCAACACCGTGCCTTCGGCTACGACAACAATACTGAAATTGGCACCCCTTTGATTTCTTGCCACGAGCATAGAGCAGAGTTCTTCTAACTTTGCTCTATCCACAGGGATTTCAGGAATCAGAATTGCGTCCGCTCCATTGGCCATACCAGCATAAGTGGCAATCCAGCCCGTATGGCGCCCCATTACTTCGAGAAGCATTACCCGATGCTGGCTTTCAGCGGTCGAGCGAAGTCTATCCAGAGCGTCGGTAGCAATCTGGACAGCAGTCTGAAATCCGATGGTGAAGTTGGTTCCCATCACGTCATTGTCGATGGTTTTAGGTATTCCTACCACAGGAAGCCCCATTCTGAAAAGTTTGCTAGTTACGCTTAGAGTACCTTCTCCCCCTAAAACCACCAATGCTTCTAAGCCAAATCTTTCAAGTGCGTCAAAGACTTGCCGCGGTCCGTTTTCAATTCGGAGTGGGCTGACCCTGGATGTGCCTAGGATTGTTCCACCCCTGTCAATTATTCCCGAAGTATTGACTCTATCTAATACTACTGTCTCGTTATCTAAAAGTCCTTTCCAGCCATTACGAATTCCTAGTACCTCATACCCCCTTTGGGTGGCTGATTTTGTAACTGCTCTGATTGCAGCGTTGAGTCCTGGACAGTCTCCACCTCCGGTCAGAACACCAATCTTTCTATGCATTTCAATCCTCTCACCCCGACCAATACTTCATCGCCAAAATAGAGGACGCTTCTCATCAACAGGGGCTTTAATTGCATCTGGTATGTTTCTTTCACATACTCAATGGGTATTTTGCTTTCTCCTTACCCTCGTCGGCTAACGCTTAATCTGCTTAATCTGATAGCGCAGCTTACCCACCGGTGCTGTTATCTCCACTATTTCCCCCTGGGCTCGTCCGATAATGGCTTTACCTATGGGTGAATGGCTAGAAATCTTGCCCTTGGTCGGGTCTACTTCCCTGGGACTGACTACGATATAGCGTAGCTCCTCGCCAGAAACTATATTGCTCAGGACAACACTATCACCGATATTTACCTTAAGAGCTACTTTCCGTGTTTCTTCAATGATAGTGGCTGATTTCAGAGTTTCTTCTAGCTGTCTAATCCGCCCCTCCAGGTGCCCCCGTTCCTCCTTGGCTGCGTCCAGAGGGGCATTCTCGCTGAAGTCCTTGTCTGCCGCCGCCCTGCGCATCTCATCGATAGCCTGAGGCCGCCGGCTCTTAAGCTCAGCGAGCTCAGCTTCCAGCTCAGCATACCCTTGCTTAGTTAGAGAGGTTGCTGGTAGCAGCTCTCGCCTTGCTGGAGAGGGTAATCTGGTTTTTGCCCTCTTGCTTTTGAGGTGAACCGCCAGGTTGGTCTTGCTCCACCCCTGCTTCTTGGCATAAACCAGAAAGGCTCGTATTAGCTCAACATTCTTTAAATAGTTGGCTTGTGATAATGATAACTGCTCGGCGTAGTTAGCCACCTCATGGGCGGTAAGTTCGGCAACCGGACGCTCCCAGCCATACCAGCGAACAAATCCATATACTGCCTGCTGGCTTTTCCCCCCTTCTTTGGTTGGTAGGCTGGCAAGAAAACTACTAGCTGCATCACCTAGACTTGGATTCTGACTGTCAGTCATTTCTGCCTCCTGAATTTCAGTGGTCTACATCCCAAGTTCAGCGCGGGTGCGAAGAAACCTTACTAAGTTATCGCGGGTAATCAGGCCAATAACTCTGTCTTCATTGGCTACTGGCATCTGATTTATATCATTCTCGTCCATCTGCTCCATTACGTTTAATGCATCCTGGTCAGGACTTGCCACCTTTAGCTGGTCAGCGGGGACCATTATTTTCTCTACCTGGGTCATGTCCCAGTCTGACTGAGGGACTGTCTTAATATTGTGCAGTGTCAAAATCCCTTTAAACCGGCCTTCATCAGTTACCATGAAAAGGTGGTGCCCTGTGGGCAGGACATATCCCCAAACCAGTTGGTTAACGGTAATATTTGGTGGGACTATTATGAAGTTGGAAGCCATTACCTGTGATGCGGTCAGCCCACGGAGGGCTTCACGCTGTTCAGCCTGACGATAGCTAGCTGAGGCTGCGCTTTGTAGGAACCAGCCGATAAATGCAATCCAAACACCATCAAACCAAGACAAACCAAACGGATGTAAGAAGACGATTAAAATACCGCTCAGAATAAAGGCGTAGGCTACCCCTTGACCTAGCCAGGTGGCGATTCGTGTCGAGCGCCTGTAGTTGCCGGTAAACCGC
The DNA here is from genome assembly GCA_964652005.1 of uncultured Dehalococcoidales bacterium. Taxonomy (GTDB): domain Bacteria; phylum Chloroflexota; class Dehalococcoidia; order Dehalococcoidales; family BS750m-G39; genus CAZYZL01. The sequence continues at coordinate 4,259 of CAZYZL010000030.1, read as the reverse complement.
CATACTAAAGAACGGAAGACACGCCCACCATCTAAAGGGAAGCCTGGAATCAGGTTGAACGCAGCTAGAATCACATTAATCTGAGCCAGATAAAAAGCCATACCGGCTAAAGGTTCAGTTACGCCTCGGGTTAGCATCCACAGCAGGGCAAATATGCCACCAATAGCTAGACTACAGGCAGGTCCAGCGGCAGCCATTTTTAGCTCAGCACTGGCTTTGGTTGCTTCCTTAGTCATCTGAGCCAAACCGCCAAAGATAAACAGGGTTATGCTTTTTACCGGGATGCCATTTACCCTGCCTACCAGGCTGTGGACTAGCTCATGAGCTAGCACTGAGGCAAAGAACAGGAGGCTGGTTATGATGCCAGCAGCTATCTTGGTAGTTAGACTCCAAGCTGGATATGTGGCTGGGAAATAGCTGGCGGCCAACGTCCACGTTATCAATATGAAAATAATAAACCAGGTGTAATGCAGCCTGAACTGGATACCAAATAACTTACCTAAATTAAAGCTACCACCCATTTTTGATTACCTGTCTAATATTAGGAGACTGCTGACCGTTGCACAATGTCTATGGCAACCTCAGCGGCTCGTTTCCCGGAGAGAAACATGCCGCCGAAGGTAGGACCCATGCGGGGGAGGCCGAAAATACTGGCTACTGCCATGCCAGTGACAATTAACCCGGGGTAGACCTCGCCGGTGTACTGTACCACGGCATCCTCCGATTTATTAATCCATAATGCTCCTTCCCCAGCCATCTTGAGTGCCCCCCGCTGCACCAGTTTCTTAGCTACGCTGGCATCATGACCGGTGGCATCAATCACCACCTTCGTTTCCAGGGGTATCGGGTCAAGGGCGGAAATTTCCTTGGGGAGGTGGGTGATAGGGCTCCAGTTGACCACCACCCCGACTACCCTGTTATCTTCACGAACCACCAGGTCTTCGACGATGGTCAGGCTGAGGAACTTAACCCCGGCATCGCAGGTAGCAGCAATGAGCTTGGAGCAGGCGTGGGGGGCATCAGCTACGTATAGACCTTCGCCAGCCGGGGAATAGGGCACCCCCAGCTCATTAAGGAGCTCCTGGGCTGGTGCTCTCAGGGTAACCTTATTCATGAAATAGCCACCAATCCAGAAGCCGCCACCCAGATAATTATTCCGCTCAATAATTAAAACCTTAAGCCCAGCCTTACCCAGCTCCCTCCCGGCTATCAGTCCACTGGGACCACCACCAACAATGATGACATCGCTGTTAATATACTCCTCAAACTGGCGTAAAAAGCTACTGACAATAGCCTTGGTCACTTCCCCTTCTCTTACTGGGTGAAATAGTGTCATTTCGCTCCTCCTCCTATTATAGCTAACACCTTGGTGCTGTTGTGCCCAGGAACTTTTCCATTAATTCCATAGCACAGTACTTCCCGCACATACTGCAGGCGGCGCCGGCAGAAGCATGCTTGCTATGAACCTGGCGGGAGCGCTCCGGGTCCAGGGAGAGTCTGGCTTGCTCCTCCCAATCGAGCTTCTTTCTCGCCACGGACATCTTCCTGTCCCACTCCTGAGCTCCCTTTACTCCTTTAACTATATCAGCGGCATGGGCGGCAATGCGTGAGGCGATAACCCCTTGCCTTACATCCTCAGGGTCGGGCAGGGAGAGGTGCTCTGCTGGCGTTACATAGCACAGAAAATCAGTGCCAGCAGCAGCAGCGATAGCCCCACCTATAGCTCCAGTGATATGGTCATAGCCGGCAGCAATATCGGTTACCAGCGGACCTAAGACATAGAAAGGGGCTCCCTTGCAGATAGACTTCTCCAGTCGGACATTAGCCTCAATGTGATTCAAAGGCAGATGCCCTGGACCCTCAACCATTACCTGGACTCCGGCTTGCTGAGCCCGGTTTACCAGTTCGCCGATAACCAGGAGTTCCTCCACCTGAGCCCGGTCGGTGGCATCGGCCAGGCAACCGGGGCGCATGCCGTCACCAAGGCTGAGGGTAACATCAAACTGCCTGGCTATCTCCAGCAGGCGGTCATAATACTTGTAAAGGGGATTTTCCTGCTCATTATGGAGCATCCAGCCGATGAGGAAGGCTCCGCCCCGGGATACCACATCAGCCACCCTCCCCTGTTGCTTGAGCCGGTCAACGGCTGATTGGGTGACACCACAGTGCACGGTGATAAAGTCAACCCCATCCCGGGCATGCTTCTCAATGGCTGAGAACAGGTCATCAACAGTCATCTTGACTATGGCGCTATGTCTGGCTATGGCTTCAATGCCTGCCTGGTAAATAGGTACCGTGCCTACTGGTAGCGGGCTTGAGGTAATAATAGCCCGCCGAATAGCCGATATATCACCACCGGTGCTTAAGTCCATAACCGTGTCGGCACCACAGGCGGTAGCCACTCGCAGCTTCTCCAACTCGGTGTCTATAGTGCCAAAATCGGGGGAAGTGCCAATATTAGCGTTGACCTTGGTCTTGAGTCCGTGACCTATGCCGCAGGGGACGAGGTTGGTGTGCTTAATATTGGCCGGGATGACTATTGTCCCCTCAGCTACACCCTGGCGAATAAACTCTGCCTCTACCCCCTCATTCTGTGCCACCAGGCTCATCTGTGGTGAAATAGTTCCTTCTCTTGCCAATTCCAATTGCGTCATCTTTGCCTCCTCCCAAAATAAAACCAAGGGTTTTGGCTGCTAGTCTAAACCCTTGGTCTAAATTCTTCCGCTTCCCTACGCTCGTATTACCGAGATCAGGTTCCAAGGGTTGGCACTAAACCGCCTCTCAGCCGTTAAGCACCCCTAGCGGGTAAGCTATTAAGTTCTCTTTAAAATATAACATAGGCTGGGCTAAAATGCAAATATTAATCTATCTACCTCACCCCCTTTATCCCCCTCTCCTTGAGAAGGAGAGGGGGAAGAGAAGAAAGAGGGGCTGACGCCCCTTCACCTCTTACCTTTACCGTGCTAAAATAAACCAACCAGGGAATACTATTATATATAGTGCGAAGAAGTGGGTGAAAATGGGAGCACGTAGAGGGCTTCCCAAGCGCTGGAAAATTAGTGTTAGTTCCTGGTCTATTGATGATTGGCGCAACTATGCCACAAAACGTTTACACGCACTTTTTAATAAACACCGTGTTCTTTCTACTAGGGAAATGGAAGCAAGATTGAGTGATTTTGGCACCAACCTCCTCCCACGGGTTGACCCACACCTTATTACTACAGCGCGTACAATGCTTAAACTACAGGTCGTTAGTACAACCCCCATCCCCCTCTACGCTCTTCCTAACGTTTCCAAATCTTCCATTCGCAGTTATATTGCTAGGAAAAAACTTCTTAACGAAGCCTTTGTTAACCATTTCACTAAAGAAGAATTTTGCGGGGACATTGCCGAAATTATTGTGTTTAATAGTATGTGCCAGGCACTAAATCTGTCAATTGAACCCCATATTCTGGGTAATGTTTCACAGATTGGTAATCATACAACTAATAATCCTCTGGATACATATGCGCGTCTTCCCTTTACAGATCACCTTGGCAATTTAACGGTTGCAGTATTAGGCATTGAAATAAAAAATATACGTGAGTGGATTTATCCTCAAAGTGTTGAAATCTGGAAAGCTTTAAAATCCTGTATCGATCTTGATTGTTTGCCCATCATAATCTCCCGCGCTTTTCACTACACTGCTTTCACTTTTTTCCGCGATGTTGGTGTGTTTGGTCGCAAAACGGGACACCAATATTTTTCCACCAAGTTATGGAAACACCCCCTTTATAGTGCAGTTAAAAAGGAATTATGCTTTCGTGATATGGTTCTATGGAAAGAAGACAAGCCTGACCCTATGGTAACTAGATTCTTTTCCGAGATATTGCCTCAGCATATTTCACGAATTACTCAAATTTACCAGTTACATAAACAACTTATAGCAAAGTACGCCCAAGGGCCTCTTCACGATGAAAATACTGATATCTCAGACAGAAGCGAAATCTTCAATCAGTTTCGAAATGATTTTAAGCAGCTACACAATTTAACCGAAACCCAGTGGTAAAAGCCTACCAACCTTACGTTTAAATATGCTAACCTAATCGCGTGGCTCACTCTACCGGCAACAACTAATGATATAATTGAAGCAAAACTTAGATAATGGTTAGCATGGAAAAACTCAGTCTTGGGGCTAAAAAATTAGGGCTGGAGCTTGAGCCAAGGCAGCTTGAGCAATTTGACATTTATTATCACCAGCTCGTTGATTGGAATAAGCA
>CAZYZL010000029.1:0-10500 GCA_964652005.1 uncultured Dehalococcoidales bacterium | reverse complement strand
ATTGACCCGGCTACCGGCTTATCCTCACGCCTGCTCGATTTTCTAAACGCCCTCGACCAGGTGGTAGATTATGCTGTGGAGCGCAGGGTTGACCTCGTCCTCTTCTGTGGCGATGCCTACCGCAGCCGTGAGCCAACCCAGACCCAGCAGCGAGAATTTGCCAAAAGAATCAACCGCCTCTCCACCAACGGCGTCCCCATCTTCCTTCTAGTCGGCAACCACGACCTTCCCAATGCCATCGGCAGGGCTACCACCACCGAAATCTTTGATACCCTGGCGGTGAAAAATGTTTATGTCTCCAACCGCCCCCAAATTTACCCCATCCCAACAAATAGCGGCACGGTTCAAATAGTCTCCTTACCCTGGCCGCGGCGCAGTGCTTTATTAACTAGGGAAGAGACTAAGAGCCTTACCTTTGACCAGATAAATCAGAGATTGCAGCAGGCATTGACCAATATCATCGCTGCCAAAATCTCAGAACTTGACCCGGGGCTGCCCACTATACTAGCTGCCCATGTCTGGGTCTCCGGTGCTCAGGTCGGCTCAGAGAGGTCAATGACCATAGGGCAGGAGCATGCCTTGCTGCTAAGCAATGTTGCCAGTCCTGCCTTTGATTATATCGCCCTGGGTCATATTCATAAGCACCAGGTTTTAAGCCAAAGTCCTCCGGTTGTTTACTCCGGTAGCCTGGAGCGACTGGATTTCAGCGAAGAGGAAGATGACAAAGGTTTTTATCTCCTCGAAATTGAGCCAGATAAGGAAGCAGGCAAAAAGCTGGTCTCCTTTGACTTCCACCGGGTAACTGGGCGCTGCTTTCTCACTATTACTGTCAATATCGAGCCACAGGAAGCTGAACCAATATCCACGGTGCTTAAGGCTATCGCTGAGCAGCAAGACAAGATTAAGGATGCTATAGTGCGGCTAAACATCAGCCTGTCGGCGGAGACTGAAGGTCAGCTCAGGGACAATGACATCAGGAATGCCTTGAAACAGGCCCACTACTTTACCATTGCCAAGGAAATTAAGCGGGAGACCCGCCTCAGACTGGGCAAGTGGACAGTCGAAGAAATAAGCCCCCTTGACGCCTTAAAAACCTACCTGCAGTCGCGAAAGGACATAACTCCGGAGCGAGCCAAGCTTTTGCTTGAGTATGGCGAGAGGCTTATACAGGAGCAGAAGGCAGTTTCATAACGCAATCAATATAAAAGGAGGACAGTAATGGTAAGAGTGGTAATAGAGCGTCACCTGAAGGAAGGTAAGAAAGGAGACCTCCTGCCGCTGCTCAGGGAGCTCAGGGTTGCGGCTATGCATCAGTCTGGCTATGTGACCGGCGAGACCTTAGCCAGTGCTGGCGACCCATCTATCATCTCAACGCTAAGCACGTGGCGAAGCCTGGAGGGTTGGAAGGCGTGGGAAAAATCAGAGCAGCGAATTAAGCTATATAAGAAAATTGAGCCACTTTTGGTGGAAAAACCCAAGGTCACTATCTACCAGGTAATGGCTACTGAGGAGAAGTAACAGTTGATGTCAGACCCAGGTTAGTTAGCCCGAGTTGGGCTGAATTATATATCAGCAGCTATAATTGCTTGACTTCTCATTCACCGTAAGATATACTACTCAAGGTTTGAGACCCAAAGGTCTGATACCTGCGGCATATGCTTATTTATGGTCAGCGGGCAGCAGGATAAAGCTAAGCTTGAGAATTTCCCCTTAAAGTCTTAGCTTTAATTGTGCCCAAAAGCAAGATTTTGATGAAGGTTGCTATTAGCGGTAAAGGCGGAGTAGGGAAGACGATATTAGTCTCTCTGCTTGCCAAGACATTTGCCGAGGCTGGCTACTCCGTTTTAGCCATAGATGCTGACCCCAATTCTAACCTAGCTGCCACCCTTGGCTTCCCCCATCCTGAAGAGATAACCCCCATATCTGAGATGAGTGCCCTTATTGAGGAAAGAACCGGGGCACCACCGGGTCAGGCTGGGGGCTTTTTTAAGCTAAATCCCAAGGTTGATGATTTGCCAGAAAAGTACTGGCGGGAATATAATGGCGTCAAGTTAATGGTAATGGGGCGAATTAAGAAGGGCGGCAGCGGTTGCTATTGCCCGGAAAACGCCTTACTACAAGCCCTAATTAGCCATTTGCTCCTGGAAAGGGATGAAGTAGTTATTTTAGATATGGAGGCTGGGGTAGAGCATCTGGGACGAGCCACAGCCAGGGCAGTAGATAAACTGATTGTAGTCGTGGAACCAGGCAGACGAAGTGTTGAAACAGCCTATAGAATTGATAAGCTAGCCAGAGAGATTGGTTTACATAATATTGCAATAGTAGCCAACAAGGTTCGCAGCCAATCTGATAGGAAATTTCTAACTTCCAGCTTGCCAGATTTTAAATTCCTCGGTTTTATCCCCTATGACCAGGCAATAGTTAACGCTGACCTTGCCAATCTTCCCGTTCTTGGGGCTAGTCAGCAGGCTCTTGATGAAGTAAGAAATATCTATCATGCCTTAGTGCCAACTGCGGGCACCGTAGATTAAGAGCCATAAAGTTAAACAAAAGGAGGTTTCTATGGCCTACGATGCGGTAAAGCTGAAGGACTGGCAGATTTCTGAGGCTGCCGAGCAGAACATGCCAACCCACGATGAGTGGCGGGAAAGACTGGGCTTAGAGACGGATGAAATTATTCCCTACGGCAGACTGTGCAGGCTTGACTTCCTGAAAATCATAGAACGCCTCAGGGATAAGCCGGATGGCAAGTACATTGAAGTTACTGCCATAACCCCGACGCCGCTGGGTGAGGGGAAAACGACAACTACAATGGGTATCCTGGCAGGCATGGGTAAGCGGGGACTGAATGTCGGCGGTTGTATTCGCCAGCCCTCAGGTGGGCCAACAATGAATATTAAAGGGACGGCTGCTGGCGGTGGCAATGCCCTGCTTATTCCCATGACCGAGTTTTCTCTGGGTCTTACCGGCGACATCAATGACATTACCAATGCCCACAACCTAGCCATGGTTGCTCTTACCTCTAGGATGATGCACGAGCGCAACTATAATGATGAGCAACTAGCCAGGCTCACCAGGATGCGCCGCCTGGATATTGACCCCACCAGGGTGGAGATGGGCTGGGTTATGGACTTCTGCGCCCAGAGCCTGCGCAATATTATTATCGGCATGGGCGGTCGGATGGATGGCTATATGATGCAGTCCAAGTTCGCCATCACCGTGAGTTCCGAGCTTATGGCGATGTTAGCCATTGTCAGAGACTTGGCTGACCTGCGGGAAAGAATGGATAAGATTACCGTAGCCTTTGATAAGAAGGGTAACCCCGTGACCACTGGCGACCTGGAAGTGGGCGGGGCTATGACCGCCTGGATGCGCAATACCATTAACCCCACCCTGATGTGCACCGTGGAGTATCAGCCTTGTATGGTGCATGCTGGACCATTTGCCAATATCGCTGTAGGGCAGTCCTCCATCATCGCCGACCGCGTTGGGCTGAAGCTGTTTGACTATCACGTGACTGAGAGCGGTTTTGGCGCTGACATCGGCTTTGAGAAGTTCTGGAATGTCAAGTGCCGTACAAGTGGTCTCAAGCCGCATGTCTCAGTGCTGACCACCACAATTCGTGCCCTGAAGATGCACGGCGGTGGACCTAAGGTGGTAGCTGGAATACCCTTGCCTGAGTCCTATACGAAAGAGGACCTGAAGCTGCTGGAGAAGGGCATGTCTAACATGTTGCATCACATCAACATCATCAAAACGTCCGGTATCAAGCCGGTGGTATGTATTAACTCCTTCCATACCGATACCAAGGCGGAGATTAACATGGTGAGGAAGGCAGCCGAGGCTGCCGGTGCCCGCTGTGCTGTATCTGAGCACTGGGCTAAGGGTGGTGATGGTGCTCAGGAGCTGGCTGACGCTGTCATAGACGCCTGCAAGGAGAAGAACGATTTCAAATTTCTGTATCCTATAGAAATGAAACTACGGGAGCGGGTGGACAAGATTGCTAAGGTGGTCTATGGGGCTGATGGCGTTTCCTGGAACCCTGAAGCTGAGGCTAGGGCTAAGATGCTTGAGTCTGACTCCAAATATGATGATTATGCCACCATGATGGTCAAGACTCATCTCTCCCTCACCCATGACCCAGCCATCAAGGGTGTGCCTAAGGGTTGGCTTCTGCCCATCCGCGATGTGCTGATTTTCTCCGGGGCGAAATTTCTCTGTCCCTGCGCCGGTACCATCAGCCTGATGCCGGGGACTTCGTCCGACCCTGCCTTCAGAAGGGTCGATGTTGATGTGAAAACAGGGAAGGTCACCGGACTGTTCTAGCGGAGGATAAGCGTTTGAGTTTTAATATCGCTGTAGCCGGGAAGGGTGGTAGCGGGAAGACGTCTGTTGCCAGCCTCATCATCCGCTACCTGATGAAGAACAGAGCCGGACCAATTCTGGCTGTTGATGCCGACCCCAACGCCAATCTGGGGGAGAGCCTGGGATTTGACATAAAACAAACAGTTGGTTCAATAATTGCCTCTTTTAATGAAGAGAAAATAAAAATTCCTCCCGGGATGACCAAGGAAGCCTATCTGGAATATAAATTAAACGAAGTCATAGTTGAAACTAAGGGGCTTGACCTGGTGACCATGGGTAGGGGAGAGGGTCCGGATTGTTACTGCTATCCCAATCTTATCCTGAGAAAATTTATTGATGCCTTGGCGGAAAACTATGCCTATATGGTTATGGATAATGAGGCGGGGATGGAGCACCTGTCACGGAAGACCACCGAGGACGTTGATGAGCTACTCATCATCTCCGACCACTCGGTGAAGGGCGTTCGTACTGTGGCACGGATAAGGGAGCTGGTCGCTGAGCTGAAACTGTCAGTGAAGCGGCAGTCGGTGATAATCAATTTCGTTCCTGCTGGGCTAGACCCTGTCGTCATTGAGGAACTGAACAGATTGGGAATCAGCCCCGTAACTACTATTCCCTTTGATGAAGAAGTATATCAGTATGACCTGAAGCTAAAGCCACTTCTTGACCTGCCTGACAGTTCCAAGGCAGTGAGGGCAGTTAACGATTTGATGGCTAAGCTTCTTAGTGAAAAAACGAAAAGTTTAACTCGCTAAAAGGGGGTGAAAAATGCCGGCACAGATTATTAGTGGCACTGAGATTGCTAAGCAGATTCGTGAGGAGCTAAAACAGGAAATTGCCGAGCTCAAGGAGAAGCATAATCTCGTGCCAGGGCTAGTCACTGTCCTGGTAGGTGAAGACCCGGCGTCCCAGGTCTATGTTGGCCAGAAGGTAAAGACATGTGAGGCGCTGGGTGTCTATTCAGAAAGGTATGACCTGCCAGCTGATACCAGTGAGAAAGAACTGTTCAAGCTAATTGACAAGCTAAACAAAGACCCCAAGATTCATGGCATCCTAGTCCAACTACCCCTACCCAAGCATATCAATGAGACCAGGGTTCTCTATGCTATTGACCCCAAAAAGGATGTTGATGGCTTTCACCCGGTGAACGTGGGCAAACTGATGATTGGAGAGCCAGACTATTTGCCCTGCACCCCCCACGGCATCCAGCAGCTTCTAATCAGGTCTGGGGTCAAGATTGATGGGGCAGAGGTGGTAGTTGTGGGTAGAAGCAACATCGTGGGCAAACCTATTGCCAATATCCTGCTCCAGAAGAAGAAAGGGGCTAATGCTACGGTTACTATATGCCACACCGGAACCAAAGACATAGCTTTTCACACCAGACGGGCTGATATATTGATTGTTGCCGCCGGCAAGCCAAAGGCAATCACCGCTGATATGGTTAAGGAAGGGGTAGTGGTGATTGATGTCGGCGTTAACCGAATGGGCAAAACTGAATCAGGTAAGGACATTTTGTGCGGCGATGTTGATTTTGACGCAGTTAAAGAGAAGGCTAAAGCTATCACCCCGGTTCCTGGCGGGGTGGGACCGATGACCATAACTATGCTGATGCTAAACACAGTAAGGGCGGCAAAATTAGCCGCCGGCTTAGCCTAGGAGGGTAAAGGGATGGAATATAAGATTGAGAAGAAGAAAGCACCGGGCAGGGAGAAGGTGGAGGTGCTGGGGGCAACCTTTGAGGAGGGTAAACCTGAGGGTGAGGATTTGGGCAAGTGGAGACAGAAGCTGGATAGCCGGGAGGAGAGGCTCAAATATCTACAAACCGGCGAGCGATACTGGTATGGCAAAGAGTGGTTTGGCAGTGAGAAGAGGAAGGCTCCAGCTTAAGTAAGGAGGCATGAGAATGGCGTTTGAAATCCCTAAGACGGCGTATAGCGGCAAGATTAGGCAGATAAAGCTGGGCGGCGGTAAGAAGGCGGTAACCGTTGGCGGTGAGACAGGTTACCCATTTTACCTTTTTGAGGGCGAGATGCTGAACCGGCCGCGGATTGCTATGGAGGTGTGGGACATGCCTCCTAAGGAGTGGGCTGAGGCTGCCCTGGAGCCGTTTAAAGGGGTAACCGACGACCCCGCTGTCTGGGCAAAGAAGTGTGTTAACGATTACGGGGCGGAGATGATTTGCCTGCAACTGGTGAGCACTGACCCCAACGGGCTTGACCGGAAGGCAGATGAAGCCGCTGAGGTGGTCAAGAAGGTAGCCGATGCTATTGATGTCCCCTTAATTGTCTGGGGGACGGCTAATCCTGACAAAGATACTGAGGTGCTAAGGAAGGTATGTGAGGTCTGCCAGGGTAAAAGTCTGATTATTGGGCCAGTTGTGGAGGGAGACCACAAGAAGATTGGTGCCGCAGCTATTGGCTACCACCACACGGTGATTTCGTCAACGCCTATAGACATAAACCTGGCAAAACAGCTTAATATTCTGCTGGGCAACCTCGGTGTCCCTGATGAGCTGATTATAATGGACCCGACCGTCAGCAGTATAGGCTATGGTATTGAGTATTGCTACTCAGTAATGGAGAGAATGAGAATGGCAGGGCTAACCCAACAGGATGAAAAGCTACAGTTCCCTCTCATTTGCAACATATCTAAAGAGGTATGGAAGACAAAGGAAGTGCATCTGGCAGATGACGAGCTTAATATGGGGAATGCCAAGAAACGGGGAGTCTTGCTGGAAGCAATGTCAACGATGGTTCTGATTCTGGCTGGGGGGAATGTGGTAGTTATGAGACATCCCGAGGCAATAAAGCTGGTTCGGCAGATGATAGCTGAACTGACAGCTTCGTAAAATAATTAGACATCGGAAGGGGTGATGTTAGGATGGCAGAAGTAGAGAACAAGAGCATTGATAGCGCTAGTGTTAAGATGATTGAGAAAGCGGCTAGAGATGGGGTGAATACCGCCTTTGATAGAGCTGAGACGATGAAGCCCTGTCCCATAGGAGTGGATGGCAGTTGTTGCAAGAATTGTGGTATGGGTCCTTGTCGGGTGCCCCTGCCCAAGGGGAAGAAGGAGGCCCCGGAGGAGAAGCAGAAGAGAAGGGGCATCTGTGGAGCCACTGTCGAGACCATTGCGGCTCGTAATTTTATCCGGATGATAGCCGGTGGGGCAGCTGCCCACTCCGACCATGGTCGGGGGGTGGCTGAACTCTTCCTGGCGGTAGCCAAGGGAGAGGCTCCAGGCTATCAGGTAAAGGATGAGCAGAAGCTGCTGCAGGTAGCTCTGGACTGGGGCATTGAAATCGGCGACCGCAGTAACACCGAAATAGCCATTGATATCGGTGAAATTGCTCTGGCTGAATTCGGCAGGCAGGAGGGCGAACTCCTATTCCTGAGGAGGGCGCCACTAAAGCGTCAGGAGCTATGGCGTAAGCTAGGAGTTGCCCCCCGAGGCATAGATAGAGAGGTTGTGGAGATAATGCACCGAACCCATATGGGGGTCGACCAGGATTATCGCAACCTGCTCAAGCAAGGGACTAGAGCCGCCCTAGCTGATGGCTGGGGTGGCAGTATGATTGCCACCGAGCTTCAGGACATCCTGTTTGGTACCCCGGCACCAGTCTTGGGCAGGGTAAACCTGGGCGTGCTTAAGAGGGACGAGGTAAACCTCATCATTCATGGCCACGAGCCACTGCTTTCTGAGATGATTGTGGCTGTGGCTCGAGAGCCAAAGATGATAGAGCTGGCTAAGTCAAAAGGGGCTAACGGGATAAACCTGGCTGGGATATGCTGCACGGCCAACGAGATATTAATGCGCCATGGGATACCTCTAGCTGGGAATTTCCTGCAACAGGAGCTGGCTCTGGTCACCGGAGCAGTAGAGGCTATGGTAGTGGACGTCCAGTGTATCATGCAGTCGTTGCCCGATATTGCCCAGTGCTATCATACCAAGATTATCACCACTTCACCCAAGGCTAAAATCCCGGGGGCACTCCATATCGAGTTTGATGAGCACAACGCTATTGAGTCAGCCCGGGCTATAGTCAAGACCGCCATTGAGAATTTCCCCAACCGGGGGAGTAACATTGACATCCCTGAGGAGCAAAAAGACCTGGTGGCTGGATTTAGCCATGAAACTATCAACTACCTGCTGGGTGGTCTCTTCAGGGCTTCCTACCGACCGCTAAACGACAATATCATCAATGGCAGGATAAGAGGGGTGGCTGGTGTTGTCGGCTGCAATAACCCCCGGGTTACCCATGATGCCATTCACGTGGCAATGATTAAGGAACTGATAAGGAACGATGTTCTGGTTATTCAAACTGGCTGTAGTGCTATGGCGGCTGCCAAGGCGGGGCTGATGACCCCCGAGGCAGCGGCTGAATATGCCGGTGAGGGGCTGGCTTCGGTCTGCGAAGCAGTTGGTATTCCCCCGGTGTTGCATATTGGTTCCTGTGTGGATAACAGCCGTATCCTGATGGCAGCTACTGCCATGGTAAAGGACGGTGGTCTGGGCGATGACATCAGTGACCTGCCTGTAGCCGGGGCTGCCCCTGAGTGGTACAGTGAGAAGGCAATTTCTATCGGTCAGTACTTTGTTGCTTCTGGAGTATTCACTGTGTTTGGGGTTACCTGGCCTACTCTGGGCAGTGAGGAGGTAACCAAGTTACTGTTCAAGGACTTTGAGGATATCTATGGCGGGATGTGGGCGTTTGAACCTGACCCAATTAAAGCCGCCCAGCTTATGATTGCCCATATTGACAAGAAGCGCAAGGCCCTGGGCATTGACAAGGCTAGAGAGAGGATACTCTACGATATGGCGATGAGACGGGAGCTGGAAGCAGTTTAAGCACACAGCTGAAGACAGAGGAGGGTTTTTAGGCTATGTCTAAGATTATTGCTTCGGCAGCTATTAGAGGGGCTTACAAGATTGTAGACCAGGCGGAGAAGAAGTGGCAGGAGGCGATGGACAGGTGGGGAGCCAATGAACCAGTTGGCTTTCCCAATACTGCCTATTATCTGCCGGTAATCTATGGGATTTTAGGAATCAAAGTGGAAAAACTGGGTGATATGGAGCAGGTACTGAAAAGGTGTAGAGCCCTGCTCCCGCCGTCGGTGAGGGAGACCTGCCCTCTGCCCTACCTGGCGCCAGCCCTTGATGCCGGGATGGCAACCTTCTTTGCTGAGGAGTTACTAGAAGCCATAAGGTACCTGGAGCAGCCTGACTTTTATACCAAGCAGGAAGAGCCAACCGACACCAATATCTGGCTGGGCGCTGCCGATGATGTCATCCTAAGAAAGAGGGGGATTGAGTTTGTTGATGGCACTGCCCCAGGTTTTGCCGCCATCGTTGGTGCTGCCCCGACTAATGAGATAGCAGTGAACATCGCCCGTGAACTTCAGAAGGTCAACCAGTATATCTTTATGTGTGCCGAGTATAACGGGAAGAGGTTCGCGGAGCAGTTGGTGGGGGAGGGGGTGCAGATTGGCTGGCCAACCCGGCTGGTCTCCTTTGGGCCCGATATTACCGCTGCTGTCTTCGCTATGGGCTTTGCTACCAGAGCGGCTATGTCCTTTGGTGGCATTGAGCCTGGTAGTTACCGAAAAATACTTATCTATAACAAAGACCGCATTTTTGCTTTCGTTCTGCCCCTGGGCTACGTTACCGATGAGTGGTATGCCAATGCTGCCGGGGCAGTCAATTGGGGATTCCCCACCATTGCCGATACCCCGATACCCGAGGTTTTGCCTACCGGCATCTGTACCTATGAGCACGTTGTCTCCAACATCCCCCACGATAAGATAGTGTCCAAAGCCATAGAGGTAAGGGGGCTGAAGGTTACCGTGGCTGAGGTGCCGGTTCCGGTAGCCTACGGTCCCGCCTTTGAGGGTGAGAGGGTTCGGGGGGAGGACATCTACCTGGAGTGTGGCGGGGGCAGAACACCGATGGTGGAGTGGGTTACCACCAAGCGCATGGACGAGGTGGAGGATGGGAAGATTGAGGTTATTGGTCCTGAGGTGACCGATGTCCCGCCTAATTCCAAATTACCCCTGGCTATAGCTGTTGAGGTGGCGGGGAGGGAGATGCAGGAGGACTATGAACCTATTCTGGAAAGGCAAATTCACCACCTGATAA
>CAZYZL010000028.1:0-10529 GCA_964652005.1 uncultured Dehalococcoidales bacterium | reverse complement strand
TGGTGTAGAGCTGGGGATAGTGAAGAAGACCGGTGCCTTTTTCTCCTATGGTGATGTTCGCCTGGGGCAAGGTAGGGAGAATGCCAAACAATACTTGAGCCAGAATCCTGAGCTTGCCCGAGAGATTGGGCAACGGATTAGAGCCTCAGCCATCACCACCCACAGTCCATTGGACTAAGGGTATTGTAAACAGAAGAGAGTAATAGACAATATAAATAAGGCTGAGGCCTATACCTCAGCCTTATGTGTTTAAAAAGGGGGTAGTAAAAGGGCGATGAAAAAGGTCACTGCCCTCCGTACCGGGAGGAGGCAGGGAAAGCGGGTAAATGTCTTCCTAGATGGCAAGTTTGCCTTCAGCCTGGAAGCTGAGGTAGCGGTAAAACAGGGCTTACAGGTGGGACAGGAGCTATCTGAAGGTGACATTGAAGCGCTGACCAGGGCTGACCTTCGCCATCGTTGCCTTAACGCCGCTCTCCTCTACCTTAGCTACCGACCGCGGAGTGAGGCTGAATTGAGACAGCGGCTTCACCGGCGTGGCTTTGATGGCGATAATGTGGAGGCAGCGCTCACCAAACTAAGGGAGCAAGGGCTGGTGGATGATTTGGCTTTTGCTCAATTCTGGAAGGATAACCGGGAAGCATTTCGCCCCCGCAGCCGGTGGCTAACCAAATTAGAGCTAAGGCAAAAGGGAGTGGCTGATAACATTATAGACCAGGTAGTGGCTAACGTTGACGAAGAAGATAGCGCCTATCGGGCAGCGGTGAGCCGAGCCCGCAGTCTGCCCCGGTCTGATTACCAGAACTTTCGCCGTCGGCTGGGTCAATATCTTAAACGTCGTGGTTTTAGTTATCAGGTAATAACTCAAACCGTAGAGCGGGTGTGGCAGGAAAAGGGGGTAGGTCTAGATAGCATCTTACCTTGACCTAAACGAGCAAAGTGGGTAGTATGAGCTATCTATAATCTATTCCCAAGGATGGAAATCTATAAATAAGGGGGATGAAAATGGGAATAGAACCAATTTTAGGCATCTTCTTTAGTTTCGTCATAGGTGTAGTATTTGGCGGCATGGCTACCTTCCTCTTCAGGAGGATAATGGTAACTCGTCAGCTCCGCATTGCCCAGAGGAAGGCAGCTAAAATATTGACCGAAGCCAAGGCTGAGTCCACGAATGTACTTGATGAGGCAAAGCAGGCAGCAGAGAAAATAAAGGCAGCTGCCGATGCCGAAAACCGAGAACGGCGGGCTGAACTACAGCGCCAGGAAAACCGCCTGTCTCAAAAGCTGGAGACCTTGGAGCGCAAGCTGGAAGGTGTGGAGCAGCGTGAGCGCAATCTTTCCAACAAAGAAAAGGAGACAGAGTCCATTCGCAGTTACCTTGAGGAGATGAAAAATAGGCAACTAAAGCAGCTGGAGTTGATTTCAGGCATGTCCAGTGCTGAAGCAAAACAAACCTTGCTTAATACCATAGAGGCTGAGATGGGGGATGAAACCTCACGACAGCTTCGGGAATGGGAAGCCAAATTAAAAGAGGAGGCCGATAAGAAAGCCCAAGAGATTCTGTCCGTGGCAATACAGCGTTGTGCCTCTGAGGTGGTATCGGAAACAACGGTGGCTACTGTTCCCCTCCCCAGTGACGAGATGAAGGGAAGGCTTATCGGACGAGAGGGACGTAATATCAGAGCTCTAGAACAAGCCACCGGGGTTGACCTTATCGTTGATGATACTCCAGAAACAGTGACCGTATCTAGCTTTGACCCGGTGCGGCGGGAAATAGCTCGCCTGGCTTTAACCAAGCTTATCCTTGATGGTCGTATCCACCCAGCCCGTATTGAAGAGGTGGTCGCCAAGACCAAGGAGGAAGTAGAGGCGGCTATCTATAGTGCCGGAGAGCAGGCAGCCTACCAGGTGGGGGTGCACGGACTGCGCCCCGAGTTAATCAGGCTGCTTGGTCGGCTTAAGTACCGCACTAGCTATGGACAGAATATGTTAGTCCATTCCATTGAGGTTGCCCATCTAGCTAGCATGATTGCCGGGGAATTGGGGGCCAATGTTGCCATCGCCAAGAAAGCCGGGCTGCTTCATGACATTGGTAAAGCGGTAGACAGGGAGGTAGAAGGCTCTCATGCTGCCATCGGGGCGGAACTGGTTAAGCAATGGGATAAATCCCATGAGGTAGTCCAGGGCATCGCTGAGCACCACTTTGAGACTGATGCTACCGGCATTTGGGGCTTTATTGTGGCTGCCGCCGATGCTATTAGTAGTGCCAGGCCTGGAGCAAGGCGTGAGTCTCTGGAAAGCTACCTAAAGCGGTTGAAGGCGCTGGAAGATATAGCCAACAGCTTTAAGGGGGTAGAGAAGTCCTATGCCATTCAAGCCGGCCGCGAAATTCGTATCCTGGTTAAGCCGGAGGCGATTGATGACCTAGGGGCAATGAGGCTCGCCCGAGACATCGTTAAGAAGATAGAAGAAAGTCTGGAGTATCCGGGGCAAATAAAGGTTACCGTGCTCAGAGAGACAAGAGCTATAGATTATGCTAAGTAGGAAAGCTAGTGCTGATATTGGCGATAGGCGATATAGTAGGTAGCCCTGGTAGAAGGGCAGTAAGCCAGCTTTTACCAAGCCTTCGTCAGCAATACGGGGCGGACTTGGTTATTGCCAACGGCGAGAACGCCGCCGGTGGCATAGGGCTGACCTTATCCACAGCCAAGGAGCTATTTGATGCCGGTGTTGATGTCCTGACCTCAGGTAACCACATATGGGTGCACAAGGAAATTATCCCCTACCTTGATGGCGAAATGCCCATCCTTCGCCCGTTAAATTATCCCCCGGGGGTGCCTGGTAAAGGGCATATAGCCATTGGTCGGACAGTAGTGGTCAATCTGATGGGGAGAACCTTTATGGGCGATGTCGATTGCCCGTTTAGGGCTATGGACCGACTGCTAACCGAGCTTGAGCAGCCAATTATCATTGTTGATTTCCACGCCGAGGCAACATCGGAGAAGGTGGCAATGGGACGATACCTGGATGGGCGGGTCAGCGCCGTGCTCGGCACCCATACCCATGTGGGAACTATTGATGCCCAGTTGCTTCCTCATGGCACTGCCTACGTTACCGATATCGGTATGACCGGGCCGCTAGATTCAGTTATAGGTGATGATGCCGAAGCAGTAATTCAGCGCTTCTTGACCAGGATACCCCACCATCTGTCGGTGGGTAAGGGGAAGACTGCCCTTAACGCCATACTGGTTAGGGTGGCTGATGATACCGGCAGGGCACTGAGCATTGACCGAATCTACCGGGAGGTGGAATAGTAGTGGGCAGGGTAGACCTCCATATACACTCCACCGCTTCTGATGGTCGACTTACCCCGGCAGATATCGTCCGGGAGGCAGCAGAACGGGGGGTAACCTTTATTGCCCTGGCTGACCATGATACGGTAGACGGGATTGCTCCAGCCCAGGCCGCGGCTCAAGCCTTTCCCGGGTTGAAGGTCATACCCTGCGTTGAAATCAGCACCGATGTTCCCGAGGGTGAGGTTCATGTCCTCGGCTACTTCATAGACTATGCTGACCATGAGCTTAGGGTCACCTTGGATAGATTTAAAAATTCTCGGCTGAGGCGAGCCCAGGGAATGGTGGCTAAGCTGGCGGATTTGGGTATCCACATCGACTGGCAACGAGTTCAGGAGATAGCCGGCGGCAACTCCATCGGGCGTCCTCATATTGCTCAAGCCATGGTGGAGAAGGGCTGTATCACCTCGATTAAACAGGCATTCGCTGAATATCTAGGTCATGACCGCCCTGCCTATGTTGAGCGGGAAAAGATGACCCCCGCCGAGACAGTGGAGCTAATAATTAAAGCCAAAGGGTTGCCAGTGCTGGCTCACCCCCTAACCCTCAGTGACCCGGAGGCGATGATTGTTGAGCTAAAGGCAGCCGGCTTAGTCGGCGTTGAAGCTTACTATGATGGCTATACCACCGAAGAAATAAATAGCCTAGTCGGACTAGCCAACAGGTATAATCTTATTGTCACTGGTGGTAGTGACTACCATGGTCTGGAGCCCAACACCGAGACTGGCATTGGTGGCGCCGATTTGCCTACAGAATCGGTGGAGCGACTCATAGCTCTAGCAAAACAAATAGACCCAAAACTTAGGTTTTGATAGACCTTATGGCTATTGAGTTTGTCCTATTACTACTGGGTGCCTATCTCTTGGGTGCAGTTCCTGCCGCCTACCTGGCAGCCAAATGGTCACGGCGGATAGACATCAGACAATATGGCACCGGGCAGGCGGGAGCGGGTAACCTATGGAGGATGACCTCTTGGAGACTCGGTTTGCCAGTAGCCATTTTTGATATAGGTAAGGGGATACCAGCAGTGTGGGCGGCTCAACTAGTTGGTCTTGATATCGCCCAGCAGATAGCGGTAGGTTTAGCGGCAATCGTGGGACATAACTGGCCAGTTTTTCTTCGTTTCAGCGACGGCAGAGGGATTGGCACAACCATCGGAGTAATCGTTATACTTCCCTTAATAAATGACATGACACTATGGGTAGTAGTAACATTTTTGACCATTGTCATTGTCATAGTTAGTACGCTTATTATGCGTAGCTCGCCAGTGCCGGTACTCGCTGGCGTGGCCGCGCTACCTTTGGTTGGCTGGGGACTTGGTGAGCCACTTTCGGTTATTCTAGGTTTTTTGGCTATATTTTTGATAGTAATTATCAAACGGCTAACGGCGCCACGGCCTGCTGGTGCTATCCCTATTAATAGAAAGCAATTTCTGCTTAACCGACTGCTTTTCGACCGTGACATAAGGGATAGGAAAGCCTGGGTATATCGGCGGCCGAAGCAAGAAGAAAACAACGGGAAGGTTAACTCCGGCAAATGAGATGCTCCTATCATCCTGATGCTGAAACTAACCTGAGGTGTGGAAAGTGTGGTAAGCCGATATGCCCTAAATGCATGGTGCAAACACCGGTGGGAGCTAGATGCTCAGATTGCGCCAAGTTATATAAACTACCTACCTATCGCGTTTCCACCAGATACTACCTGATGGCTACGGGGACAGCACTAGGCATGGCTATTGTTTGTGGTCTCGCCTGGGGGGTAATAGAGTGGGTAATTCCTTTCTTTTCCCTCAATTTGCTACTGGCTCCAGGCGCTGGCTATGCTATTGGAGAGGTGATTAGTCTTTCGGTCAACCGTAAGCGTAGCACCGGGGTAGCTGTTATTGGCGGCATGGCTGTAGCCATAAGCTACATAGTTAGCCTTTTGTCTGTTAGCCTTTTATTTGGTATTTCTTTCTACCGGGTACTGCCTTTTGGCTTATTTAATAGCTTTTACCATGTAATAGCCCTGGGTTTGGGTATCTTTATCGCCGTTACCCGGCTACGCTAAAATAAACCCTGACATAGATTGGAGTAAGAAACATGGTTCCATCACGAGAAATTTTCTGGAATATTCAATACGGTGAGATTCTTTACCTTCTAAGTGCTATTGTTATCGGCATCTTTGCCTACGCTATCTACCGGCGCTACCGGATGTGGCGACTGGGCACAGCAGATAATAGGCTTGACCATCTGGGTAAGAGGGTATGGGCATTTATTGTTACTGCTGTCATTGACGGTATGTTACACCGCAAGTTTCTTGGCGTAGCTGAGGGTCTCGGGCACCGGCGTTTTTCAGTCAAGGATCTCCAGCCCAGAGAGCTTTTACCCGGGATAGCCCACTTCCTCATCTTTGCTGGATGTATAGCCCTGCTCCTCGGTGCCTTCCTTGACTTTATCAGCCACTACTTCTTCCACTTCATGCACGGTAACTTCTACCTGGGCTACTCAGTAGTTGTTGATAGCTTCGGCATACTGGTTCTAATTGGGGTGGTATTAGCTATCATCAGACGCTACGGGCAAAAACCAGATAGGCTGGACAACACTGCTGATGATTTGATTGCCCTGCTGTTGATAATATTAGTCGTAGTCACCGGTTTTATTGTTGAGGGGTTTCGCATTGCTGCCACTGAGCTAAAGACCACCCCCGATTGGGCAGTGTGGTCGCCCGGTGGCTTTATTCTAGCTCAAGCCTTCAGCGGTCTAAGCCAGGAGACGCTACTAACCTGGCACCGGGTTAATTGGTGGCTGCATATGCTCATCGCCCTGGGGGCTATTGCCTATGTTTCCCTTTACTGGAACCGGCTATGGCACATAATCATCTCTCCGACAAATGTCTTCTTCAGGTCATTTCAGCCTAAAGGGGCTCTGGCGCCCATAGACCTAGAGAAGGCAGAGACCTTTGGCGTAGCCAAGATTGAAGACTTCACCTGGAAGCAACTGCTGGATTTGGACTCCTGCACCCGCTGCGGTCGGTGCCAGGATAACTGCCCGGCTTATGTTAGTAGCAAGCCACTCTCGCCCAAGAAGATGACCCAGGATTTTAAGGGCAGCTTTGTGGAGAAGGCTCGGCTTTTACTCAAAACTAAGACTGGTAGTAGCAGCCGACCTCTCATTGGCGAGGTGGTAACCGAGGACGAGATATGGGCGTGCACTACCTGCTATGCCTGCCAGCAGGTATGCCCGGCCTGGGTTGAGCATGTTAATAAGATTATCGACCTGAGACGAAACCTGGTGATGGAGCAGGCTTCCATCCCTGAGACGGCTGAGGGGACATTAAGAAGCATTGAAGACAGAGGACATCCGTGGCGGGGAACTACCCTGTCACGAACAGACTGGGCTGAAGGGCTTGGCATTAAGACCTTAGCCGAGGATAAGGATATAGAGCTCCTGTTCTGGGTAGGTTGCACCGAGGCACTGGAGGAGAGAGGCACCAAGGTGGCTCAGGCTATGGCTAAGCTACTCAAAACCGCCGAAATTAATTTCGGCATCCTGGGGGCTGAGGAGAGCTGCTGCGGTGAGCCGGCTCGCCGCCTGGGTAACGAATACCTGTTCCAGATTCAGGCGGAGAAAAATATTGAGATATTGAAGGGTTATAATGTGAAACGGATAGTTACCGCCTGCCCCCACTGCTTCAACACCATAAAGAATGAGTACCCCCAGTTTGGTGGAGAGTTTGAGGTTATCCACCACACCGAGCTTATCGCCCGGTTGCTGAAACAGGGCAGGTTGAGGATTATCAAAGGCATTGGCGAGGTGGTGACCTACCACGACCCCTGCTATCTTGGGAGATACAATGATATCTATCAGCCGCCGAGGCAGATTATTAGGAGCATTCCCGATGTGACGATGGTGGAGATGGAGCGCAATCGGGAGAGGAGCTTCTGCTGCGGCGGTGGCGGCGGTCATATGTGGCTGGAAGAGCGCATCGGCCGGAGAATTAACGAGCTACGCACCGAACAGGCAATAGAGACTAAAGCCCAAATCGTGGTTACCGCCTGCCCATTTTGCCGGCAAATGTTTGATGACGGGATTAAGGCAAAAGCGGTTGAAGAACAGCTCAGGGTTATGGATATTGCCGAGGTGGTAGAAAAGTCTGCGGGGTATCACCCCTACTCTACTTAGGGCTACCCGTATTTCTGGCGGAGAACTCTCCTCAGAACCTTGCCCGTGGAGGTCTTGGGTAGTTCTTCTTTAACAAAAATTACTGAGCTAGGACGCTTGAAGCCAGCCAGCCTGGAGCGACAAAAGTCAATAATCTCTTGCTCAGTGGCTATTTCCCCCTTCTTGAGCCTTACTACAGCCCTGACCTGCTGACCCCATTCAATATCTTTGACGCCAATCACCGCCGCCTCTTCGATTTTTGGATGGGTGGAGAGAACGCTTTCCACCTCATCGGGGCCGATATTCTCGCCGCCTCTTACAATAACATCGTCACCACGCCCGGTAAGATAAATATAGCCCTCCTCATCCACATAGCCCAGGTCGCCGGTGCGATACCACCCATCAGCGGTAAAGGCTTTCTTCGTCCTCTCCTCGTCCTTCCAGTAGCCCTTCATTATCCTGGGACCTCGGGCTACGATCTCGCCGATTTGCCCGGGGGATAATTCTCGCCCTTCTTCGTCTCGGACTTGAATTTCTACATCATCCATAGGTAGCCCGATAGAAGTAGCCAGCCTCCTTAACTTCTTCTCCTTCTCCTGCTCAGTCTCTTTTCCAGTGATTATTTGGTCTTCAGCTCTAAGCGCAGCTATGGTGGAAGAAGTCTCCGTCCCGCCAAAGGCGTTTATCAGGGCTCTGCCAGGGAAACGCTCAATCGCTTTCTTCAGCACCTCATAAGGACAGGCGGCGGCGCCATAGGTTACTACTCGGACGCTGGAAAGGTCATACTTGTCAAAGTCAGGGTAGTCAACAATTCGCTTGAGCATGGTAGGCACTACCATCACTCGGGTAGCTTTCTCCCGCTGTACCGTTTCAAACCACTCTTTTTCATCAAATTGCCGCATCAGGGCAATGGTCCTGCCTCCGTAAATGCCAGCCATCAAGGCTTGCATCCCAGCCACATGATACAGGGGCATGCAAAGCACATTTGTCTCCGGTGGTGCTTCCGGGTCAGGGGGGTCAACATTGGTCAGGGCATAGGAGCTATAGGAGTTATTATCCTGAGGCACGCCCTTGGGAAAGCCGGTGGTTCCAGCGGTAAACATGAGCACGGCTATATCTTCGTCTTTTACCTCGGCGAAGGTCTTTTCCTCCAGTGAACCTGAGGCGATGAGCTCATCATAGCTTTGCATCCCCTGGTACTTGCCACCAATGACAATGAAATGCTTTACCGAGGGGAGTTGAGGTCGGACGTTACTTACCATATCAGCATAGCGGCTGCCGACAAAAAGAACCTTCGGCTCAGCTTTATTTACCAGGTAGGTCAGCTCCTCCTGCCTTATCCGAAAGTTCAGGGGGGCGAAGATGCCTCCCAGCTTCATGGTAGCAAAACAAGCCTCCACGTATTCATGGCAGTTGACCTCAAGGATGGCAACTCTATCCCCCTTTTCCAGGCCCAGTCGGTTTAGAGAATCAGCTAAGCGATTTACCCTCTCCTTGAGTTGACCATAGCTATATCGCTTTCCCTCAAAGGCAATGGCTGTTCTCTCTGGAACCAGCATAGCTGATAGGTCAAGAAACTCGGTTATAACCATCCTTTACCTCCACATATTTTAGCTTGCTTTTTCTCTTACCTTGTCTACTATTTTGGACATTGCTTCCCCAGCCTTAGCCCTGATGAGGACGGTAGCCTCTCTGTCCATGGGGGTGGAGCTGAGGTTGATGATAACCAACTTAGCTCCCGCCTGAACGGCATAGATAGGCATGTAGGCGGCAGGGTAGACAACCAGGGTCGAGCCAACCACGATTAACAGGTTGCAGTTAGACGAGCGGTGGCTCGCCTCAGTCAGTACTTCATACGGCAGCTGTTCGCCGAAAAGGACGGCGTTTGGCTTCAGCATCCCATGGCAGACTTCACAATCTGGGATTTCCTCACCCTCATCCAGCCTGACTTTAATCTGCTCAAAAGGATAATGCCCACCACAGCTCAGGCACACTGCCCACTGCATATTGCCATGGAGCTCAAACACCTTGTCGGCAGGCACCCCCGCCTTCTGGTGAAGATTATCCACGTTCTGGGTTATGACACAGTCCAGCTTGCCCAATCTATCCAGTTCGGCAATAGCGTAGTGGGCGGGGTTTGGCTTAGCCTTAGTAGTGAGAAGCCCCTCCCCCAGCATCTGCCACTGCTTTCTCCTTGCTTCAGGGTCGGTGATGAACTTCTGATAGGTAAAGTCATCGGGGTCAAACCGACTCCAGATTCCGCCGGGACTGCGAAAATCAGGAATCCCGGATTCAGTGCTAATGCCAGCGCCGGTGAAGACCACCACCTTTTTAGCATTAATAATCAGGTCAGCTACCTTTTCCGCCACGGCATCCAGATTCTGTTCCTCTATGATGTCCTCCCTATTTAATACGACCGACTGATTAAGTCAGCCAGCCTAGCCTCAAGCTCAAGCCCCTGCTTTAGGCTGAGGTCAAGCCCCCTGACGATAGCCTGCTTAGCATAGCTTACGGCAACGGGGTCAAAGTGGGCAATTTTTCTGGCAAGCCTATCGGCTTGGGGCAGTAGCTCCTTTCGGGGCACCACCCGGTTGACCAGCTTCAGGCGGTGCGCCTCATCAGCCTTAAGCCACCGCCCGGATAGCAGTATTTCCAGTGCTTTAGCCCCGCCGATGACCCGGGGCAGGGTCTGGCTACCGCCAGCGGCTGGGATTATGCCCAGTCCTGGCTCAGGCAAGCCAAATTGGACATCCTCTGAAGCCAGCCTGATGTCGCAGCACAGGGCTATCTCTATCCCTGAGCCCAAAACATAGCCGTGAACGGCAGCAATCAGCGGCTTGGTGAGGCTCAAAAAAAGCCCCCAGACGTCCCGCTCCCAGCGCGCCTGCCGGGCGATTATTGGCGAGGGGGCGGTGAGGAACTCAGTAAGGTCAGCGCCAGCGCAGAAGGCTCTCTCCCCAGCACCCCGGAATATGGCTACCTTAACCTCAGGGTCATCCTTGATGGCGCCCAGCACCTGGTAAAGCTCGTCCCTCAT
>CAZYZL010000027.1:0-10624 GCA_964652005.1 uncultured Dehalococcoidales bacterium | reverse complement strand
ACCTCCCACAGCAGTGCTTGTATTTTTTCCCTGAGCCGCAGGGGCAGGGGTCGTTTCTGCCTATTTTCTTGCCGCCGACCTTTGCCCGCTGCTTACTGGTACCACCCCTGTTGATGGCAGCTTTAGCCATTGGTGAAGGTGCTTGTTGCGGGGCTTCCCGCCGGACAATGCCCACATGATATATGGTGTGAACCACATCATGCTGAATCGCCGACAGCAGGTCCTGAAACAGGTTATGCCCCGCTGTCTTGTAGGCGACCAGCGGGTCGCGCTGACCTACAGCTTGTAACCCTATCCCCTCGCGCATATTTTCCATCGCTGTCAGGTGCTCCACCCACAGGCTGTCTATGTAGTGAAGCATCACTCGCTTCTCTACATCCCTCATAATATCTGAGCCCAGCTCCTTTTCCTTCTCCTCATAAAGAGTCTCTGCCTGCCCAATGAGCCTCTCTTCAATCTCTTCTGGCTTCATCTGGGAAAGGGCGCTGGCACTGAGTGCTGGCGGCAATGGGAAGATGGCAGACGCCTCACCGACTAAACCGTCTATGTTCCCGCCCATGCCATGCTCGTCAGCAGTATGGGTGGCGACTATACCTTGAATCTCCTCCCTGACCATTGACAGGATGTTTGCCTTCAGGTCGGTACCGCTTAAGAGCTTTTTACGCTCACCGTAAATAACCTCACGGTGCTTATTAACCACATCATCATACTCTACCAGGTGCTTACGCATATCAAAGTGGTAGCCTTCCACCCTGACCTGAGCCGATTCAATGGATTTATTCACCAGGGCATTCTCAATGGGGGTATCCTCGTCCATCCCCGCCCACTCCATAAAGCTTTTGATTCGGTCACCGCCAAAGCGCTTGACAATATCGTCCTCTAAAGAGACATAGAATCTGGAGCTTCCCGGGTCGCCCTGCCGCCCGGCTCTACCCCGGAGCTGGTTATCAATTCGCCGTGCCTCGTGGCGCTCGGTGCCGACAATGTGAAGCCCGCCAAGCTGAACTACCTTTTCATGCGCCTGCTGCCACTCCTTTTCCTCCCTGCCTTCAGGGTTACCCCCCAGGATAATATCAACACCGCGCCCCGCCATGTTGGTGGCGACGGTCACTGCCCCTGGCTTCCCTGCCTGAGCAACGATATACGCCTCCTTCTCATGATGCTTGGCATTAAGCACCTCATGGGGGATGCCCCTCTTGGTCAACAGGTCGCTCAGATATTCTGAATTCTCAATAGATACCGTGCCAACCAGCACCGGTCTTTCCTGCTGATGAAGCTGCTCAATCTCACGCACCACTGCCTTAAATTTAGCCTTCTCATCCTTGTAAATCTGGTCGGGGAAGTTCTGGCGAATCATCAGCTTATGGGTGGGAATCATCACCACCTCAAGCTTGTATATCTTGTGGAACTCCTCAGCCTCGGTGACGGCGGTGCCGGTCATACCAGCCAGCTTTTGATACATGCGGAAGTAGTTCTGGATGGTAATGGTGGCAAAGGTGCGGCTTTCCCGCCGAACATTCAAGTGTTCCTTCGCTTCTATTGCTTGATGCAATCCATCTGAGTAGCGACGTCCATGCATCAGCCTGCCGGTAAACTCATCAACAATAACAATTCCTGGCTTTCCATCCTCAACTGGATTTATTACATATTCGCGGTTTTGGTGGTAAAGCGAATGGGCGGTCATTGAATGACGGAAGACCGCAAGGATGTCGTTGCGTCTCTTGGCTTCTTCAATTGTTAATTGCCTAGTCTCCTCCTCTCGTCCACCAAAGAGGTCGTCTACTTTCATGCCAACGGCCCTGGCGAGCCTCTCCTGTCCACGCGCCGTCGCCCTGACAGTATGCTCCTTCTCAAATGCGATATAGTCGTACTGCTCCTCCAGCGCGGTAGTTTCAGCCACCTCCTCCTGCGTCAGCGGCTCGTGCGTTAAGACCTTGAACTTCAAGCGACTAACGACGTCGTTAATGGCCTTATACAGCTGTCCAGCGTCCTCAGCCTGACCGCTGATAATAAGCGGGGTGCGCGCCTCATCAATAAGGAGATAGTCCACCTCATCAACGATGGCGTAGTTAAGCGGGCGCTGGACATACTGAGATAGGTCTATAACCATGTTGTCCCGTAGATAATCAAAGCCGAACTCGCTTGAGGTGCCGTAGGTGATATCTGCCTCGTAAGCCTGTTTACGGGTTATAGGGCGAAAGTGGCGCCAGCGGCTGTCGCCGGAGTCATAGTCCGGGTCATAGAGGCGGGCGGGAGCATATTCATCTGGCGTCTGCTGAGGGTAGATGCTGGCTACCACTACCCCCAGGGCGTGATATATAGGTCCCATCCAGTAGGGGTCTCTTCTTGCCAGATAGTCATTAACCGTAGCCAGGTGGCAGCCTTTGCCGGTAAGGGAGTTTAGATACAGGGGGAGGGTAGCCACCAGGGTCTTGCCCTCGCCGGTTTTCATCTCAGCGATTTTGCCCTCATGAAGGACAACCCCACCCATAAGCTGGACATCAAAGTGGCGCTGACCAATAGTCCGCTTGGCTGCCTCACGAACGGCGGTAAAAGCCTCAGGCAGAAGCTCATCAAGGGAACTGCCGCTTTTAAGCCGAGCCTTGAACTCGTCAGTCTTGGCACGAAGCTCGGCATCGGTTAGCCTCTCAAATTCAGGCTCTAGCTGGTTTATGGTGGTTACCAGAGGCTGAAGCCGCTTTAGCTCTCTCTCATTGGAATCAACCAGTCCACCCAACCACTTAAACATGGCTCACCCCTGGTCAAACATAGCTCCTATAGATAGTCCGGTATGGATGCGGTGGATAGCTTCACCTAGTAGTGGGGCTATAGGCAAAACGGTAACCTTGTCCAATTTCTTTTCATCGGCGACAGGCACGGTATCAGTAACTACCACCTCCTTCACCGGGCAAGAGGCTATCCTCTGGATAGCCGGACCGGAGAATATCGGGTGGGTGCAGCAGGCATATACCTCTTTTACCCCCCGCTTTTGCAATGCAGAAACAACGCCCACCAGGGAACCGGCAGTATCTATTTCATCATCGACGGTAAGTGCCACTTTGCCCTCCACCTCACCGATGACATTTAGTGTTTCAGCCTGGTCAACATTGCCCACCCGTCTCTTTTCCATAATAGCCAGGGGGGCATCAAGGTTAGCTGCCAGGTCTCTTGCCCGCTTGGTAATGCCGATATCAGTGGCAACTACCACCAAGTCATCAAACTCCCTTTCTTCAAAGTAGCGACTGAACAGGTAAAGTGCAGTCAGTTCGTCAACTGGGATGTTAAAGAAGCCCTGAATCTGGGCAGCATGTAAATCCACAGTCAGCAAACGGTTGGCGCCAGCCACGGTAAGCAGGTCAGCCACCAACCTGGCGGTTATCGGCACCCGGGGCTGGTCTTTCTTATCAGTGCGACCATAGCCATAATAAGGGACTACAGCGGTAATCCGCCCCGCCGAGGCTCTCTTCAGGGCATCAAGCATAATAAGCAGTTCAACCAGATTCTTATTGACTGGTGAGCAAAAGGGCTGAATAACAAAGGTGTCTCTCTGGCGAACGTTCTCCAGAATACGGACAAAGATATTCTCGTTACTGAACTCAAAGGCCTCACACTTACCCAAAGGTATGCCCAGATAGTCAACCACTGCCTCTGCTAGAGCTGGGTGGGCATTACCGGTGAACACCTTTAGCTCATCCATCACTCATTGCCTCCTGTTAAATACGGCTTTCTCTCATTATAGCACTATTATTTATCTACCTCACCCCCTGTATCCCCCTCTCCTTGGTAAGGAGAGGGGGAAGAAATAGAAAGAGGGGGCGTAAGCCCCCTCTTTAAAAAATTCCTCTTCACTAACTAGTTATTTCCTTTATTGTGTGCTTTGTAATATAGTAAACACTTAAAACGAACACGATTGAAGAAAGCACTATGTTGAGTATTAAGCTTAATAGCCTTGGTAAGAAATATCCAATCAACAAACTTGCTATTATCAATACCAATGTTATGACAAGATATTTCCAATTCCACTGCGTGAAGTTCTTGAAAGTAATTATTTTGGGTGGGAAACCTTTTCCTTCAGCCGTTGCGGTGGGCACTTCTATATTTACATCTTTTCTCTTACCCATTAATACACCTCCCAGTATTTATTCCCCCAAGGTATTGTAGCACCAGCTTAATCTTTTCCTCAAGGGTTAATTATTTGGGGTATTTAAGAGGGGCATTAGCCCCTCTTTTAATAAAATATTCCCCCTTCCCTTACTAAGGGAAGGGGGTCGGGGGATGGATTTCCAAAAAATCTCAGTCATCAATACCGGGTACCGGGAAGCGAGAGCACATCTGGCTAACCTCGTCTCTTATCTGTTTCTGAACATTCAGGTCATCAATGTTAGTAATTACCTTTACCATCAGTGAGGCGATGCGCTTCATTTCTTCCCTGCCGAAGCCTCGGCTGGTCACTGCTGGTGTGCCCAGTCTAATGCCTGTGGTTATTCTGGGCGACTGCTGGTCAAAGGGAACGTTGTTGCGGTTAACCACAATGCCTACCGCCCCTAAAGCCTCCTCGGCTTGTTTACCGGTGATGCCAATCTCAGTGAGGTCGACCAAAATGAGGTGGTTATCAGTTCCACCTGAGATTAAGCGCAAACCGAGTCGCTGGAGCTCACTGGCTAAAACTTGGGCGTTATCCAGTATTGCCTGTTGATAGTCAGTGAAGCTGGGTTGCATCGCCTCATAGAAAGCTACCGCCTTGGCAGCAATAGCGTGCATCAGTGGTCCCCCTTGCATCCTAGGAAAAACAGCGTCATCTATTGAAGAAGCTAGCTCTCTCCGAGATAGAATAAACCCACTTCGCGGACCACGCAGCGTCTTATGAGTAGTTGAAGTTATTACCTCGGCGTAGGGGACAGGAGTGGGATGAAGCCCCACAGCTACCATGCCAGCGATGTGAGCCATATCAACCATTAACTTGGCTCCCACCAGGTCAGCGATGTGCCGGAAGCGCTCAAAATCGATAATCCTGGGGTAAGCACTGGCGCCAGCCACAATCAGCTTAGGCTTATGCTTTAACGCCAGCCTCTCTATCTCCTGATAGTCGATCCTTTCCGTTTCCCGGTTAACACCGTAGAGGATGAAATTATAGGACTTACCGGAAAAGCTCACTTTATCGCCGTGGGTGAGATGACCGCCGTGAGCCAGGCTCATGCCCATGACCGTGTCGCCATATTTCAGCAGGGCATAGTATACTGCCATATTAGACTGAGCGCCACTGTGTGGCTGGACATTGGCATGCTGGGTATGGAATAGCTCCTTTGCCCGCTGGATAGCCAAATCTTCCACTATATCCACATTCTCACAGCCGCCGTAATAGCGTTGCCGGGGATAACCCTCAGCATACTTGTTGGTCAGAAACGAGCCTTCTGCCTCAAGCACCGCCCGGCTGGCATAGTTCTCAGAGGCGATAAGATTTATTGTTTCTTTTTGCCGCTTTGCTTCCAGATATAAGGCATGGCTGATTTCTGGGTCAGTTTGGCTTAGATAGTCCATTTTTCCTCCTGGCTCAAGTCTACAACTGCATCTCTCGAGTGTCAACCAAGGTTGCTAAACGACCTCTTAACGTGTTATCATAATCAAAAGGCAAGCTAATATGTCAGCTCTGAGCGAGCTTTACCAAGAGATTGCGCTTTGCCATCAGTGCGAGATAGCTAAATATCGGAATAGGGTGGTGCCTGGTGAAGGGGCGGAGGACGCCGAAATAATGTTTATTGGCGAGGCACCAGGTTGGCATGAAGACCAGCAGGGGCGCCCTTTTGTCGGACCAGCGGGGAAATATCTGGATGAATTACTGGCTTCTATCGGCTTAAGTCGAAAGCAGGTCTATATTGCCAATGTGATTAAGTGCCGTCCTCAGGGAAACCGTGACCCCCTGCCTACGGAAATTCAAAACTGTCGCCATTGGCTAGAACGCCAGATTGAGATTACTCACCCCAGGATGATTGTCACCCTGGGGCGTTACTCCATGGCGATGTTCTTCCCTGGCAAGAGTATAAGTAGGATTCATGGCACGGCTCAAAAGTGGGATAATGTTATCTACTACGCCATGTATCACCCGGCAGCAGCTCTGCACCAGGCGAGCTTACGCCGTGCCATAGAAGAGGATATGCTCAAGATTCCTTCGCTCCTAGCCCAGGCAGAAAAGATTAAAGAAGAACAGCACCAGCCACAGCAATTAACTATGTTTTAGGTGAAAAATATGCTTAAACCAAGATTAAAGATAGTCCCCCTCGGTGGGCTAAGTGAAATCGGCAAGAACATGATGGTGATAGAATATCAAGATGACATCATCGTCATTGATGCCGGGCTGATGTTCCCCGGTGAGGAAATGCTGGGTATTGACCTGGTAATCCCGGACATCAGCTACCTGCTGGAGAGGCGGGAGAAAATAAGGGGCATAGTTATCACCCATGGTCACGAGGACCATATTGGCGCCCTGCCTTATCTCCTACCTCAGCTTAATGTGCCGGTCTATTCCACCAGGCTTACCCAGGGGCTTATCTCGGTGAAGCTTAAGGAAAGAAAGGCACTGTCAGGGGCTAAACTTAAGGTTATACCCTTTGGCGGTCAGGTGACACTGGGAAGATTCAGGGTTGAGTTCTTCCCGGTTTGCCACAGCATACCTGACTCGGCAGGTCTAATCATATATACCCCGGTTGGCACTATTGTTCATAGCGGAGATTTTAAGCTTGATTATACCCCAGTTGATGGTAAACCAACCGACCTTTCTCGGCTGGCTCAGCTAGGGGCACAAGGGGTACTGCTTCTGCTCTCCGACTCCACTTATGCTGAACTCCTTGGTTACACTCCCTCAGAGAGGCTGGTTGGCGAAACTCTGGACCATGTCATGGCTGAGGCATCGGGAAGGGTAATTGTGACTACCTTCTCATCCCTAGTGTCTCGCATTCAGCAGGTTATTGATTCGGCAGCCAGGCACCAGCGTCGTGTCTTTATTATTGGGCATAGCATGAACGATATAGTCCACATGGCGCTGGAGTGGGGGTATCTGAAGGCTCCCGATGGCATACTAGGCCGGATGGATGAACTCAAAGGCATACCTCGCAATCGGGTGGTCTTACTCACTACCGGAAGCCAGGGGGAACCAACTTCGGCTCTGGTTCGTATCGCCAACCGAGACCATCGTTATGTTCATATCATTCGTGGGGACACGGTGGTTCTATCAGCCACCCCGGTCCCGGGTAATGAATCGCTAATCAACCGGACAGTGGATAGCCTGTTCAAGCAGGGGGCTCAGGTCCTCTATGATAAGGTGGCACAGGTTCATGTCCATGGGCACGGTAGCCAGGAAGAGCTGAAATTGCTACTAAATGTAGTCAGGCCGAGGTTCTTTATTCCCCTCCACGGCGAATATCGCCACTTGAGCCTTCATGCTAAATTAGCCCAGTCTGTGGGTATCCCCAAGGAAAATATCTTCCTGCTGGAAGATGGCGATATCCTCGAGCTTAGCCCACAGGCGGGCAAGAAAACAGGTAAGGTTAGCTCAGGCAATGTGTATGTGGATGGTCTGAGCGTAGGTGATGTTGGCAGCGTAGTTCTCCGTGATAGGAGAATGCTGTCACGGGATGGAATAGTGATGGTAGTTATCACGGTTAACCGGCAAACCGGCAAACTGGTGGGGCGCCCCGATATTGTATCACGGGGTTTTGTTGAGCCGGGGGAGACTAAAGATATGATAGAGGAGAGCCGTGACCTGGTGGCTCGAGCCTTAGACCATAGTGGTGTCCGGCCGGCTGACTGGGGCTTTATCAACGCCAAAGTCAGGGATGTATTGAATAGGTTTTACTATGAGCAGACCAAGCGTCGTCCTATGATTCTCCCTGTTATGGTGAAGGTGTAGCAAGGATTAGCAACCTATCCCCCTGACCCCCTTCCCTTACTAAGGGAAGGGGGAGTGCAAGTAAGAGAGGGGCTTTGCCCCTCTCTAAAATCTCTTCCCCCCTCTCCCTGAAAGGAGAGGGGGATAAAGGGGGTGAGGTTAATAAACAATCTACCAAAAGGTGTAAGGAGTTATATGGCTAAGAAGAAGGCTAATACCAAACACAAGCCTAAAGGCAAGCCGTGGTGGAAGCGGTTTTTCCATTTCATAATACTGCCACCGGTGCGGCGGCTTATACTGGTGGTAATTATCGTAGCCGTGCTATTCTGGCAGTGGTCGACACTGACCTCGTGGGCTGCCGGTGTTAGAGATAGCACTTTAGCCCTGTTTAGCTGGGGGCTAGTGTTACTCGTGATAGCCTTTGGTACTTTGGTTGTGGCGGCATGGCGGTGGGGGGTGCCATTCCTTATCTATCACTGGAACCAGTGGCTTGGCGGTGCCGCCTTTATTCTGGCGGCTTGGGGAATACTGGCTTTTTTCCGGCTGGGGGGTAGGTTCGGTGAGGCTATTATAGGCTCTAATGTTTTTCTTGGTGCCCTTCGGCTACTGGGGCTAGTAGTTATCGGGATTATTTTAGTCGCTCCCGGGGTCTGCCTTCGCCTTATGCTTAAATTTCTTTCCTGGGTAGGCGAGCAGATTAGAAAGCGTCCTGCCCCCACAGCGGTGACCTATGTCCCACCTACCACAATTGAGAAGCCGATATCATCACCGCTAACTATACCTCGGGAACCAATGACCTGGGAGGCTGAAGCCCCGGCGCTTACCCCCACCCCGGCTCAGCAGGAATTGCGGCAGGTAGCCCAGGAGGTATGGAAGAAATATGGCGAATCACCGGCGCTGGTTACTGTTGATGGCTGGCGGTTACCACCCATTGATATTCTGGACAGTATCCCTGAGGTTGAGTTTGGTCAGGCTGATAACCTGCAGCGAGCCAAGCTGATTGAAGACGCTCTAGCCAGCTATGGTGTTGAGGCTAAAGTGGTGCAGATAAATGCTGGCCCTACCGTCACCCAGTTTGGTGTTGAGCCGGGCTGGGACAGGAAGATGAAGGAAATAAAGGAAAGGGATAGGGATGGAAATATTAGGGTCA
Source organism: uncultured Dehalococcoidales bacterium (assembly GCA_964652005.1). Taxonomy (GTDB): domain Bacteria; phylum Chloroflexota; class Dehalococcoidia; order Dehalococcoidales; family BS750m-G39; genus CAZYZL01. The sequence continues at coordinate 1,592 of CAZYZL010000027.1, read as the reverse complement.
GGCTGGAAGAGGTATCTAAGACCAGGGTCAAGGTGGAGAGAATTACCTCACTGGCTAATGACCTGGCTCTGGCTCTGGCGGCGCCAAGCATCAGGATTGAAGCCCCGGTGCCGGGTAAATCGGTGGTCGGGATTGAGGTGCCCAATACCATTTCAGGTCTGGTTAGCCTGCGGGGAGTAATAGAAACCAGCGTCTTTCAGAAGACGAAGTCCAGGTCTAAGCTAGCTCTGGCACTGGGGAAAGGTGCGGGGGGCGAGGCGGTAGCTGCTGACCTCTCCAGAATGCCTCACTTGCTTATCGCCGGGGCTACGGGAAGTGGCAAGACTGTTTGCCTGAATGCTATCATCTGCTGCCTGCTACTACACAACTCCCCTAGCGAGGTGCAGCTTATTATGATTGACCCCAAAAGGGTGGAGATGACCCCGTTTAATGGCATACCTCACCTGGCTACCCCGGTCATCGTAGATACCAACAAAGCGCTGAGCATACTGCGCTGGCTTAACCAGGAAATGGACAAGCGGTATCAAGAACTGGCTGCCGCCGGTGCCCGTAACATTGAGGGTTACAATAGAAACAAGCAGGGAGAGGAGAGGCTCCCTTATCTGATACTTATTATTGACGAGCTTGCCGATTTAATGATGGCAGGCTTTGATGAAGTAGAGCATACCCTGTGCCGCTTAGCCCAGCTTGCCCGGGCTACCGGCATTCACCTCATCGTGGCTACCCAGCGCCCGTCGGTGGACGTGGTCACTGGATTGATTAAGGCTAACTTTCCCACCCGTATTAGCTTTGCTGTTACCTCTCAGGTTGATTCACGCACTATCCTTGATATGGGAGGGGCGGAAAAGCTGCTGGGCAGGGGAGATATGCTCTATATGCCTACTGAGGCAGCTAAGCCCAAACGCCTTCAGGGTTGCTATGTCTCTGATGCCGAGACGGAGAGGCTGGTTTATTTCTGGGGCAGTCAGCGGCGGGAGGAGGCAGCCCCGATGAGAATTGAGGAGCTTGCCCCACCCCTAACCGGTGCCAGGAGGGGAGACTTCCCCGAGGACCCGCTTCTGGAGGCTGCCAAGCAACTGGCAAAGGAGTATAAGCACATATCTACCTCTTTCTTACAGCGGAGGTTGCGCATCGGCTATCCCCGCGCCGCCCGTATTATGGAACAGCTTGAGGAGGAGGGGATTAAGAGGGGAGAGGGGGAGTAACGCCCCTGCTACTTTATTAAGAAATATCTGGGCACCCGTTTCATATAATCGGCATACTCCTGCCCGAATTTCTCTACATTCCTTTTCTCTTCCATTAGGATATAATAATGACTGAAGGCGACGTCTAAAACAAAGTAAACCCACAGGATGATATAGATAATTGAGCCCCAGTTCCAGCTCATAACAATCACGCCGAGGCTCATAATCATGCCGGATATGGCATGGGGGTGTCTGGTGACCTTAAAAATACCCCAATCAACAACAGTCTGCTTTTTTTCAGGATGCTCTCTCATTGCAGTGCAGCATAGAGCAAAGACCACGTATCCCAGAATGATAATAGCCAGCCCAATCCAGAACGCCAGATTAATGCTGAAGGTGACAAACCAT
>CAZYZL010000026.1:0-10875 GCA_964652005.1 uncultured Dehalococcoidales bacterium | reverse complement strand
GGGTAAGAATGGGGGAGGCGGGGGCTCGGCTGGTGGCGGAAACGGCAGCCAGGGAAGGAGTAAAGCTATCAGCTCACGGTCCTTACTTCATCAACCTCAATGCCCGTGAGCCGGAAAAGATAATCGCCAGTCAGGAGAGGATACTTCAGACCGCCCGTATTGCTGCCATATGCGGGGCAGAAAGCATCGTTTTCCACGCCGCCTACTATCTTGGCGACCCACCAGAAAAAACCTACGACACTGTAAAGAGATACCTGGCTCAGGTAATGAACCAGCTTAAACGGGAAAATAATCGGGTATGGGTTAGACCGGAGGTCATGGGTAAGCCCAGCGAGTTTGGCACCATAGACGAGGTGCTCAACCTATGCACCGAGCTGGAGGGGGTGGGTATCTGCCTGGACTTTGCCCACTGGCACGCCCGAGCCGGTATTTCCAATTCCTACCCGGAGTTTGTCTCCGTCCTGCAAAAGATTAAACAGCGGCTGGGAGATGAAGCTCTGCATAATATGCATATCCATGTCTCCGGCATTGCTTACGGTAAAAAGGGGGAAATAAAACACCTGAGCCTGAAAGAGTCAGACTTACAGTATGTTGAACTTCTCCAAGCGCTAAAGGATTATGAAGCCAAGGGTTTAGTAATCTGCGAGAGTCCCAACTTGGAAGAGGACGCCCTACTGCTCCAGGAAACCTATCATAAGCTATGAAAACAGGCGGCAAGATTTTTTCCCATTGGCAACTATTTCTGGTATAATATAAACGGTTGAGGTAAACAGTGAAGGCAAGTTGGATGCGTAATAGTTTAATATATATCATTATTCTGGTTACGGCTGTAGTGCTCCTATCTCAATTTTTCCTGACACCGGGAAAACCAACTGAGATTGGCTTGGATAAGGCTATAGCTATGTCACAAAATGGTGATATAGCTAAGATTGTAGTCGAAGGTGACCAGTTGCTCATTACCACTATTGAGGGCACAGAGCTAAAGACCTCTATCAGTAACCTTACACTGGTTGACCTTCAGGAACTGGGGCTTAAGCTTGATGGAGTAGACTATGAGATAAAACCATCGGGATTTGACTGGGGTGGGCTACTGATAGGTTTCATTCCTTTGCTGCTCTTTGGTGCCTTGCTTTTCTTCCTTTTCCGCTCGGCGCGGGGGGCTAATAGTCAAGCACTCAGTTTTGGTCGTAGCCGAGCCCGACTCTTCCCACCGAGTACGCCAACAGTAACCTTTGATGATGTCGCCGGGGTAGAAGAAGCCAAGCAAGAGTTGCATGAAGTAGTGGAATTCCTTAAGTCGCGTGAGAAGTTCCAAAGTCTGGGGGCACGCATTCCGAAAGGGCTATTACTAATAGGTCCGCCGGGTACAGGAAAGACGCTACTGGCTCGGGCAGTAGCTGGTGAAGCCGGGGTGCCCTTCTTTTCTATCAGCGGCAGCGAATTTGTCGAGATGTTCGTCGGTGTCGGTGCCTCCAGAGTGCGCGACCTCTTTGAACAGGCTAAACGAAATACCCCGTGCATTATCTTCATTGATGAGATTGATGCTGTAGGTCGCCATCGCGGCGCCGGGCTGGGCGGAGGTCATGATGAGAGAGAGCAGACCCTTAACCAGATTCTGGTAGAGATGGATGGCTTTGACACCAATACCAGTGTAATTGTCCTGGCGGCTACCAACCGGCCAGACATACTTGACCCGGCTTTACTTCGTCCCGGGCGTTTTGACCGGCGGGTAATCCTAGACCGCCCAGATATTAACGGGCGAATAGCCATTCTCAAGGTTCACACTAAAGGCAAGCCACTGGGTGAGTCAGCCAATCTGGAGGTGCTAGCCAAAGAGACTGCTGGTTTCAGTGGTGCCGACCTTGCCAATCTGGTCAATGAGGCAGCTATCCTGGCTGCCAGGCGGGGCAAGAAGGTCATTGATATGGAGGAGCTTGAGGAATCAATAGACCGGGTGATTGCCGGTCCGGAGAGGAAGAGCCGTAAGATAAGCCCCAAGGAAAAGGAAATAACCGCCTACCATGAGGCAGGACATGCCCTGGTTGCCAAAATGCTGCCTAATATTGAACCATTACGGAAAATAACCATAATACCTCGTGGTATGGCACTCGGTTATACCAAGACACTGACCGAGGACAAATATTTACCGACGCGTTCTCAATTCGATGATGAGCTAGCTATGTTGCTCGGTGGGCGTATTGCTGAGAAATTAATCTTTAATGAGGTGACAACTGGAGCCCAAAATGATATTAAAGTCGCCACTGAACTTGCCCGCAAAATGGTAACCGATTATGGAATGAGCGATAAATTGGGGCCACGAACCTTCGGGGACAAGCAAGAACTCGTCTTCCTTGGTCGGGAAATCTCTGAGCAAAAAGACTATAGTGATAAGACGGCTAACCTCATTGATGAAGAAATCAACAAGATTATCCAAAGTGCTTATACTATTGCCAAGCGGATTCTAACTGATAACAAGCCAAGATTAGTCCATATTGCTGAAAAACTGGTTGCCAAAGAGACTCTGGAGGGCGAAGAGCTGGAAGCAGCCTTTAACGAACCTCTATCCGTCCCGGTAGAAGCCACAGCTATATCCACTCCCGAACCAGTAAAGGCTTCAACGAAAGCGAAAGCTAAGTCTGCGCCCAAAAAAACCGGAGTCTCACCCCAACTTCTTCCCAAGCAAGCTCCGGCCTCCCCATAAATTAAGAGTAAATCAGGCTCCCTAAAGCTTTCTGGTAGGAGAGGCCGTTATCTAAATAATGGTTATGAAGTGATACTGGCATGATTGAGATTACAGCAAAGCCTATTTCCCCTGAGCTTGTGGTCAATAAGGTTAAGACCGATAGCTGCGGCTGTGTAGCCACCTATGTTGGTTTGATTCGCAATCACTCCCACGATAAGCCAGTTCTTTCCGTGGAGTATGAAGACACAGAGGGAAAAGCAGAAAACAGGCTACAGGAGATAGCCAGTGAAATCAGGCAAAAGTGGCAAGTGGAAAACGTAGCCATATGCCACCGAATAGGCAAGCTCAAAGTGGGGGATATTAATCTAGTGGTTGCTGTAGCCGCTGCCCACCGCCGGGAGGGGTTTGCCGCCTGCCAGTATGCCATTGACCGGTTCAAGGAGATAATGCCGACAAAGAAGAAGGAAACCTACACTGACGGCAGCATTCAGGTTGAAGGGGAGTGAAAATCAAATTCTATTATCTTCTCCGACTTATCACCAAATCAGCTAAGTCTTTTAGCGCCTGACGGCTGGGACTATCGGACAACAGCTCAAGCCGGCGGCAAGCCTTGGTGCAATAATCTGAGGTAACCTCATAGCATTCCCGAACGATTGACGAATGGCGAACTAACTCTATGGCTTGGTTTATTCTTTTCTGCTTATCCCCTTCCGGCATATCGCAGTTATTAAACAACTCCTTTACCGGGTTGCCCTCAGGGTAGTGCTCCAGAAGAAGCATCGCTGGCAGGGTAAGTGTTCCCTGGGCTAAATCTGAGCCTACCGGCTTGCCCATTTCCTCCTCGGTGCCAACAAAGTCCAATATATCATCTACAATCTGGAAGGCAATACCAAGGTTATAGCCATACTCTCTTAGAATCTGGATTGACTCTTCTGGAGCCTGGCTTAAGATAGCCCCTGACTCGGTAGCCAGGGAGAACAAGGAGGCAGTTTTACTGGAAATCCTCTGTAAGTAGTGGTCACGGGTTTGCTCCAGATTAAAAGCATCAAAGGTCTGGCTTATCTCACCGCTGGAAATAATCTGAATGGTCTGGGCAAAGAGCCTTATTACTTGCAGATTCCCGGTAATAGCGGCAAACTCCCCGGCCTTGGCAAATAGATAGTCGCCTAAGAGCACCGCCCTATCTTCACCCCAGAGACGGTTAATCGTTGGTCTACCGCGGCGAACCGCGGAGTTGTCAATAGCATCGTCATGGACCAGGGTGGCTGTGTGCATAAGCTCAACGGCGGTAGCCATGGGTAGAAGCAGGTCAGGGTTGTAGTGGTAAAACTTACCTGATAGCAAAGTAAGCGCAGGACGGATTCCCTTGCCACCTTTTAGCGTATAGCTCAGCAGTTCAGCCAAACGGGGGAAATCAACCTTGCTAACAGACCTTAGCTGACTCTCCACTCTGGCTAAATCTTGCCGAATCGGCTTATAAATCTTGCTTAACTGCAATAGTCTCCCTCGCAATATAAATCGGCTAATATCAGGCTTGCCCCAGCCGACTAGTCTCCTCCTCAGCCAGCTTTTCATCCAACTTACTAAACAGGGGAGCGGGCGAGGGTAATTCCTGCCCGGGTGATGGAAAACGTAGCTGCCAACCACCATCTTCCACATTGCCGTCAAAGCCAAGGAGGTGGTGTAGCTTCTGAGAGCTAAAGGGTAAGAAGGGATATAGCGCTGTTTTAAGGCAACTGAGCACTGACATAGCAACGTATAACGCCGTGGCTGAAGCCTGCCTGTCTTGCTCTATTGTTTTCCACGGAGATTTCTCGTCCAGGTAGCGGTTGGTCTCCTGAGCTAAGGACATAGCCGACCTTATTGCTTCCCTGAAATGGCAACGGTAAAGAAGCCCATTCATGCTCTTAAGGGTATCGTCGGTCTTAGCAATGAGAGCCTGGCTATGGCTATCAAATTCCCCGGGTTGGGGAACACAGCCATTGAAGCGGCGATAGACAAAGGTGAGCACCCGATGAGCCAGGTTTCCATAGGTAGCCACCAGCTCATCGTTATTGCGACGAACGAACTCACCCCAGGAAAAATCGGCGTCACTAGTCTCAGGCATGTTTATAGACAATAGGTAACGCAGCGGGTCAGGCTCATAGCGGGAGAGGTAATCAGGTAGCCAGACTGCCCAGTTACGACTGGTAGAGAGCTTCCTGCCTTCAATAGTCAAGAACTCATTAGCCGGTACATCATAGGGGAGATTAAGGTTGCCACAGCCCATCAGCATCGCTGGCCAGATAATGGTATGAAAGAGAATATTATCCTTACCGATAAAATAATAGCTTTTTGTCTCGTCATCCTGCCAGAAGGAGCGCCACCTTTCCTCATCCCCGCTAGACTTAGCCCATTCCTTAGTTGCCGATAGGTAACCGATGACCGCCTCAAACCAGACATAGATGCGCTTCCTGTCAAAGCCAGCCACTGGCACCGGTATCCCCCACTCTATGTCTCGGGTGATAGCTCTATCTTTTAGCCCCTCCTCCAGATAGCGGGTAGTGAAATTAAGCACATTCTGTCGCCAGTGGCTCTGCTGCTTTACCCAGGCCAGAAGCCTATCCCTGAAGGCACTTAGCCGGAAAAAGAAGTGCTCTGAATCCTTGAACTGGGGGGTGGCAGCACATAAGCGGCAACGGGGGTCGACTAACTCCACCGGATTTATCGGCTTGCCACAGTTATCACACTGGTCACCACGAGCCCCGGGAGAATTACAATAAGGGCAGGTGCCCTCAATATAGCGGTCAGGCAGAAAGCGCTGGCAATTAGGGCAGTAGGGCTGCGATACAGTAGAGTTATAGATATAGCCCTTATTTAGCAGGCTAAGGAAGATGCCCTGGGCTATCCGGGCATGGTTAGCTGTGCCGGTAGCGGTAAATAAATCAAAGGAGATGCCCAATTTCTGCCAAGAGTCAAGAAACTGCTGGTGATATTTGGCAGCAATCTCGCTAGGCGCCTTCCCTTCCTGTTCAGCACTGATGGTTATTGGTGTGCCATGCTGGTCTGAACCTGACACCATCAGTACCTCGTTCCCTTTGGTGCGATGGTAGCGGGCAAATATGTCCGCTGGTAAATATGCCCCGGCAATATGACCTAGGTGCAGCGGACCGTTAGCATAGGGCCAGGCTACAGCAACAAGAATTCTCTCGCTCACAATCTATCCTTGGCTATACTTTATCACCACTTGGGCATAAGCTTAAGGCTTTTCCGGGAAGAAGGTAAGTACTTGTTGCCCCTTCTCCTCGGTATAACGAGCATAACCCTTCTTAGAGCAGCAATCAACACAATAGCGGTATGTCTCGCCTTTGTCCACCTCAATCCCGTCCTTTTCGTCAATAACTAAATAACGCTCAGGGTACAGGATAATGCGGTGGCACCCATCACACTGGACATCGCCTAAAGAGGTACATCCCCGGTGCACTTATCAACTCCTCTCCATGTTACAACTCTAACCCAGCCTGAGCCAAGCCCGATATAGCTCTTTCCGTGATAGACCGGTTTCCCCAGCTACCGTGGCTACCGCCTGTTTAGCCCCCATCCCCGAGCGACGCATGTCCTGCAATTGTTTCTCTACAACTTCGGTCAACCGCGGTTTTTCCTCCTCTTTCTTGCCTTCAATAACCAGGGTAAACTCCCCCCTTGGCTCGGTAAAGTGGCCTATGGCTTGGCTTATCCTCCCCCGGAAAACCTCCTCATGAACCTTGGTCAGTTCCCGGCAAACCGCCACTCTCCTATCTCCAAGAACACTCAACATATCGCTCAGTGCCGCCAATAGACGATGGGGGGTTTCCAGGACTACGATGGTGGCATATTCACTGGCAACAGATTGCAAGAGCTGCCGCCGGGCAGTAGCCTTATGGGGCAAATAGCCAAGATAAATAAATTGCCCCGTATCCAGCCCGGAGACGGCAAGGGCAGTGATAACCACAGAGGGTCCGGGAATGGGGACTACTGGAATGCCCCGCTGGCTAGCCGCCACAATAAGCTCATAGCCAGGGTCAGAGATGCCTGGCATTCCAGCGTCAGAAACAAGAGCCACATCCCCGCCACTAAGGCGGTTTAAAATATAATCCAATTTTGGCCATTTGTTACGCTCATGATAACTGGTCATCGGGGTCTTAATATCATAAGCGCTAAGAAGCTGCTTTGTCCGGCGGGTATCTTCAGCAGCAATTAGCTTCACCTCACGCAGAGTCCGCAGGGCGCGCAAGGAGATATCCTCTAAATTACCAATAGGGGTAGCCACAATATAAAGAGAAGGCATGGTCTCCTATCTTCCCGATTTAGCTATTATAACCCACAGTTAATCGCCCGTCTACCTAGATTGTTTATCAACCTCACCTCCTTTAAGCACCCAGAAAAATCTTTGATTTTCCTGGGAACCCGCTTTATCCCCCTCTCCATAATAGGGAGATGTATTCTTAGCATGAGGGGGAAGAGATTCTAGAGAGGGAGCGAAGCCCCCCTCTCTCACCTACCCCCCTTCCCTCAACAAAATAAATAAGGGAAGGGGGTCAGGGGGATAGGTTTCTAAAAATCTCGCTAAAATCTCTTGACTTCAGACCCTGCTTCTGATACAGTTCTTAACTTAAGAAGGTGGCAAAATGGCTAAACCTAAATTTAGGCAACTGCGGCGGTCATACGGATTTGATGAGGTTGCTATTGTCCCTGGAGATATAACTATCAATCCGGACCAGACAAATATTGATTTCAAGATAGAAGACTTCACCGTCTCCATCCCTATCCTGACAGCGGCAATGGATGCGGTGACCGATGTCAACATGGCTATCCTGATGAGCAAGCTGGGAGGGCTGGCTGTTCTCAATCTAGAGGGGGTGCAAACCCGTTATGATAACCCCGAGGAGGTTCTAGCTGAGATTGCTCAGGCTTCCGATGCTGAAGTCACCCCCTTACTGCAAAAGGTCTATTCTGAGCCAATAAAGGGGGACCTCATCGGGGAACGAATTGAAGCCATTAAAAAGTCGGGGGCGGTATGTGCTGTTTCAGTGGCACCGGCTAACACCAAACGCTTTGCCTCTATAGCCGCTGAAGCCAAGGCTGATATTTTTGTCGTCCAGTCCACGGTTACCACTGCCAAGCACGTATCCAAGAGTTACCGGGGGCTAATCTTTCCCGAGCTTCGCCAGTCCATACCTATGCCCATTATTGTCGGTAATTGTGTCAGCTATAGCGCCTGTTTAGAGCTGATGAGAACCGGAATCTCCGGGGTTTTGGTCGGCGTAGGACCGGGGGCAGCCTGCACCACCAGGCAAGTCCTTGGCATTGGTGTCCCCCAGGTAACCGCCACCATGGATTGCGCTGCTGCCAGGGATGAATATCTGCGCGAGTCGGGAAGGTATGTGGTGCTAATCACCGATGGTGGCATTCGCAACGGGGGAGACCTGTGTAAAGCCTTTGCCGCCGGTGCCGACGCCGTAATGCTGGGCTCCATTCTTGCCCAAGCCAAAGAGGCACCAGGGCTGGGTTATCACTGGGGCATGTCCCATCCCCACCCGGCACTACCCAGGGGAACTCGGATAAAGGTAGGCACTACCGGCACACTGGAGCAAATTCTATTCGGTCCTGCTTCAGTAACCGATGGTAGTCAAAACCTCATCGGGGCGCTTCGCACGGCAATGGGCGTCTGCGGCGTATCTAACATCCAGAAGATGCACCAGGTTGAGATGGTAATTGCCCCGGCCATTACTACCGAAGGAAAATCGTGGCAACTAGCTCAATCTAGCCCTTGATGCTTTTACTCTTCTTCCTCTTCAGATGCCATCTCTGTCTCGCCATGGATATAGGGGAGTAAAGGCTCTGCTTTCCTCCGCTTGCTTGGTAATGGGAAGGTCAGCTTATCAATCATCTGGCGCAGCTTAGCTAATCTGCCCACCGGATGTCCAACTCCGGCTTCCACCACCACGCCACTCACCCCGGTTTCCCATAGAGCCTCAAGCTCGTTGGCTGCCACATTTGAAGGCACTGAGACCAGCACGGGCTTGGTCAACAGGTCAGCACAGCGCCGAAACAGCATCAGATGATGCCAGGTAAGAAAATGGTCCTTCTCCTGCTCACCGGCAATAAGCACGGCGTCTACAGGTAAGTCATCAATTGCTTTCAATAAGCCTTCGTTGAGTAGTGGCTCGACCTCCAAAATCTTACCCAGCTTGTCATCTTGGAGTATTGCCAGCGAAGTATTTGCCGCCGGGAAGACGACAAAGTCACAGCCAGCCTCCGCCATCTGCCCTATTCCCTCTCTGCCGATATCTCTCATCCAGCCACCCCAGGGGATATCGGGCATCGCCTGATATATTTCTCCGAGGGTCTTAGCCCCTGAGCTTAATTCGGCGATTCGTAGTAGCCCGGCATCAGCCCCAGCCACAAAATCAGCCAAACGGTCAACATCAACCTGAGCCAGAGTAGCAACAAGCAGCGGCCTGGGTTTCTGTGGCACCGCCTGTGCCGCCCTAAACCCCATAGGCTGAAGCCCAACCTGTGAAACCCGCCTCAATTCATCTATAAACTTGCTCATCTGCTGAACTCAATATTAGCACTGTTCCCGAAATGCTTTCAAGCTTCGATAGCATTAAGGTAGCGCCTGTACCAGGCTAGATGATTCACCACCCTGGCAGCACGGTGGGGATTGGAGTAAACTGGAATTCCCTGTCTGCGGAAGAGAGAGGCTACCTCCGGGTCAGTGGCAAATTCAACCGCCGGCTTGACCATAAACACCGGCTTGCCATGCTCTCTTACCCTTTGCCCAACCATACTTAGGTTACTTTCCTCCGCCTGCCTGAAAGCCCTGATTTCTGTGGCATTGAATATCCTGGATAGACGCTCGGTGCTAAGTCCAACCGGAGCCTGTAATAAGATAGCGTCTATGTTTTGTTCCTCCATTAGTGCCCAAAGGCAGGAAAAGGTAATCGGATTCTCAGCCATGCTTATACCTGCCATGTCCACAGGGTTGCCGTGGGACCAGCGTGGCGGTAAGCAAGCATTCAACTTCTGCATGGTGGATGGAGCAAGCGGCGCTATCTCCAGTCCTTCCCTCTCACAGGCTTCAGCCGCCGCCACCCCCAGACCACCCCCGATAGTTAATATGCCTATCCTGTTGCTCCGAGGTAATGGCTGATTAAGCAAGGCAGAAACCACATCGCAGAGTTCGTCATCATCATCCACCCTTATCACTCCCGCCTGCCTGAATGCCGCTGCATAAACCGCTTCCGAGCCGGCTAAAGTTGCGGTATGAGACCTGACTGCTCTGGCAGACTCCTTGGTCCCGCCTGCCTTGAGCACTATAATCGGCTTTTTGACCGTCGTCTCTTTGGCTAACTGAAGGAAACGCCTCCCCTCCCTCAGCCCCTCAATATAGGCAGTGATTATTTCGGTATTCTCGTCTTGTGCCAGATACTCCAGGTAATCCTCCAGATGCAGGTCAGCTTCATTACCGGTGCTGATAAATTTGCTGAACCCAATCCCCGAACTCATTCCGTTGTGAATTATCCGGTGCCCCATGTTGCCACTCTGAGATATGAGAGCCACCGGGCCGGGGGTGATTTCTCCTATCCAAGCCAGGGTACAGAGCGGCGAGGAGGTATCAGCATGCCCCATGCTATTGGGTCCAATAAAGCGCAGTCCTCCCTGCCTAGCGACCTTGACCAAATCGGCCTCTAATTTGGCCCCTTGGTCACCGGTCTCGGCAAATCCACCAGAAACAATAACCGAAGCCTTCACCCCTTTCTGTACACACTCGCCAAGCACCTTAGGAACCTGCGAAGCTGACACAGCTATAACTGCTAAATCAATTGAGCCTGGTATACCAACCACGCTGCCATAAGCGGCGATTCCCAGAACTTCCGAGACAGTGGGATTCACCGGGTAAATCTTCCTCTTAGCTGAGGCAAGGAGATGTCGCATTATGCCATATCCCCATGACCCGGGGACATTGGAGGCGCCAATGACAGCTACAGAATCGGGGGCAAATAGATACTGCCAGTGGTTATGTTTACTTCTTGTGGCATCACCTAAACTGTCCAAGATTTCCATCTAAGTGGAGCTGAGGGGATTCGAACCCCTGACCTCCGCCGTGCAAAGGCGGCGCTCTCCCAGCTAAGCTACAGCCCCATCAAACAGAGATATTATAGCAACAA
>CAZYZL010000025.1:0-11123 GCA_964652005.1 uncultured Dehalococcoidales bacterium | reverse complement strand
ACTGAGGTAACGGTGGTTAGGGGGTGAGAGTTTCCATCACCCCCTCATTGATAAAGGCTGTTTCGCTTGACAAGGGCAAATTAGTATTACGCTGTAATATCTAAGGCGCTTTTGTACGGGGTTTTTGCAAATAACTATAGGTGAAAGCTGGCGATGAAGTGGTTGAAATTTTTTGTTCGGCGTATCGATGACCTCAACACTGGTATCACGAAAACTGTCAGCTGGTTAGTCGTGGTTACCATGTGCATTACAGTCTACGACGCGTCAATGAGGTATTTATTCAACGACCCAACTATCTGGGCTTACCAATTGGGTGGACTACTTCTTGCTCCCTTCTGGTTGCTGGCTGGAGGCTATGTTCTTGCACAAGACGCCCATGTCCGTATGGATGTGTTCTATCGGCGCCTTACCCCTAGGAAGCAGGCAATTTTGGACCTGGTTACCTACACGTTTTTCTTCTTTTACTGTAGCTTGATACTGATATACGGGTGGAACTATTTCTGGCTGTCCTTTATTCGTCAAGACCATCTCAGCATGACGATGTGGAAACCCCTTCTCTGGCCATTTAAGGTGTGGCTGCCTGTAGGAGCCGGCCTCATCCTGCTTGCTGGCATAGCTAAATATATCCGTGACCTCTATATAGCCATCACCGGGAGGCAGCTAGAATGAGTATTGAGTGGATTACGATACTCTTTTTTGGTGGCATGCTGGTAATTCTGGCGACAGGGCTGCCTATAGCCTTCGGCCTGGGTGGTCTGAGCTTAGCACTGGCTTTCTTCTTGTGGGGACCTGAGTCGGTCAGTATGGCGCTCCTCGGAACCATTAGCATAGTGAAATACACCCTTCTGGTATGCGTCCCCCTGTTTTTATTTATGGGGATGATGATGTACTATTCAGACATTGCCGACGACCTCTACACTGCATTTGAATATTGGTTAGCTCCAATTCCGGGCTGTCTGGCAGCAGCTACAGTCGGGGTTTGCACTGTATTTGCCGCTATAGTGGGTTCTGAGGAACCGGCCATCATGACTATGGGGAGCGTCGCCTTACCCCTGATGCGCAAGCGGGCATACGACAAGTCTATAGCCTTGGGCTGTATCATGGCGGGAGGGGCACTAGGGTTTCTCATCCCACCCAGCATCATTGCCATCCTCTATGCTTGTATCGCTAAGCAGTCGGTGGGTATGCTCTTTGCCGGGGGGCTTTTCCCAGGGCTAGTGCTATCCAGCCTATTTATTACCTATATAATTATCAGAAGCAAAATTCAGCCACATCTAGCTCCGACTATACCAAAAGCAGACAGGCCCCCGTGGAGAGAAAAGGTGAGATGCCTCAGGGGTGTCATCATCCCGGCAGCCATCATCCTGGCAGTGACAGGGTCAATTATTTCGGGACTAACCACCCCGGTAGAGGCTTCGGCTGTAGGTGCCGTGGGTAGCATAGTAGCTGTTGCCATCAAGCGCCGGCTTAGCTTGAAAATTATTCAAGACTCACTCTTAACCAGCATAAGGCTCACCACTTTGATGATGTGGATATTCATGGCGGCATTAACCTTCGGTCAAATCTATAATGCCCTGGGAGCCAGAGAAGTAATAGAAACGGTCATGACTGCCCTGCCGATAGGACGCTGGGGCGTTATCATACTGATACAGCTCACTTTCTTCATACTGGGGATGTTCTTGGATGATACAGCCATCCTGTTCATCACCATGCCTATCTATATCCCAATAATCATTGAACTGGGTTTTGACCCAATATGGTTTGGGGTCCTTTACCTGGTCAATATGCAAATGGCTTACCTGACGCCACCCTTCGGTTACTGCCTGTTCCTGATGAAGGGGGTAGCTCCAAAAGATATCGGCATGGGAGATATTTATCGTTCTGTTATACCTTTCGTCGCAATTCAGGGGCTCGGGCTGGCGATCATTATGATATTCCCTCAGATAGTTCTGTGGCTTCCCCACCTCGTATTCGGTGGAGGATAAAGGAGGTGAATGAATTTAGTATTTTGTGATCAACTCTTGATAACCAAAAGGAGGAGCTAAAGATGAGTGTTCGCTATGATGCAGCAATTAAACAATCACAGAAATACCTTGACTTTATTGCCAAGGAGGAGCTGACTAAGAAGGAAAAGGATTGGGTTGTACGTGAATCTGTTGAAGGATTCCGTGACAATGTAAATCCCGGGTTTCTGGAATACAGGAAATCGGTTTCCACAGACTACACTGCTGTGGAATGGAAAGATTCCGGAGTCTACTTTACCGATATATATGGGAAGGAATTCATTGACTGCTTGGGCGGGTATGGCATCTATAACGTTGGTCACCGCCACCCCAAGGTCATGGCAGCGGTTATGAACCAACTAAAGCGTCAAGCCCTGCACAGCCAGGAACTCTTGGACCCGCTACGTGCCATGTTATCCAAGCTGGTGGAAATGATTACCCCCGGGGATTTACAGTACAGTTTTCTCACCAACAGCGGTACCGAGTCTGTTGAAGGAGCCTTGAAGCTGGCTCGCTTGCATAGTAAACGTACTGGTTTTATTGCCGCCGTTGGGGCATTCCATGGCAAGTCTATGGGTTCTCTCAGTGGTACTTCTAAGTATGTTTTCCGTAAGCCCTTCCTACCCCTGGTCCCCGGCTTCAGACATGTCCCCTATGGTGATGCTGACGCCTTAGAAAAGGCAGTAGCTAGTGCGGCATTTACCGGCGAGGATATTGCGGCCGTGATTTTAGAGCCCATCCAAGGCGAAGGGGGAATAATTATTCCACCCGACGATTATTTCCCCAAGGTTCGTGAAATCTGTGACCGCTATGGTGTTCTCCTCATTGCCGATGAGGTACAAACTGGAATGGGCCGGACTGGCAAGATGTTCTGCGTGGAACATTATGGTGTTGTCCCCGATATACTCTGCTTGGGCAAGGCGTTTGGAGGCGCCGTAATGCCTATTGGTGCCTTTGTCTCCACCAAAGAAATTTGGCAGGAGATGACCCCCAACCCGTTCATACATACTACGACCTTTGGTGGCAACCCAATTGCCTGTGCCGCTGCCATTGCCGCTATTAATGTTACTCTAGAAGAGCGGCTGCCCGAGCAAGCTGCCGAAAAGGGTAACTATTTTATTCCTAAGTTAGTTGACCTGATGGGCAAGTATCCGAATATTTGTGCTGAGGGTCGCGGCCGTGGTTTGATGATCGGGATGGAGTTCACCTCCAACGAAGCCGGTTACGAGGTAGCTAAAGGCCTCTTTGAACATGGCGTTCTGGTAGCCGGCACTCTGATAAACGCCAAGACGCTCCGTATTGAGCCGCCACTGACAATCACTAAGGCCGACCTTGACAAGGTTCTGGAGATTCTTGACAAGGTCTTTGCTGAGGTGTCAAAAAGGTTTAGTTAGGAGGCCCTTTAAAAGGGGGCAATTCGGAGTTTCTGAACTGAAAACTAAGCCGAAGGGAGGAATGTCCCTCCCAGTAGCCTGGGGGCACATTAAATGAAACAGAGATTACCTTGGGGAGGTCTCTCTGCTGATAGCGTTGAGGAAGCTGACCTAGTAGTTATGGGTATTCCGTTCGACGGTGCGGTCAGCGCGGGGAGGGGGGCAGCTGCTGCGCCTGACCGCCTGCGGGAGCTATCACAGATCCTGCCCCCCGTCACCGAAGAGGGGATGGTTTTTAGTAGCTTGAAGCTATGGGATGAGGGTAATGTTCCAGCTCACCTGAATTGGGAAAAATACTTTGGCGAGGTGAAGCTGCAGGCTTACAACTTGATCGCTAGAGAGAAGTTCTGTCTTTTCCTTGGGGGCGACCACTCCATCTCCATCCCGCTGGAGATGGCCTTTGCTGAAGCCCATGCCGGCGAAAAGGTAGGGATAATCCACTTCGATTCCCACAGTGATATCGCCGATGAATACGATGGGCACCGCTGGTCCCACGCCTGTACTCAGCGCCGAGCCCTAGAACTCCCCAACGTTGAGCCGACCGGGCTGACCCTAGTGGGAATCCGCTCTTACTTAGAGGACGAACTGGAGTTCCTTGCCAAGCACCCTGAGATCCGGGTAATCAGCGCCAAGGAGATCTACTACCAAGGGCTGGCGCACACCTATACGGTGATTAATGAGCGCTACCGGGGCTACCGGTCTATTTATTTCTCCATCGATATCGACGTGCTGGACCCTGCCTTCGCCCCGGGTACTGGTACCCCTGAGGGTGGTGGTCTGAGCACCCGGGAGTTAATGGAATTGGTCAAGGAGATTATAACTCACTTGCCGGTGAAAGCGGTGGATATCGTGGAAGTCTCACCTCCCCTTGACTGCGCGAATATCACCTGCTGGGCTGCCCTGAAGGTGATTTACGAGATCTTCGGGGGAGTAGTCGGTCGGAAAAGGCAGCGCGGGTTGGGCCCAGCAGTGACCTAGCAAAAACAGAGTAGCTAGGAGATGAAACATAAGGTAAGTGTGGATATTAACAATAAGCAGAAAACTCACGCTGTAGCAGCAATGTTAAACCGAAGGCGGAGGGAAATATGAAACTAATATTGGATGCAGAAAAATGTACCGGATGCAAAATATGTGAGTTAGCTTGTTCAGCTAAACATCAGGGGGTTTTTAACCCCAAGAAAGCGCATCTAAGAATAAACGACAATTATACGGAGACAGGCAGGGAAACAAGGCTAAAGTCTTGCACCTTGTGCCTGAAGTGCGTAGAGACCTGTCCTGTAGAAGCCATAACTTTTAACGGCAAATGGCTTGTCATTGATGATGGGCTCTGCACTGGCTGTGGGGATTGTGTTGATGTTTGCCCTGAAGGAGTAATCTTTTTAAATAGCGAGGGTATGGCGGCGATTCCTAACTTTTGTGAGGGTAATCCCTTTTGCATTGAGTGGTGTCCGCAGGAAGCGCTCTATAAAGAGGAGGACGTAGCATGAGCTACAGATGGAAAATACTTCGTGTCAACCTTAGTACCGGAAGTGTGGCGAAGGAACCTTTAAACAAGGGCTGGACTGAAAAATACTTTGGGGGGCGAGGTTTAGGGGCAAAATACCTATATGAGGAACTTGGAGGGGGTGTTGAACCGCTATCGCCGGAAAATAAACTTATTCTGGTTACTGGCCCTTTGACAGGAACAATCGTGCCGTGCTCAGGCAAGTTAGCTATTATTAGTAAATCACCAGCCACGGGGATTATTCTTGATTGCGCTATCGGAGGCTCTTTTGCCGCACAGCTTAAATTTGCTGGCTATGATATGCTGATTGTCGAGGGACAAGCCGAGAAGCCGGTTTATCTGGCAATTAATGATGATGATGTGGAAATTCGTAGTGCTGCCCATTTGTGGGGTAAGGGTATTTTTGAAACTGAATCGCGACTACATGATGAACACGGGATGGAGGCAGTGGTGTTAAGTATTGGCCCCGCTGGTGAAAACCTGATTCCATTTGCCTGTATTGGTTCGGAATACTACCGCCAGGCCGGCCGGGGTGGTATCGGCTCTGTCATGGGAAGCAAGAGGTTAAAGGCCATTGTCTGCTCCGGCAGTAAGGATGTAATTGTCCCTGACATGCCACGCCTTTTGGAGTTAGTTAGAAAGGCGATTCGTGAGGATGTACTAACCGATACCAATCTTTGGGCTCATATTGGAGGCACACCGACGATTGTTGAGATGAGCAATTCTTCTGGGGTTTTCCCGACCAGAAACTATCAGGATGGTGTGTTTGAGGGTGCCCCCAAAATTAACGCTGATAGTATACGGAAGCTTCGACCGCATAAAAAGGCCTGCTTTGCTTGTGCTCTGGGTTGTGGGAATTACTTATGTATAGCAGATAGTACTGTAGAGGGGCCAGAGTATGAAACCCTGGCATTAACTGGAGCTAACTGTGGGGTGGATGATCTAGGAGCAATAGTCAGATTCAACGCTGACTGTGATGACCTGGGGATAGACACAATCTCTTTGGGCAACGTGCTGGGCTTTGCCATGGAGATGACGGAAAAGGGGATGAGAGATTTTGGCATTCGATTTGGCGATGTAGAGACTTATCTTAAAATGCCCAGGCTGGTTGCCTACCGGGCAGGGGTAGGAAAGGAGTTAAGTCGAGGGGTGAAGCAGCTAGCCAAGACATACGGTGGCGCTGAATTTGCCATGCAAGTGAAAGGGCTAGAATTACCTGGCTACGACCCGCGCGGTTCTTGGGCAATGGGCTTGGCGTACGCTACCGCCGCCCGTGGCGGCTGTCATATGAGCGCCTGGCCTGTTGCTGATGAGGCTTTTGGTAAACTTGACCCATTTACCATTGAAGGAAAGGCTCAACTGGTGATAACTGGACAGCACTATAATGCCATCAAGTTTTCCCTTATCCTGTGCGATTTCTGGGCACTTAGTATGGGTACCATGAGTGAAATGGTATCCTGTGTGCTTGGCCGTGAGATTTCTGTTGCTGAACTTGCAAAAGCGGGGGAGCGCATCTGGAATCTACTCAGACTATTTAATGTTAGGGAAGGTTTTAAGGCAGCCGACGATACTCTGCCCGCCCGGGTCTTTAAAGACCCGCTGAAATCCGGCACTCCTGCTGGGCGAGTGCTGCCGCGTGATCAGTTCGACTCCATGCTGCGGGAATACTACCAACTTCGTGGTTGGGATAGCAACGGAGCCCCTACACCAGAGAAGCTAAAAGAATTGGAAATGTAATTGGTGGCAAATGGCAGTAGTCTGGGTTCGCACCTATGGGTCGCTATCTTCATACTCTGTTGAAGAGGATGTAGGCAAAGGAGACGGTGCCCCACTAGTGTTCCAAGGAAGAAGAGTGAAAGTAGGGGAAGTTTTTCCTAGGTTGCATATTCCTGAAGAGGCAGTGTCGTTTGTTGCTATAAACGGTGCGAAAGCTGCTAAGGATGCCTGGGTAACAGATGGGGACAAGGTAGCTATTTTCCCCTTGGTAGCCGGTGGTTAACAGTAGAGGCTAAATACATCTATGTCTGGCTAAGGCTGTTAAAAGCCTGGATTGAACGTGAATGCACTGTGACCCCTCTTGAGTGCCTGCATTTTACCAAACACAATGGGCAAGAATCTTGGAAGTTGGTTTAAGAATTGATAGTCTTTGCAATCAGCTCTCCCCTTCGGGCTTTGGACAGATTGGATGGTCCAAAATGGGGCTGCAATAGCAGTTATTTAAGGCGACAAACAATGTTTCCCCAGAGGTCTTTATTTTGGGTTGCTAACCCTTCAGCAGCAACAGGCGAACTTCGTCCCCTTCTGCAGCTGAATCTTGGCACTTGGTGATGGAACAAAAAGAGGTAGTAAAACAACAACACAGTTTATTAAGGTAACGAAGGCATATTCAACAGACCATCGGATTGTGATCCAACACTTCGCTAAAATGTGTAAAATAGAGCCGTCTTGATATATAATTGTCCAAGGGATTTAGACTCTTAATAATTTACTATGAGGCCTGTCCGAGATGATATGCCCGGTTTGTAACAGCGACATGATAGTTGTTGAGCACAACAAGATTGAGCTTGATTACTGCACCAACTGCCACGGGGTTTGGTTAGACTCTGGAGAACTTGAGCTTTTGGTTGAGTCCGCGGGGTTTGAGAGTCCAAAACCGCTTCTAACTAATCTAGCCGACTCAACCGAAGCGAAGTCACCAGAAAAGAAGCGAAGATGCCCTATATGCGTTCAGAAAATGAGGAAGATAGTAATCGGCCAAGAACCTGAAATACTCATTGACGTCTGTCGGCACGGGGACGGACTCTGGTTTGACGGTGGCGAGCTCGGTCACCTGGTGGGACATCTAATTAGGAAACCGGTGGAAAAGCCGACCCCACAGCAAGAGATTTTCGCTTTCCTGCAAGAAGTATTTAAAACCAAGGAATAAATAGGAGGTACCTATGATAGCAGTCTACGTCATTATAGGCATTATCGCTGTTCTTCTTATTCTATTTATTGCCACCTACAATAGCTTGGTCAGGTGGCGCAATCAGGTAAAGAACGCCTGGGCACAGATTGATGTCCAGCTAAAAAGGCGGTATGACCTCATTCCCAACATTATAGAAACAGTAAAAGGCTACATGAAACACGAGCGGGAGACACTGGAAGCGGTAACCAAAGCTCGCAATCTAGCCCAGCAGCTAGCATCTGGTGGAGTCGGCGAACGGGGCAAGGCTGAAGGTGAGTTAAGCACGGCTTTAGGTCGGCTACTAGCTGTAGTCGAAAGATACCCTGACCTCAAAGCTAACCAAAACTTTCTTGCTCTTCAGGAAGAGCTCGCCTCAACCGAGAACAAGATAAGCTTTTCCCGCCAGTACTATAACGATTCAGCCCTAAAATATAATAATCAGATTCAGATGTTTCCATCTAACCTAGTAGCCGGCGTGACTGGTTTTAAGGTTGGCGAGTTCTTTGAGGTTACCGTAGCTGGGGAGAGAGAAGCGCCGAAGGTCAGCTTCACATAGAATCGGAAAGACTGAAGTATGTGGGAACAGATTAGGTCGAACCAGATAAGGTCAGCAGTACTGGTCGCCGGCATGGGGGTTTTGCTCCTCTTCGTTGGCTATTTTCTCGGCATATACTTCCTTGATAGCTTCATCGGGGGATTGATTATGGCCTTAATTGTATGGGCGGGGATGAGTCTGGTTGCCTTCTTCCAAGGGGACAATATCCTGCTGGCGCTGGCACAAGCCAGAAAAGTCAGCCATGATGACCACCCCCGCCTGTACAACATTGTTGAGGAGATGAAGATTGCCTCAGGGCTGGAAAAGATTCCTGACATCTATATCATTGATGACCCGGCGCTTAATGCCTTCGCCACCGGGCGAAACCCCGACCGGGCAGCCGTTGCCATCACCTCCGGATTATTACAGAAACTCAATCGCGATGAACTGCAGGGCGTCATTGGTCACGAAATAGCCCATGTCAAGAACCGGGATGTGCTGTTAATGGCAATGAGCAGCGTCCTTCTTGGCACCACCGTCATTCTGGCGTGGTATGCCACACGCCTCATGTTCTTCGGTGGAATGGTCAGAAGCAGAAGGAGCTCCTCATCATCTGGCGGAGCGGCTCAACTAATAATTCTGGCGGTAGCCATCATCTTGATGATACTGGCACCGATTATGGCACAGCTTATCTACTTCGCTATCTCCCGGAGAAGGGAATATCTGGCTGATGGTTCCTCAGCCCTCTATACAAGATACCCTGAGGGGCTGGCTTCAGCACTTGAGAAAATTGCGGCTTCAACCAGCCAGTTGAAATCGGCTAATCAAGCCACAGCACCAATGTATATCATAAATCCCTTCCGTAAGGAGGGTAGGCCGGCCAGCGACCTCACCAGCACCCATCCACCCCTTTCTGAGAGAATCCGTATCCTGCGTTCAATGGCTGGAGCTTCCTTTGCCGACTATGAGCAGGTTTACCAGCAGGTTCACAGAACAGGGAGGGGGATTATTCCTGCTTCCGCCATAACTATCGGCAGGGCTACCAGCCTGCGACCAGCAGAAGTGGAGGCAGCACCACTGGAACCGGACAAGACAGAACGGGTGCGCGAGACCTCAGACCTGATGTGGCGCCTTGGCAACTATAAGACTATCGTCTGTGATTGCGGCACCAAATTGAGAGTACCACCCAAGTTCAAAGAGTTCACCGTCAGGTGCCCTCACTGCGGTAGAATCAACCCAGTTTAAGAAAGCATGAACATCAAGCTAACTTTCCTCGGGGCAGCACAAAATGTCACCGGCTCACGGTACCTCGTTCAATTTAATAATGTCAGTTTCTTGGTGGACTGCGGGCTTTATCAGGAGAGAGAACTAAGGGGGCGGAACTGGGAGCCCTTTCTGGTTCCGCCTGAGAGCCTGGATGCAGTACTATTGACCCATGCTCACCTCGACCACTGCGGTTTACTGCCCAAGCTGGCACGGGAGGGGTTCCACGGTTCAATCTACTGCACCGCAGCCACTGCCGAGATTGCTGAAATCGTCCTCCTAGATGCGGGCAAACTACAGCAAGAGGATGCTGACTTTAAAAAAAGGAGACACGAACGAGAGGGAAGAAAAGCCCCCCACCCAGAGATTCCACTGTACACCGCCGACGACGCTAAGGCTTCTTTCCCACTGTTTGTGCCGGTAGGCTACGGAGAGACTGTCAAGATAGGCAAAGGTGTTGACGCTAGTTTTCATGACGCCGGGCACATCCTGGGCTCGTCCATGGTCAGAGTCAGGATACATCAAGATGAGGAGAGGATAATCCTCTTTTCGGGAGATATCGGCGGTTGGGGCAAGCCAATACTTCGGGACCCAACTTTGTTTGAAGAGGCGGACTACGTCTTGGTCGAGTCCACCTACGGCGATAGGTTGCTGGAAAGCTCGGAAAACGCAGCTAATGAGTTCGCCGAAATCATAAACACAACCGTAAACGCCGGGGGAAACATAGTTATTCCTAGCTTCGCTTTGGAGAGGTCACAGGATGTCTTGTATTATCTTAACAAGTTCCGGCTTGAGGGTCGCATACCGCACCTTACGGTTTTCGTTGATAGCCCCATGGCGGTGAGTGTTACCGGGGTGTTTGAGCATCATCCCGAACTATTTGACGAAGAAATGAAGGAACTCCTGCGCCAGAGAAAGTCACCTTTTGACTTTCCCGGCTTGAATCTAATAAGAACTGTTGATGAGTCGAAGGCGATAAACTATATAGACGGTAGTGTCATCATAATTGCTGGCTCCGGGATGTGCACCGGTGGCAGGATAAAGTACCACCTTGTCACCAATATCTCCAGGCCAGAGAGCGCCATAGTCTTTGTCGGCTACCAGGCAGTAGGAACCCTCGGCAGGCAAATCGTCGACGGTGCCAAAGAGGTCAGAATATTGGGGCAATACTATCCGGTAAGAGCGAGAGTGGTACAGTTAAACGGTTTTTCGGCACATGCCGATAGGAACCAGCTTCTAAAATGGTTGTCCAGTCTGCAGAGGCCGCCCCGGTGTGTCTTCGTGACCCATGGTGAGCCTAGCGCAGCACAACATTTCGCTCTTTTAGTTAGAGATAAGGCCGGCGGCGATACAGTTGTTCCAAAGTATCAAGATAAGGTTCTATTAGATTAGATACTCACATGCTCATTGCTACAGGTTAGTATGACCAAACAAATAG
>CAZYZL010000024.1:0-11252 GCA_964652005.1 uncultured Dehalococcoidales bacterium | reverse complement strand
CAGGCTAATGGCGAGGACATCCGCTTTGTAGATTCCGATGATTTAACGCTTCTAAATCATGAAACAGAAGAATGGGATAACTCCGGGGAAGAGGCTTGGATTTGGGTAAGGATTCCCACCGTCAGTTCTACCTCTGATACCGAGTTCTATATGTATTACGGTAATCCAGGCGCTTCAGATGGGCAGAATCCCTCCGCCGTCTGGGACAGTAACTTCAAGATGGTTCAGCACTTACAGGAAACCTCTGGAACTCTTTACGATTCTACTTCCAATGGCAATGATGGGACAAATTATGGCGCCGCTTATGACGGTTCAGGCAGAATAAACGGGTGTTATACTTTCACTAATGCCGACCGAATTCAAATTGCACACGATTCAAGTCTTGATATCACCCAAAGTATTACGCTGGAAGCATTCGTCTATCTAAACGATAAAACAGATGGGAAAATCATTGCCAAAGATGATACTGGCGGCGGTGGTTGCTATTGCCTTCACCAAGAAGGTAGTGATTTGAGACTCGCGCTGGATTTGGGTGGCTGGGTGCCTCTCGGCTATAGCACATATAATACAGGTGAGTGGATTTACCTAGTAGGTACCTATGACCGAACGATGATGAGGCTTTATCTAAATGGTGGTGAGAAAGCTACCCAAAGTCGCACTCAGGCGATAGCAAGTAGAAATATCAACCTGGCTTTGGGCAATCGAGCTGACGATGGTGGAACTAGCTATGACCTACATGGTTTGGTTGACGAAGTCCGTATCTCAAATATCGCCCGTTCTGCAGCTTGGATTTATGCCCAATACCTTAGCATGACCGACGACTTCATAACCTATGGCTCACCTAACCAGCGCCCCGCCACTCCTACGCTTGTCTCCCCTCCTGATGGAGCAACTGGGGTGAGTTTAACGCCTGATTTGATTTTCAATTATTCTGACCCGGATGATGATGATTGTACTAAATTTGACCTTAAAGTAGATGATAATTCAGATTTCTCCTCACCAGAGATAGATGAAACAGATTATTCTACTGGGGGTCCGTGGTCAAGTGGCAGTGAAATTATTTATTCTGTTTCCTCTCCTCTTTCGCCCGGCACCAAATATTATTGGAAGGTGAGAGTCTTTGATGGAACAGTTTGGAGCAACTGGTCAGACGGAACCTGGGACTTTACTACCAATCAACCCCCCGATCTGCCCAGTGGTTTGGGTCCCACTCAGTATGTAGACGGCAGGTGGGGCGACGATAATACCCCTGAGCTAACCTTCACCCAAAGTGACCCTGATGGCGATCAGGTCCAATATACCATCCAGATAGACGATTCCTCCGACTTTGGCTCTCCTGTGGTGGACTATACTTCAGGGTTACTCGACCAAGGGCCAACAAGCTTCATCTCTCCAGCCCTCCCTGATGGCGACTATTACTGGCGGGTAATGTCCACTGACGAGCATGGAGCTACCAGCGATTGGTCAATGGCCAATGAGGGGGAGATAGCCTTCCGAGTGGATGCCACACCACCTACCCTCGACAAGGGTTTGTCAGGAACTTCAGGTCTAGCTGGCTGGTACACCAGCAATGTAGAGGTGACCCTTACGGGCGGTGACCCCACTCCGGGCTCAGGACTCAACCGAGTGGAGTACAGCTTCGATGGCACAACTTGGGTTACATACACTATCCCCTTCACCATCTCCGACGAAGGCACCACCACTCTGTATCACCGGGTTTACGACAATGCTGGCAATGAGTATGTGCTAGACCCACAGGACATCAAAATTGACACGACAGCCCCAACCTTGGAGAAAGAAATCAGTGGCGATTATCCTGGCCCAGAGGAAGGTACATGGTGGAACGAAGCTACTATTACCCTGACCGGTGGCGATGAAATTTCGGAGTTGGACAGGGTTGAGTACAGCTTCGATGGCATAACTTGGGTTACATACACTATCCCCTTCACCATCTCCGACGAAGGCACCACCACTCTGTATCACCGGGTTTACGACAATGCTGGTAACGAGTTTGTGTTAGACCCGCAGGACATCACCATCTTCATTGATGTGGAGCCATCGGCGGTGGTGAGCACTACCCCTGGAGATGATGCCACCGGTGTGGCGCTTAACGCTGTGGTCAGCGCTACCTTCAATGAGGATGTCACTGCTGTAGACTTATCGGGAATCACTATCGATGGAGTTAGCGGTATCTTGGCAACCTTAGATGAGGCAACTGATACCATTACCATTGCTCATGATAACTTTAGCTATAATACCGAGTATACGGTAACTATTCTGGCTGGAGCAGTTCAGGATGTTGCCGGTAATCCCAATGCTGAATATTCTTGGAGCTTCACTACCAGGGGACGTCCTACTGGTGGGGGAGACACTACCCCTCCCAGAATTTCAAACATCTCGCTTTGTGGCGGCGTTACGGAGACCACTGCTGATATCTGCTGGATAACTAATGAGCGGAGTACTAGCCAGGTGGAATATTCGGCTAGTCCCAGCATGCTATCGCCTCTTGATAAGATATTGGTTACTGAGCATCATGTTCACCTCAGCGGCTTGACTCCGGGTACCACCTATTACTACAGGGCCATGTCCAAGGACAGAGCTGGTAACCTGGCGGTATCGCCTGAGTACACCTTTACCACTCTGGAGAAGCCACCGGCACCAGCACCGCCGACACCACCCCCGCCGGCACCCTCACCGGCACCACCGGCTCCAACACCGCCACCCCCAGTGACACCGGCACCATCAGTACCAACTCTAGCGCCAGTGATTAACTGGCCGCTGGTCGGCGGAATCATAGCCGCAGTGGCAATAGTGGCATTTATTCTCTTCTTATTACGTAGGAGAATGATATTTTAGGCTTAGTCTAGGCGTAGACTGCTATTACTACGGCATCTTTGGCGTTGTTTTCATCAAAGAAGATAACCGCCACCTTTCTGCCCAGTGCCACCTCGGCGGCTGGTATATTGCGCGCCACAGCAATACCTTCAAGGTAAACCTTGTAGCTGCTAGCAAGCTGGACGGTGGCGGTATAGTCGCCGGAGTTGAAACTTTTCAGCACTGCTTTTCTCAGTCTCATCTTAGCTCTCCTTCTACCAATCTATACTCCGCCTAACACTAACCGCTGCTGATACTCTCCACGGCGTGGATTATAAACCAAGGTTAGCCCGAGAACCCGCCTTTTGGCTGTTTGCAGTCCCGCCCGGCTATCGGTTATGTCAATGACGTCATATAGCTGCTGACCACAATTAGTCGGGGCGAGGATGGAGCCATTAACTGATTCTACCTCCGCCTGTCTTAAATAGGCTTCTCCCCTCTGCTCAGCTCTGGTCACACTATCTATATTCCTGTCCTCAACCTGCCCTAGCCTATCATAGAGCCTATCTATCTGTTCCCAGGTGAAGGAATTAACCACTATGGTCTCACCCTGTGTCGGGTCATAACCCTCAACTTGGACTCGGTTAAGTCCCCAGGCTTCTGCCATATACCTGCCGTCAAATATGGAGTGGGATGAGCCATAGGAGTAAGCAGAGCCGTCGGCGGACAGGGGATTTACTACATAGGCTTTGTTGCCCTCAATAAACAGAGCATCGGGGACGAAGGATAGCAGCCGGCTGATAACCGTATCGCCGGTATTATTGGGATTGATGGTGAAATCAGGGTAGTAGCCGGTTAGAACCGAGGACTGGGATTTTACCTCAAGCTTCAGCCCGACCCTAGCCAGCACGAACTGGAGTATTTGTTTGACGCTCATCTCCTGGCTTGCCTTATTCCATCGGAACTGGTGTCTGGCTCTCCAGTTTTCCATCAGTTTCCAGCCATCTGAGGCGTGAAGAACCAGACTTGCCCTACCGCCGGAGCTGGTGTGCTCATAGGCATCAAGGGCAAAGGCTAACCCTGAGCTGACCTCGTTTCCTTGAGCGGTAACATAGCCAGGGCTGAACTCAAGCTGACAACCGATGTCAAGGACGGCTAGGTCTCCCTGCCCCGGCGAAGCATACCTGCCGTCATCGTTTCTCAGTTCTACGGTAAGGTTGCCTCTGGTTTGGGTAAGCTCCTGCCTTAATGACAGGACGTCGGCGGTTAAATCCAGACTTTCCGGGGTCAGCTTAGCTCGCCACACGCCATAGGGGGTAGATAGCCAGCAATACTCACCGTGGTGAGCGATAGCCATGCCATACTGGCTGGAAAGATTAAACGGTATTGGCTCGTGCCACAGGTTATCCACAAACTTGGTCTCCGAAACTGAATGTGACCAGAAGGGGCAGTTATAAGACTTGGTGCCGGTGAACTTCTCAACAAAGAAGCAGCGATAGACATCGGGTTTATCCATGAATGCTGCCCGGTATTCAAACTTGCCATCTGATGGGGCTGAGGCAAACTCCTTCAGTGCTGACCAGGTGCCGGCAGCTACCTCCCCGCCATCGCCGTAAACCAACGACCACAGCTTAAAATTACCCCCGGCGTCCTTCCCGGTAACAAAAAGGTTCCAGTCGTCACCATAGACCGTGGCTACGCCTGAGAGGTCACCGGTCGACTTGTCCCAGGCAACCTTTTCTCCCCAGCTACCACTTATGCGCTTCATCACATAGAGGGTCGCCTGGTCAGCGAAGAACAGGGCGATATCGCCATTCGGCTTATAGCCAGCAGCTATGCCGTTAATGGCGGTGGTTGGGGTATAGCCTAGGAGCTGGGGGTCTCCCCAGCTAACCCCATAGTCGGTGCTCTTTAACTGGTAGAGCTTTCGGTCAGTTTTAATCCAGAAGATGGAGACCTCAGCCCCCAGAGAGCAGCCGGCGACAATAACCGCATCATACTGGTTGGTGTAAACCCACTGGCTGAAATCGGATTCCGGGCTGGGGTTAGCCACCCTCTGGCGATAGAGCTTTCTGGAATCAGCCGGTGGTGTTATCCTGACCCGGTTCAGGGAGCCATCCTCGGGGATGGTCACGGCGTGGAAGTAATCATCTTCCGAGCCGGTATAGAGCCTTGCCCACCGCAGGTTGACTACCCCGGAGTGCTTGTTTGAGGCTGCCACCTTGACGTATGGGGTATGGGTCGCTTCCTTCTGGGCAGCAAGCAATGTTGAACTAAGTTGTCTCATCGTGCCCTCCGCCTCACCAGAATAGGTGCCCGAGTAGCATACCAATGGCGCCAAAAAGTAGGAGCCACAATAAGGGGTGTTTCCTCTGGCTATCCCGAATAATATGACTCCAGGGTCTGCCACCTATCCTGGTCCAAAGCCACTTATACAGTCGGCCTATCATTTTCCCTGAACCTCTTTACAGCCCTTTCGCCAAAGTATTCTATGATAACCACCGAGACCAATCCGGCTAATAGTGGAGGCACCTCCATATTAGTCAAAATGCAGACGCTGTAGAGGGTAAAGCCCCAGACGATGATAAAGGGTCTGATAAGGCTCTTAATAAACTGGGCTAAATCCTCCATCTCAACTACACCAATGCTGCCAGGGTATCAGGCAATGGCTTATTTGCACTGCGGTAGTGGTTTGCCAGGTGCTTGGCTGCCTGTAGAATTTGCTCCGGGCTGGCATCAACTCTCCGCCCTCGGTAACCACCCCGGGAGAGGGCAGCCACCGCCGCTGGCATCCGCTCCCAGTCAACCGTCTTTTCAATATCAAGCCTCCCCTTCACGGCTCTGAAGATGTTTTTCTTATGATGGGGCAGCTTCCAGGTATCAGGGTCACCTGGGTCGCCGACGATGGCAAACGCCTCCTTAGACAAGCCGTCTTTGGTCTTAGGTAGTGCTTCTCTCACTGTCATCATAGCCTCCTTTACACTCTATAGAGCTGGCGAATCCTGACCAGGTTCCTTCTTCCCAGTCTCTTTAGCTCGCTTCTGAATTGCTTTAACTTCTCATTGCCCCAAGCGAGGAACTCCCTCGGCGTGGTGGTGCCGCCGACGCTGACCCGATTGATGGCATAGCTAGCCCACTCCACAGCGGCATAGCCTTCGGCGCCGATAGCGACCAAATCCTCGTGTTTGGCCGAGATAGTAGACTCCTGGGCATTGAGGGTGTGGAGCATGCCATAATAGACATTGCAGTTAGAGCCATCGGGGACTTCGTCGCTAAACAGGGTTAGGGCATGCCCCCATAGAGCGAACCTCTGGTAGCAGGGCGGGAACTTGTCTACCGGATACTCCACCGCCTCCACCATAACCCTATCGGTCAGCGATGATATATCAATCACTCTGGAGCCTGGGGTGGTGGGAAGGGTGGCTTTTGCCGGTAAAGGCACTGCCTCGGAAAACTCCTTTACTGCGTGGGCAATGTGTCTGTCCAGCTCATCATCGCTCCAGCGGTAGTTCCCCGCGTCTTCGTCCTTCAGGTCGCGCCTGACAATGCTTCTCATCGTGCTTAGGTCCATAATTTCATACCTCCCCTCTGGGCTTAACTCGCCCGATGTGGGGGCTCATGTCCCCCACCAAAGAACTTCGTGCCTTCACCTCCAGCAAATATCTCTCTCTTGACAACAAGGGTGTCTATGCCCTGCCCCAGTTCAGTGGCAAACAGGTCCTTGAGCAGACTGCCGACTTCAATGCCAGTGCCGGCGTCAAAGGTAGCTAATAGTCTGGCAACAAGAGCTTCAATGGCAGAGCCGATTTCACTCCCAGACAGAATAGCGCTGAGCATCGGTGTGCCCTCACCACCAGACCCCGTATCAGATGATGACTTGACTTCCGCAGTTTCCAGGGAAACATAGGCATCAACCCCAGAGCCAGTATCAGAGGAGGTCTTCTCGGTTACTCCTCCCGTCGTATAATCAACCTCAACATAGACTTGGGTGCATTTAGCAGCAGAACTCCCTGCAGTGCTTGAAATCTTTAATTGCAATCCAATTTGTAGCGCATCTATCTCATCCCAAGTATAGGCTGCACCAGTAGCAGGATTAGTGGTATAAGTCTGAGAAAATGTTTCATATGTAGTTACTCCAGTCTTAGATACCTCTGTGCCGTCTGTTACTGTAGTCCCAGATTTTTGCGAAGGTTTTGCATAAGCCGTTTTATTGCTAAGGGCTGTAGCTATACAGAAATAGATTGTAATGGAGTTTATCGTTCCCGAGCCTACAGAATGGGCAGGCAGATTATATAAATCTCTCAGGTAGGAAGTGCTGACGGCCTTAACATAAGTGGTATCATCATCAGCTACCGCCTCATCTACCTTATCCCAGTTTGCACCTGAATCTGGGTATTTGGTTAACTGAGTTGAATCCCCAGCAGCATTTGGTCTTAAGATTTCCGTAGCCATCAGTGCCACATCCCTTCAAGAGCTTGTCTATCAGCGCTAGAGGCGTTAGCCTCAAAGTCTTCCCTATCTTTATAGCCAAGCTCTTGCGTGTTATATTCCTCGCCGGCATCAACCGCCTTACGCACATTGAGAGCTTTCTGCCTGTCAGCCATTTACTCTCCCTAGCTCAAAGTAATGCTAACTTCTAAAGTCCAGGTGCCACTTGATTTTGTGCCCAGAGCGTCAACCTTTCTATTAAGGCACTTGCCACTGGTTGATTGCTTCACCACCCATTCATTCCAGGTATAGTTGGCTTCGCTGTCACTGAAGCTTGCCTTGAAGGTTGCTTTCTGGCTGGTGGAAGTGGGGTAGCCGGTTTCCATGCCCTTATAGGTCCTGTTGGTGGCTGCCTGAAGGTCAGTCTGGGTGGCAGTGGCAGCGGTGCTGGAATCACCGACACCAATCTGGGCGCTGGCATTGTTGAAGTGGTTAGCTGAATCACCGACAATCAAGTCCCACATCTCATCAATGCCAACATTAAGCAGGCAATTACCCTCGCCCTCAATAACCTCATAAGGCTTGAACCGGTTATAGAAGGCTGGCTCTGAGCCACGATAGGGCTCAATATCCTGGTGGTATTTACTGAGTTTGTAGTGACAATTCCATCGAGCTACATCTTTGTTTTCCATTTTCCCCTCCTCTGGGGGAGCCTCGCCAGAGGCTCCCCCGAATCTGGTTGATCTTAGTCCTGAACCCCAATTAAAGCGGCTGCCTTGATTGAGCTGAATAGCGCTAGCGAGCAGTACCACTTAATCCGGGTTCGTGATGCGTCCTTGGTCTCTAGCGAGCCGATTGGCTCTACTGTCAGGTGACCGGGGCTGGTTAAGCCGCATAGCGCCCCCTCGCCCATCTGGAAGGCGTAGATAGTGGAGCAGGTGCCTCCGGTGGTTGCCGTCTCCACCCCACCGGTAAGGACGTGGGTATCCAGTATCCAGTCATTGACGCCAATTGGGATGCCGTCCCACAGCTGGATGAAGTTACCCCACTTATCCTTGTCGGTCTCTATCATGCCTCCAGCTGCCCTGACCAGAGCGTTAATCTTGCGCCTTGAGCGCCGGCTCATCAGCAGCAGATGGGGCTTGCCACCCTTGACTGCGTCAATAAGCTCATCCAGCTTAGCCAGGGTTAGGGTAGAGCCGGTGGGTCCCATTGCTATTACATAGTTGCTGGCGGTGGTGGTATCAATAAGCTTTCTGAGACCATCAAACTGCTTGGGATTAGTGGTTGCATTTCCATAGATGAAGGTATCCTCAAACTTGTCCCTGAGCGCCTTTGCCTTCAACTCGACTACGGCTGCTTCCAAATCCTGAATATTGGAGCGGGTTGCCTTGATGAAGTTATCCACGTCGGCGTCACCACCCATAATCTTCAGGTTTGCTGTTTTCTGCTCAAAGGTTGGTGTTGACTCAGCCCAGGTATCACCGACATCATAAAAATCGATGGTCGGCAAGGTCTTTTCCTGGTTATAGGTTAAGCCATTGCCCGCAATCTCAATGAAAGAGAGCTGCTGAAGGACGGGCGAGTCCTTGACGATGGTCTCCACCACCCCTTGAAGTAGCATATCATTTGACAGCTTGGCTGCTTCAGCTAATGTTAGTGCCATGGTTTATCTCCTTTCTCCTATTGCATATTGAATCTTTTCCTTTGGGGATAGGGCTGAAAAGTCTATTGCCGTCCGCTGTGGAGCCCCAGCCGGCACCCTAGCCTTGGCTATCTCAGCCTCCAACTCCTTCCTCACCTTATCGACCAGGTTCCGGGCATCTGCCACAGACTTGTCAATAGCCTCAATGCTGTCCCCGGTTATCAGTTCCTCGGGCACGCCGGGATTTGATTTAATCACCAATGCCCGGTAGCTTGATACCGCCTGAGACAGACTATTCTCAAGCTCGGTCAACCTCGGCTCTAGTTCAGCCAGAGATTGTCTAAGGGGAGCAATCTGGTTATCCCTATCAGCTATTGCTTGCTCCAGCTCAGAGATGCGGGAATCCCTGGCAGCAAGCTCCTTGTCTTTGTTGACGATAAGCTCCTCAAGCTCCACAACCCTAGCCGTGGCACTCTCTAGCTCCTCCCCGCTGGGATTTTGGTTTTGCATATCTTCTGGCAATTTTCTCCTCCTTATGCTGGAGATTACTCAACGCCTTCGGTCTCTGCGGCTAAAGCTCTCTCTCCCTCTCTGCCTGTCGTTGACCTGGCGTTAAGCGAGTTTCCAGAAAAATCTAAGATTTTTCTGGGTGAGTTAAGTTCCTTATTCATCCTGAGGATGGCTTCCCTCTCCTCAAGCCAGCGCTTAAATTCAGCCTCAGGGTCTTTAATCCCCACTTCCTCCATAGCCCCGCGTCTGGAGTGGATGCCGCTCTGAACCATTGTCTGCTCATTGGACACCAGCCGGGCTGAATCCTGGGGCAGTATCGGACTCCAGATTACCCGCAACCGGTTATCGCCAAACTCCATTCCCTGGTACTTTTCCAGGAGCTTAAGAATCATCTTGTTTCTCCGGTTATACACGGCAGTCCTGATGATTCTCTTTCGCCTCACCTTCTGAAGTAGTGGGTTGAGCTCAATCTCAAGGGCTACCCCGGATAAATCCCTCTCTGTTCCGCCGAAGGCAGCCCGGGGGGACTCCGATATATCGTGCAGGGTTCTATACAAAAGATTTATATAATCTATGTGCAGCCTGACCCCACCACCTTGTAGCAGGTCAAGCAGATAGGCTTTAGCATCCTCAGGGATATTCCACACCGCCCCCGGCCTAACGGTAATATCCTCAGCCTCTTCTACATTCTCCAGCACGGCAATGGGATTGCCCGATAGCTCCAGTATCCTGGATAGCTGTGACATTGCCCGGTTAAGCTCTCGCTGCGACTCCATAACCTGCGATAGGTCAGAAATACCCCAGAACTTCTTTGGCTCTCTAAGGTTGGGGTAGATGATAAACGGGATAAAACCATAGGGGTTGGGCTTCTTCTCAATCAGGGCATCATTCAGGTAAAGCTCAAATTCCCCGTCCGTCCATAGCTCAACAATGGTCGCCTTCTTATCCTTGGGTTTCACCCGATACAGGAACTCGGTTTCCTCGGCGGTCAGGCTATATTTAGAAGCTACCTTCCATATTCTTGAGGTATCATCCCCTAGCCACCAGGCATAGATACCTTGAACATCGGGGGCGGTAATCCTCGCCTTCTTTGCCTCGGTGTCCCAGATAACCTTGTAGCCGGCATCGCCCAGGATGGCGCAATCAATCTCAGTCTCAAGGTCTAGCTGCTCCAGGTTATTGTCCTCATAGACCTGGCGCAAGGCTGCCTCGGCTCTTTGGGCGCTGACTTTAGCCTCGTCTGAATCCTCTATAGCATCAACAGCAAAGTTAATGCCGGACATTAGATATGAGGTAACCTTATCGGTGAATACCTTGGCATAGTTGAAGGTCAGGTGTTTCTCCCCCCACTTTTCCCTACCTTCCCACTGCCGACCGTGGTAGAAGTCAAGTAGCTCTCTATAGCCTCTGAGTCGGTCAATATCAAGACGGTTTAACTGGGTGATAATTGAAGTTTCATTCATCGGGGCCCCCTAAAATCTTGATTTTTGGGGTAGATTCATCTCTAGCCCTCTTTAATATTCGCTGGATGGTGCGCCGACTAACGCCAAACATCAGTGCCAGCTCCTTTACCCCTTTACCCTCGGTAGTGAACAGCCCTAAAACCTCTTTGTCTCTTAGCCTTTTCAGCCACCGGTGCTTGCCCCCGGGCTGAGCATAAACGCATTCCAGAAGGGGACAGCTAAGGCAGGAATCAGCAAATTCGCAGCCATCATCCCGGTAGTGGCAATACTCCGGCGGTAAGTCCAGCTCAGTCTTATCCCGACCCATAACTTGCCCCCCAAGAGATTGTTTATTAACCTCACCCCCTTAATCCCCCTCTCCATAATAGGGAGATGTATTCTTAGCATGAGGG
>CAZYZL010000023.1:0-11673 GCA_964652005.1 uncultured Dehalococcoidales bacterium | reverse complement strand
GGACATCGGTCTTGGTTTCTCCAAATCGGCTAACAGCTCGTCAAGCACTCTGCGCTGAGCGGCAGTTAGTTCAAAGGGCAAAGAGCATAGAAAGATATCTAGCACCGGTGTGCTAACCGTGAAAGGGGTGCCCGGCTGGCTCTCCTGCCAGTCGCGCTTTCTACTCAGCACTCCCAGTTGAAGAAGGAAAAGTTCGTCAAAAGCCAGACGAAGTCTTGCCCCGTCCTTGGCTGCCTCATCCTGCGGATAGTGAGCCTGGGCTATCGCCTGAGGCAGTTCAAACAGGTTACACCGTTGCCTTACTTCTAGGGGCAAAAAGTCCTCTACCTGCCATGCCCACTGGTCTATGACCTGCTTCATCAGTTTCCTTACCTGCCGGGGGCGCAGTCCTTGAGTCAGGGGATAGAGAGGAACCAGGCGCCCAGTATGAATCAACTCCCCGTCCTCTAGTAGCTCCCACTCTGGAGATTCAAACACATGTCGCCCACCAAACAAGCCCACCCTGCCACTAAGAACCACCCGGGTATTGGTTGGCAGCTTCTTTGCCAGGTAGGGATTATTGAACCACACCACTCTGACATTGCCCGTCTCATCGCCGACAATAGCCTCAGTGCTCCGTCTACCACCCAGCATAGTTTCGTTAGCCTGCCACACATTAGCCACAATCGTCTGTTCTTCCCTCTCAGTAAGCTGGGAGATATATTTCCTCTGGCTATAGTCGAGGTGACGGTGGGGGAAGAAATAGAGTAAGTCCCGAATCGTTTTCACCCCCAAACGGTTGAACTTGGCAGCCAGATTGGTGCTAACCCCCTTAAGCGCAGTAATGGGGGAATCAATAGATTGAGGAGCCACCACCTTCTGCCCCCCTAAAGACCGCCGGCTAGCTACGGGGAGAACAACACCTTCCTTTGGCGGCTTAACCTCGCCCTTCCCTGCCTCAACCTCCGCCTCAGACAAAAAGGCGAACACCTCGTTTATCCACTCTTTGCGCTGCTGCTTAGTCAAAGAGGCATAGTTGGAATCAACCAGGCGGAGTCTATGAAAACGGCTCAAAAGCCGGGGGTTGGTTATTGATTCTATGGCTTGACCTGCCCAGCGACGAAGGAATCTGTCCAGACCACCGATTACCGCTGAATCTACATAACCTTTGTCATGTTCCAGTTCAAGTATCTTCCGCAGAGGCTCAACATTCATTGACACGGCTTGGTCTCCATCCGCCTAGGCAAATAACTGGAGGCAAGGAGAATCCCTTCTTTGACTCACCTTTGCCGCCTCCTGTCTAATATCGCTTACCTTCTCCCTCAAGGCTACAATCAAAGCCCCGGGACCACCGTAAACCCCCAGGGCTGGCCCCAGCCTGGCAATATGGACCCTTCCCCGGTCAAAGATAGAAGCAATACGCTCCCTGAGTGAACCGGCTTCATCAGGTGTAGTGCTATGAACAATGGCTAATTCTTGGATATTCAAAACGTTCTTTACCAAATCAAATAGACGCTCAATGCCCTTAGAGCGGGTGCGGGCTTGACCAGCGGGAAAGAGCTCACCATCGCGCATGGTAAGCAAAGGCTTGACATTGAGCATACTGCCCAATAACGCCTTAGCCTTGCCGATGCGCCCGCTCCGAAGTAGGTATTTAAGGGTATCAAAAACACCAAGCAGGCGTATGCGGGGAATGCAGTGTCTTATCTCCTCCATTACCGCCGGCAAGCTTTCTCCAGCCTCAGCCAATCTGGCAGCAGCCATGGCTATCAGCCCCAAGCCCATGGTTACTGAAAGTGAATCTACTACCTCAATACGACAACCTGTCTTTACCAGCTCCCTACCCCGCAGCGCTGAGTTATAGGTACCGCTTAATTTGCTGGTAACCTGGATGGAGACTATTTCATCAGCCTCTCTAGAAAGTTTCTTGTAGACATCGGCAAAATCCGCCGGCGAAGGCTGAGAGGTAGCGGGATGAATAGGACTTTCCACTAATTTCTGGTAGAACTCATCCTCGCTTATGTCCACCCCATCCCGGTAGACCCTTTCACCAAATCGCACATAGACTGGCACCACCGTAATCCCCAGCTCCTGAGCCACCTGAGGCGAAAGGTCAGAAGTGCTATCGGTTACAATCTTGACCGTCATAGCTACCCCTTATCCCCCAATACAGCTACCAGTAAGAGACCGGGACCAGTATGCGTCCCGATGGCTGGGGTCATTTTTGACCGATAGATTCGCTCTCTGGGAAATCTAGAGCTAAGCCGCTCGACCAGCGCCTCAGCCTCATCAGGACAGGCAGTATCCTCCACCGCCATCTCCTCAATATAGGAATAGCTCAGGGCAAAGTCATATAAGCGGTCTATCGCCTTAGCTCGGGAGCGAGTTCTGCCCGCAGGCTGAACCACACCGTCCTTCAGGGTGATGAGGGGGTTTATCTTAAGCATTGACCCGAGAAAAGCCTGTGCCCTGCCAATGCGCCCACCCCGTCTGAGATACTCCAGGGTGTCAAAAGCCGCCAGAAAATCCACCCGGGGAATGGCCTTTCTGGCTATCTCTATCACCTCATCAAGTTTAGCCCCGGCGTTTGCTGCTCTAGCCGTCTTCATAACTATAAACCCCTGCGCCATAACTGCCCACCCCGAATCAACCACTCCTACCCGGCATTTCCGCTTCATCAGTCCTACACTTTGTAGCGCCACCTCATAGGTACCACTGAGTTTGGAAGAAACAATGATAGCCAGGATTTCATCCGTTTCCTCAGCCAGTTTATCATACACATCGGCAAAGGTCGCCGGCGATGGTACTGAAGTAACCGGAAAGGCTTTACTGGTGGCGAGTTTGGCGTAGAACTCATCAGGAGTAAGGTCAATGCCATCCCGATACATCTCTTCGCCAAAGCGAACAAGTAGAGGAATTACAGTAATCCCTAGCTCTTTAACCACCTGAGGTGGCAAGTCAGCCACAGTATCGGTAACAATCTTGACTGTCACAGCTACCCCTTGTCTCCCAGCACCGCTACCGCTAGAACATTAGGTCCGACATGCGCCCCCACTACCGGGCTAACCTTTGACCGATAGATACGCTGTTTGGGAAATTTAGACCTCAGCCGCTTGGCCAGTTCATCTGCCTCATCAGGGGTAGTAGCATCCTCTACCGCCATCCCATCAACGTGGGAAAAGCTAATAGCAAAGTTATATAAATGGTCTATCGCCTTAGCCCGGGAGCGCTCCCTGGCAAAAGGAAAGACTTCGCCGTCTCTTATACCGAGAATAGGCTTCACCTTGAGCATTGACCCGAGAAAAGCCTGTGCCCTGCCAATGCGCCCGCCCATTTTCAGGTATTCCAAGGTGTCAAAAACCATACGGGCATCTGCCCGGGCAATGTTCTTACGGGTTACTTTCACCACCTCATTAAGGCTAGCCCCAGCCTTTGCCGCCTCAGCCGCAGCCATAACTATCAGTCCCTGCGCCATAACCACCCACCCCGAATCAACCACTTCTACCCGGCATTTCCGTTTCATTAGCTCCTTAGCCTGCATCGCTGCCTCATAGCCAGCACCAAGCTTATGGGAAAAAGTAATGACAGCGATTTCGTCCGTCTCCTCAGCCACTTTATCGTATGTCTCACCGAACACACTAAGAGGCGGTACTATAGTAGTAGGAAAGATTTTGCTGTGCGCTAGCCTCTCATAGAACTGTTCAGTAGTCAGGTCAATACCATCGCGGTAACTCTCGGTACCAAAGCGGACGTTTATCGGGATTACAGTAATCCCCAGCCCTTCAGCTACCTCGGAGGGTATGTCACCTAGACTATCGGTAACAATTTTGACTCCCATAATAGAAGCCTACCATTTACTCCACAGAGACAATATAGTTATAGTGAGGCTGACCGCCTTGAATTACCTCAACCTGAAGCTCAGGACGTTGCTGACGGATAGCGGTGCCGACCTGCTCTGCCTCAGCCGGCTTGGTGTCAGCCCCATAGTAGATGGTAATCACTTCAACCTCGTCCAGATTTACCTTAGCCAGCACCTCATTAAGGACATCGTCTGTGTTATCACCCACCGCTACCAGGTCTCCATCCAAAAAGCCGATAGCCTGCTTCTTCTTGATGTCCAGCCCACCGAGCCGAGTTGAGCGTATCGCCCGGGTAACTTCAACAGACTTCACTGCTGAGCTCACCCTATTCATATTCTCAGCGTTGGTTTCCAGGTCGGCTTCGTAATCAAAGGCTAGGAGTGCAGCTACCCCCTGGGGGATTGTTTTCGTGGGCACCACTTTAATTGTTTTGGTAGTCAAAGATTGGACTTGATTGGCAGTAAGCACTATATTTTTGTTATTAGGCAAAATAATAACCTTCTCCGAAGCCACTGATTCCACAGCCTGGAGCAAATCCTTGGTACTGGGATTCATTGTCTGTCCACCGGGGACAATAGCCGTTGTTCCCAGGCTGGCAAAAACATTAGATAGACCCTCCCCAGCCACCACAGCCACAGTAGCAATATCAACCGCTGGCATCCTCTCCTTCTGCATCTTTATGAAGTCCTGATATTGCTCATCCATATTGCGTATGCTTATCTGATGCAAAGTGCCCAGGGGGGTAACGTAGTGCATAACCGCACCCGGGTCTAAGGTATGAATGTGAACCCTCACTGCCGAGTCGTCACCAATTACGATGACCGATTGCCCCCTCTTCCCCAGCCTCTTCCTAAGCTCATCCGGGTCAAGCTCTTGCCCCTTGATAACAAAATTAGTGCAATATCCGTAGGGCACCTCCTCCACGCCCACCATTTGCGGAACCTTAGCCGGGAGTGGCACGCTACTGGCAATCATCCACGGCTTGCGTAGCTTCAATTGTTCTACCTCGCCTTTAAGGTAGTGGAGAGCACCCTCCAGGAGGGTATACAGACCTTGCCCCCCGGCATCCACCACCCCGGCTTCCCTTAACACCGGCAGCAGGCTAGGGGTATTAGCCACCGACTCCTTGGCAGCATTAACTGTGACTTCCATAATTGAGACTACGTCATCGCTAACACTAGCAGCGTGCGCCTCGGCAGCCGTGGCAGCTTCTCTTATTACGGTAAGAATAGTTCCTTCTACGGGATTGCTTAACCCCCTATAAGCCACCGTTGAAGCCTGTAGCAAGGCAGCAACCAAGTCGCTACCGGCAATCGTTTCCTTTTCCACCAAACCCTGTGCCAAACCATTCCAAATCTGCGATAGGATTACCCCACTATTACCCCGAGCCCCTATCAGGGCTCCCCTAGCCATAGCCTGAGCTACGCTTGAAGCACTACTATCAGCAACCCGATAAGCTTCCTCCATAGAGGAACGCATGGTGAGCAGCATGTTAGTCCCGGTATCTCCATCAGGCACCGGGAAGACATTTAGGGCATCAATATCAGCAGCACTCTTCTCCAACCAAGTGGTGGCGGCGGCAAACATTTCCTTCAAATCTTGCCCACTGATAGCATTAGCTTGTCCCATCTTATCTATCCTTGTAACAATCGCCTACCTATGTTAGTATTATGGACGAAATTCTATCGTAAATTTGCCTAATAGTCAAAGGAGAAAAAACATTGAAGTGCGATTTATGTGGCAAATCACCCCAATTTGGTCATAATGTAAGCCACTCAAAACGTCATACCAACCGCCGCTGGGTGCCCAATATTCACCCGGTTACTATCCTCATCCAGGGCGAAACAAAACGACTAAACCTGTGCACTAGATGCCTGCGCAGCCAGCATAAAATGGCTAAAACAGGCTAGTCCGGAGCTTTCCCAGGGCTTGGCTTACCGTTTGTCCCGAACCAAACACCGCTGCTCCAGCTACCAGCACCCTAGCCCCTGCCTTCACCACCTTGGGAGCAACCTCAGCATTGATGCCACCATCCACCTCCAACTCAGCGGCTAAACCCTTCTCATCCAGTTCAGCCCGCAGCCGGGCTACCTTGTCCAGCATAGCGTCAATAAAGCTCTGCCCGCCAAAGCCAGGATTGACGGTCATCACCAGAACCAAATCCAAGGAAGGAAGAACCTCTCTCAGCATGTCTATAGGTGTGCCCGGGTTGAGGGCAACCCCTGCCTTAACCCCTGATTCCTTAATCGTTTGCACTGCTTGGTGAATGTGAGGACAGGCTTCTATATGAACGGTTATAATGTCAGCCCCAGCATCAGCAAATTGACCGATTTGACGCTCTGGTGCCTCAATCATAAGATGGACATCCAGCGGCAGTTTAGTCCAACGGCGAATGGCAGCCACCACCGGGGCACCAATGGTTATCTGGGGGACAAAATGCCCATCCATAACATCTACATGAATGTAATCAGCACCGGCATTAGTGGCTTCAACTACCTGCTCCCCAAGGCGACTGAAATCGGCGGAGAGAATAGACGGGGCAAGCTTGACCTGAGGGTTACTTCCCACCCTTAGCTCCGATTAATTTCTTAGCATTAGCCAACGCCCGCTCCACCTGCTTTGGGGCAGTCCCCCCAATAATACCCCTGGCGGCAATAGACGATTCCACAGTGATGGAGAAGACGTCCTCGGCAAATAGGGGGGAAAAATTCTTATATTCAGCCAAGCTGAGTTGACTGAATGGTTTACCCCTTTCCATAGCGTAGCTTACCAGCCTAGCCACTGTATCATGGGCGGTGCGGAAGGCTTCCCCCTT
Organism: uncultured Dehalococcoidales bacterium; assembly: GCA_964652005.1. GTDB lineage: Bacteria > Chloroflexota > Dehalococcoidia > Dehalococcoidales > BS750m-G39 > CAZYZL01. Next base: position 5,019 of record CAZYZL010000023.1, on the reverse strand, counting down.
CTTGACCAAATAGTCAGCTAGGTCAGTAGCCAGGATGTAACCCCGCTCCACTGCTCGTCTGGTATTCTCAGTTTTAATTCGCAGGCTCTTTATCATGCCCGCAAACACTTCCAACGTAGATAGTATGGTATCTACAGTATCAAAGAAACCCTCCTTGTCCTCCTGCATATCTTTATTATAGGAAAGGGGGAGAGCCTTCATCGTGGTCAGCAGAGCCATGAGCGTGCCATAGACCCTTCCCGCCTTCCCCCGAGCCAGCTCGGCAACATCAGGGTTCTTCTTCTGGGGCATAATACTTGAGCCGGTGGCATAAGCCTCATCAAGCTCAATAAAATTGAACTCGGCTGAAGACCACAGGATAATCTCCTCTGCCAGTCGTGACAGGTGCATCATACACAGGCTAGCCGCCGCTTCATACTCCAACACAAAATCCCTATCTGAGACAGCGTCAATACTATTCTGGCTGAGCTGACCAAAGCCAAGCTCACGAGCGAGGAACTCCCGGTCAATATTGTAGGCTACGCCAGCTAGGGCACCGCTGCCCAGGGGCATGACATCGGTACGCTTCAGACAGTCGTTAAATCGGTCAACATCACGCCGGAGCATCTCAAAATAGGCCAAAAAGTGATGAGCCAGCAAAACCGGCTGCGCCGGCTGAAGATGGGTGTAGCCGGGAATAATTACCTCTTTATTGGCTTCAGCTAGACTGATGAGCGCCCGCTGGAATTCTCTCAGCTTAGCTAGGGTTTCTGAGGTTGCCTCCTTGACAAAAAGGCGCAAGTCCAAAGCCACCTGGTCATTCCTGGAACGAGCGGTGTGGAGCTTACCCCCCACCTCCCCCACCTTCTCAATTAAGCGAGCTTCAATATTCATATGGATATCCTCAAGCTCGGGCTTAAACTCAAACTTGCCCTGCTCTATCTCCTTCCTAATTGCCGCCAGACCCTTGGTGATAGTCTCCGCCTCTTTATCTGAAATTATCCCCTGCTTTGCCAGCATCCTGGCGTGGGCAATGCTGCCGGCAATATCATAGGGATATAACCGCCAATCAAAGGGGACAGAGGCAGTATATTCCGTCACCAGTTTATCCGCCTTCTTTTGAAAGCGACCGCGAATAAGGCTCATTTACTGCCTTCCTTTGTTTTCTTTGGCTTCATCATGCCTAACGGACCCTCGGCTTGAGTTGGGGGCTGCGCCTGCACCTGGGTCTTGACCGGCAGTCCCCAGATATGGATAAAGCCGACGGAGGCACTCTGGTCAAACTGGTCACCCTTATCATAGGTGGCCAGACTATAGCTATAAAGTGATTTGGGCGACTTCCGCCCCACGATTGTAGCATGCCCCTTGAGCAATTTAACCCTTACCGTCCCGGTAACATAGCGCTGTGTGCTCTTAACATAGGCAGCCAAATCCTGATGGAGTGAGCTGAACCACAGACCATTATAGACGAGGTCGGCATATTCCACCGCCACCTTTTGCTTAAACCGTAACTGCTCTTTTGACAGGGTCATTGCCTCCAGAGCCTGGTGTGCCTGGAGTAATACTATAGCTGCCGGCGCTTCGTAAACCTCCCTTGATTTTATCCCCACCAGCCTATTCTCTAAATGGTCAATCCTGCCTACCCCGTGCTCGCCAGCCAGCTGGTTCAGCCGCTGGATTAAACTAACGCCATCCATCTCCTGCCCATCAAGGGTAATTGGGATACCCTGGTCAAAGCCAATCTCCACATAGGCTGGCACATCAGGGGCGTTAGCCGGTGACCTTGTCCAGGTGAAGACATCGGCTGGTGGTTCAACCCAGGGGTCCTCAAGAACCCCACACTCAATACTCCGCCCCCACAGGTTGGCATCAATGGAATAGGGGCTGGCAGCAGTAACTGGCACCGGAATCCCATAACGCTGAGCATATTTGATAGTCTCTTCCCGGGTCATGCCCCATTCCCGAGCCGGGGCGATGATTTTGAGGTTAGGTGCCAGGGCACCGATGCTCACATCAAACCTCACCTGGTCATTCCCTTTGCCGGTGCAGCCATGGGCTACTGCCGAAGCCCCTTCATTTAAGGCAGTATCCACCAGCAGCTTAGCCATTAGCGGACGAGCCAGGGCGGTAGTCAGAGGGTACTGTCCCTCATAGACAGCATCAGCCTGGAGGGCGGGGAAGATAAAATAGTTAACAAATAATTCCTTGGCATCCTCTACCAGCGCCTTCACTGCGCCAATATTAAGCGCCTTCTGACGAACGGCAGAAAAGTCCCGCTCATTGCCGACATCAACGTTGAGGGCAATAACATCCAGGTTATACCTCTCCTTGAGCCATCTGATAGCTACTGATGTATCCAACCCACCACTGTAAGCCAGTACTACCTTATCTGACATTTTTAACCTCTCCCCCTTCGTCCCCCTCTCCTTAGAAAGGAGAGGGGGACGAGTTTATAAGAGGGACTTCGTCCCTCTTTAACACCCTATGGTAAAGATGGCTCCGCCTCTCCCTTACTTTGCCATACTAGCTAGTGCTTTATCTAGAATGCCCAACGCCTCATCCACCTCCTTAGTCCCGATAATGAGGGGAGGCATAAAGCGCAAGGCGTTGGGCTTGAGTCGGTTTACCAGTAAGCCTCGCTCAAGGCAAGCCGTTACCAATGATTGGGCAATGTCACTGGCGAACTCCATAGCCACCAGCAGCCCACGCCCCCGAACATCAGTAATAAACTGGAATTTCTGCCTCAGCTTTTCCAGCCCGGCGATAAGCTCCTGTCCCACCACCTTTGCCTTCCAAGCTATATCATTATCAATGATAAATTTTACTGTAGCGTAGCCAGCAGCACAGGCTAACGGGTTACCACCGAAGGTAGAGCCGTGCTCACCGGGGGCAAACACAGCCGCCCTCTCCTTGGCGAGAATAGCCCCAATGGGCACGCCACTGGCTAAGCCCTTAGCCAGTGTCATTATATCAGGTTCAATGCCATATTGCTCGTAGGCAAAGAGCGTCCCGGTTCGACCCATGCCAGTTTGAATCTCATCCAGAATAAGCAGGATGCCCTTCTGGTCGCACCAAGCCCTTATTGCTGGCAAATAACCGTCGTCAGGCAGGTTGACCCCACCCTCCCCCTGTATCGGCTCCACCATCACAGCACAGGTTTTATTAGTAGTGGCTGACTTTATCGCTTCAATATTATTATACTCCACATTAACAAAGCCAGTGGGGAGGGGGGGATAAGACTGCTGGAATTTAGCCTGACCGGTAGCCGCCACCATAGCTAAGGTGCGACCATGAAAGGAGCCGAGGGTGGTAATAACCTCATAGGCCCCACCAAGATAGAGCTGCCCGTAGCGGCGGGCTAGCTTTACTGCCCCCTCATTAGCCTCGGCACCACTATTGCCAAAAAAGACCTTGCCCAGACAGCTATTCTGGACTAAAAGCTCAGCCAGGCGAATCTGAGGAATGGTATAGAACTGGTTAGACGTCTGAATAAGTAGATGTGCCTGCTCGGTCAGCGCCTGGGTAACCACGGGATGGCAGTGCCCCAGACTATTGACTGCCCAGCCACCAACAAAGTCAAGGTATTCCCGCCCATCTTCGTCCCACACCCGTGCCCCCTGCCCCCTGACTATGGTCAAAGGGACACGCTCTACGGTAGTCATAAAGTATTGGCGCTCAAGCTCCTGCCAGTTACTCACTCCTGCTCTCCAAACAAGTCTCTAACAATGTGAGGTTTCTTTATCAACCTCACCCCCTTAATCCCCCTCTCCTTTGAAGGAGAGGGGGAAGGTTTTTCTTAAGAGAGGCTTCGCCTCTCTTTGACTTTCTTCCTTACCCTCTTTAATTGAAGGAGAGAGATTTTAGAGAGGGGCTTCGCCCCTCTCTTACCTACACTCCCTCTTCCCTTGTTAAGGGAAGGGGGCAAGGGGGATAGGTCACCAAATAATCTATTAACTTTATCAGAACGAGATTGGCTCTTCAATCTTTCCCGTAATAAACTTTCTGTATTGTTGTGCCACAACTGCCTTCCTCTATCTCTTTGAGCAAGGCGTGTCGCTGCCGACCGTCTATGATGCGAGTAGTTGACGTGCCAGACAAAGCCCTCAGGCAGGCTTTAATCTTGGGAATCATCCCTCCTGAAGCCGCGCCGGAAGCAATTAATGCCTCGGCTTCATCCGGCGATAGCCGAGGCAGCAGATTGCCCGATTGGTCGCAGATACCAACTACGTCGGTCAAAAAGATAAGCCTGTCAGCACCGATAGCAGCAGCAATTTCACCAGCGACAGCATCAGCATTGATATTAAGTACCTTCGGCGCTTTACCCGGCTTATCAGCATGAAGACTAACCGGAGCCACTACCGGGACATAGCCAGATTGCAATAGCACTTCAAGGGGGGCGGGGGTTACCTTCACCACCGTGCCAATATAGCCCAGCGCTTCGTCCTTAATCCTGCCCTGAATTAAAGCCCCGTCCACGCCGCTAATACCGACTGCCTTGCCACCAAGGCTATTGATAGCCGCGACAATCTCCTTATTGACCAGCCCCGCCAGCACCGAAACCACCACCTCAAGCGTGGCTTCATCGGTTACCCGCTCGCCGTGGACAAACCTGGTGGCAATCCCCCACCTCTCCAGCCAATCAGTTATCACCTTACCACCGCCATGGACTACAACCAGCGACTTACCCCCCTGCTGAAGATAGACTATATCCTCAATAGTGGTGTCATGACTACCCAAGGTGGCACCACCTATTTTAACCACAATAACCTTGCCCAATTTATTACTCTTGCCTCTCGCCATTGCTTTATGTCATATACTGACTGTTAATAGTTACATATTCCTCAGAGAGGTCGCAACCCCAGGCAGTGGCTTTAGCCGAGCCTAGATTAAGGTTCAAATTTACAGACACCTCTCTTCCCTTCAGTAGCTGGATGATACTTCGCTTACTAAAGGGCAAGGGTCTACCCGCCTTTACCACCGGGATATTACCAATATAAAGGTCAATCTTTGCTTCTTCAACCTCCACCCCACTCCGCCCCA
>CAZYZL010000022.1:0-12243 GCA_964652005.1 uncultured Dehalococcoidales bacterium | reverse complement strand
ACATCGGCATCACTGAAGCCGGCCCTCCCAGAACCGGTATTATCCGCAGCACGGTAGGCATTGGCACGCTTTTATATGAGGGCATTGGCGATACCATTCGGGTCTCACTTACCGCCCACCCCAGGGAAGAGGTCATCGCCGGCTATGAAATTCTGAAAAGCCTGAATCTGCGCCAGCACGGGCCAGTCCTGGTCAGTTGCCCCTCCTGTGGTCGGGCTGAGGTTGATATTGTAAAATTAGCCGGGGAAGTAGAGGAAAAGCTACTAAAGATTAATAAGCCGGTAAAGGTGGCGGTGATGGGTTGTGTGGTCAATGGGCCGGGGGAAGCCAGAGACGCCGATATTGGCATCGCCTGCGGCAAGGGTAGAGCCGTTTTGTTCAAAAAGGGCAAAAAGCTCAGGACTATAGAAGAAAGGGATTTTATAACTGCACTGATAGCGGAGGTGGAGAGGCTATAGAAAGAACAAAATAATTTAAGGGGGGTGCAAAATGGTTGAGTAGAGGTGAGGGAAGTCTCAGTATCAAACTATCTCAGGAGGTTACAATCCAATGAAGAAAGCTATTCTGATAAGTATGGCATTAATTCTAGTACTCTTCCTATTACCTTCTTGCGGTGCTGGAGTATCTCAGGAAGAGTACGACAAAGTAAAAGCTGACCTTGCTTCAGCTCAGGCACAGATTCAATCATTACAGAACGATCTGGCTGCGGCACAAGAACAAAATCAATCTTTACCAAGTGATTTGGCACAAGCGCAAGCACAAATTCAGTCTCTACAAACCGATATCGAAGCTGCAGACCAAAAATCCGCTGAAGCGCTGGCTTATACTGAGTTTCTCGATGTTCTTATGTACCCTGCCTATAAGCAAGCTGGTATTAACCCCCGCTTCGGTTTTGAGGATGACGTTGAGTGGTTTGTAGAGCTAAAGAACCGAGCCACAGACATGGGAGACACAAAGTTGAGTAGCTATATTAAGGACTTGGAGAAAGGCGATGAGTCTGCAATGTATGAGATGTGGGATTATTGCCTAGGAATTATAGAAGAAGCCTTGAAGTGAAAGGATTATTATTGGGCTTCACGCATCTACATTGGGAGAAGTTTAAAGGGGCTTCGCCCCTTTAAAAAACTACCCTCCCCCTCTCCTTCAAAGGAGAGGGGGACACAGGGGGTGAGGTAGATAAATCTAAACCACTAGAATAAACCTATTAAGTATGGTTTAATACATAAAACCTCTAAACAATAAAGGTAGAAATCAATAAAAATGCGCATATCAAGGCTCTTCGGTAAGACACTTAGAGAGACGCCCGCCGAGGCGGAGACAGCTAGCCATCAGCTACTATTAAGGGCGGGGATGATTCATCAGGTAGCCGCTGGCATCTATTCCTATCTGCCTTTAGGCTGGAGGGTGCTGAGAAAGATAGAGAACATTATCCGCGATGAGATGGATAAAGCCGGCGGGCAGGAACTGATGATGCCCGTCCTCCAGCCTTTAGAGCTGTGGCAGGAAACGGGTAGAGACCTGGCTTTCGGCAAAGGGCTTTTCACCCTTACCGACCGCAGAGACCGCAAATTATGTCTGGGACCAACCCACGAAGAGGTCATCACTGAGCTGGTCAAATATAACGTCCAGAGCTACCGTGACCTGCCTCTGCTTCTGTATCAAATTCAGACCAAGTTCCGTGATGAGCCTCGCCCCAGAGCCGGGCTGATTAGAATCCGTGAGTTCATTATGAAAGACCTCTATAGCTTTGATACCGATGAACAGGGGCTAAACCAGAGCTATGATAAGATGCTCCAGGCATATCAGAATATCTACTCTCGCTGCGGCCTCCCTAGCCTCGTGGTTGAAGCCGATAGTGGTGCCATTGGTGGTAAGGAGTCCCACGAGTTCATGGTTATCACCGAGGGCGGCGAGGACGAGATTATCTACTGTAGTAATTGCCGATACGCAGCCAATGTGGATAAGGCTGAGAGCATCAAGAGCAAGATAAAACCGGGGGAGCCGTTACCGCTGGAAGAGGTTGCCACCCCAGGCGCCAGCACCATTGAACAGGTGGCAGATTTCCTCAAGGCACCAAAAAGCCATACCCTTAAAGCCGTATTCTACATCGCCGACGGCAAGCTGGTCTTTATCGTCATCAGGGGGGACATTGAGGTAAACGAGGTAAAGCTAAAGAACGCCCTGGGTTCCATTGAACTCCGACTAGCCACCGAGGCTGAAGTTATAAAAGCCGGTATCGTCGCTGGGGCAGCCTCCCCAATAGGCATAAAAGGCATCAAAATTATTGCCGACGATTCCATAACCTCAGGGACAAACTTTGTTGCCGGCGCTAATAAACCCGAAACCCACTTGAGAAATGTCAATTACCCAAGGGACTTCAAAGTTGACCTGGTGACCGATATCGCTCAGGCTCGTGCCGGGGAAGGATGCCCCAGGTGTGGAAGGAAATTGCTATCTACACACGGCATCGAGGTGGGGCATGTCTTTAAGCTGGGCACCTTCATCAGTGAAAAACTAGGCGCCTTTTTTATTGACCAGAGTGGTGCATCTCACCTAATTATCATGGGGTGCTATGGCATTGGTCTTGACCGATTACTGGCAGCCGCTATAGAGCAGAACCACGATGACAACGGCATTATCTGGCCAATGTCTATCGCCCCATATCACATCTATCTTTGCTCCCTATACATGGAAAACAGCAAAGTGGCAGCCACCGCTGAGAAAGTCTACGCCGACTTAGAGACACAGGGTTTAGAGGTGCTCTTTGACGACCGCAGAGAGTCGCCGGGGGTAAAATTCAATGACGCCGACCTCTTAGGAATACCGCTCCGGGTTACCATCAGCCCACGCACCCTGGAAAAAGATAGTGTAGAGATTAAAAAACGCTCAGAAAAAGAAGCTCAGCTTTTACCACTAGAGGGGATAACCACAAGGCTGAAAGAGCTCGTTAGCCAGGGTTTATCCCGGTTGTCTAATTCGGTTTGACCCCGTAAACTTTTATGCTTGTAACCGAACTGGCAATCCCTTTCATTTTTTCAAGTGGTATTTTTAAATTCTCAATGATTGCCTTTGCCGTTGGGTCATTAGCCATACACTCTATAGGGAAAGACGCCTCATCAATTATTCTGACATCGTGAAATCCTGCCGCTTTTATCGCCCCTATGTATTCATCCTTCATTATGGCTCCAGAAAGACAGCCGATGTATGCCTCAACCGAGTCCTTTATGAAATCGGGAAGTTCTTTCAACAAAACTATGTCCGATATCATCAGCCTACCGCCCGGCTTTAGCACGCGGAAAACTTCCGTAAAGACCCTTCTTTTGTCAGGCACAAGATTGATAACACAGTTTGAGATGACGACGTCAACATAATTATCCGCCACCGGTAGATTTTCTATCTCCCCAAGTCTGAATTCTACATTCCTGTAGTTCCCTTCCCTGGCGTTTTCTCTTGCCCTTTCAATCATTTCTGGCGTCATATCCACGCCGATAACTCTGCCCGTCTTGCCAACTTTATTAGCCGCCAGAAAACTATCAAGCCCGCCACCCGAGCCAAGGTCAAGAACAACCTCCCCTTCTCTTAAAGAGGCAAGAGCTACAGGGTTTCCACAGCCAAGCCCTAAATTGGCACCCTCCGGGACTGCCTCAAGCTCTTCCTCGGTATATCCTATGCTCTTGCTAACATTCTGGGCTAAATCAGTGCCGCCGCAACAAGAATTTACCGGAGCACAACAGGGGCTATCCTGTTTGGCAATTTTGGCATAGCCCTCTCTTACCACTTTTTTTATTTCTTCCTTCTTCATTTTCAATCACTCCCGAAGTTACTTGCCTTCACTCTCATTATACCATAAGGAGCTTATTGCAGATTAGTTATCTACCTTACCCCCTCGGTCCCCCTCTCCTTCAAAGGAGAGGGGGAAGGATTAAAGAAGAGGGGCTTCGCCCCTCTTAAACACCCCCAAAAAGCAAGAGAGTTAAAGAGAGGCGAAGCCTCTCTTAATTAAATATTTCCCCCTTCCCTTATTAAGGGAAGGGGGACAGGGGGATAGGTTGCTAAACAATCTCATTATTGACAGCGAGCCCGCAGAGGCATAAAATTCTCCAACGTGAGTTATATAATGATAAGATTGAGTGAGCTACTGAAATATGCACAATAGTTGGCAGCCTAAACCCGGGGATAAGGTTTTCCGCCCCCGGCGGGTTAAGCGGTTCCACCTGAGACGGGTATTAGGAGTCCCTGCCCTATTTAGCGCTGGCTATGGGGATATTGGCTCCTCTATTTATTATGGTCTAGGTATTGTCGCTTTAGTAGCCTTAGGGGCTACCCCTATTGTGCTCGCCATAGCCGGGATTATCTATATATTTAATGCCCTTACCTATGCTGAGGGTTCAGCCATGCTCCCTGAGGCTGGTGGCTCAGCCAGCTTCGCCCGACACGGGTTCAATGACGCTATTGGCTTTATTTCTGGTTGGGCATTGATGCTAAGCTATGTTGCTACTATGTCGATTTCGGCTTACACCATTCCCCCCTATCTCAGCTATTTCTGGCCAATGCTGAGGGAGCCAGTCATTGGCACCGCGGTATCCATGGGAATCATCGTCTTCTTAATGCTCATAAATGTTCTTGGCATAAGAGAATCGTCAGCAGTGAATATATTCTTCATCGGTATGGGTATAGCCACCCAGCTTACATTGATAGTCCTAGGCGTTATACTGATACTGCTGCCAAACCCGGGAGTCCTGTTCCAACATATGTTTGGCCAAGGCAATTGGCCACCTATGCAAAACCTGATTTTTGGTGTTGCCCTTGCCGCCCTATGTTTTACCGGGGTGGAGACTGTATCTCAACTGGCAGAGGAGACACGCCAGCCGGCAAAGAAAGTGCCCCAGGCATATATCGTGATGATTGTAACCGTTCTGGTTTTATTTGCTGGCATTTCACTAGTAGCTTTGTCAGCCATGACCCCCCAACTTCTTGGTGACCCGGTAAATGGCTGGGCAAGAGACCCAATTGCCGGCATCGCCGCCAGTGTCTCCCTAGCTATATCACCAGAGAAGATAGCCAGTGGAATTACTTCTTCACAGGAGCTTGTTATTGTCCTTACCTGGGTATTTAGCTGGGTTCGTGATATACTGCCGGTTCTGGTTGCTATCTTGGCAGCCACTATCTTGCTTACGGCGACCAATGCCGGGCTAATGGGTATCTCCCGCCTCGCCTTCAACCTGTCCTCACATCGCCAGCTACCAGCAACTTTAAATCGCATCCATCACCGTTTCCGAACACCCTATATCGCCATTATCCTGTTTTGCCTGGTAGCCCTGCTGGTGTTAATTCCCGGATTCTTCACTACTACCTTTTTTGCCGATTTAGGAGCATTGTATGTTTTTGGCTCTCTACTGTGTTTCGCCTTAGCTCATGCTGCGGTTCTGGGCCTGCGGGTGAGAAAACCCGAGTTGCCACGCCCATTCAAGCTCGGCTGGAATATCAGGCTTAAGGGACGCGAATTACCAATTACCACCATCCTCGGCTTAATTGCCACCACAGCAATATGGATAGTAGTGGTAACTACCCAACCCTACAGCCGTCAGGTAGGAATCGGCTGGATGGCGGCGGGCTTACTTATTTACTCCATCTATCGGTGGCAAGCGCATTTGCCATTAACCCACTTACCTAAGAAGCCAGAATAACAGATATTGTAGACTTTCCCAAAGAAGATTATAATACCAACTGCCCAACGGTAGGGGCGAGTAGACCATATGGAGTTCAGTAAGATTCTGGTGCCGGTAACCGGCAGCCAAGTTGATGATGAGGCAATGAGGTTAGCCTGCAGACTGGCCAAGAAGGATAAGGCCAAAATCTGGGCGGTTTACGTTCTTACGATAAAGCGCTCCTTACCATTAGAGGCTGAGATTGAGCCTGAAATCATAAAGGCTGAGGGCATACTAGACCATATAGTGAGCGTGGCTGAAGAAGAAGAGTACGAGATAGAAACTGACCTGCTTCAAGCCCGTGACGCAGGTCCAAGTATTGTTGATGAAGCCGTAGAACGAGAGGTTGACCTAATCCTGATGGGTCTTCCCTACAAGAGACGCTTCGGGCAGTTTAGCCTGGGCAACGTGGTGCTTTATGTGCTGGAAAATGCTCCGTGCCGGGTTATTCTATATCATGAACGTCCTACATAGCTAGAGTTTACCTTATGAAAGTACTAATTATGGGCTGTGAACGGGTAGGGGCTCGTCTGGCTGGGCTGTTAGACATTGAGGGGCACGATGTTACCATCCTGGACACCGACGCCTATAGCTTTCGCCGACTACCCCCTGACTTCAGTGGCACAGCATTAGTCGGCAATGGCATTGATGAGGAGGCGCTTAAAAAGGCTGGCATAGAGAAAGCCGATGTCTTTGTCGCTTTAACTCAGGGAGACAATCGCAATATTATGGCAGCCCAGATTGCCAAGCATATCTTCAACGTGCCCAGAGTGGTCTGCCGCACCTATGACCCCCTGCGTCGAGAGCTATACACCTCTCTGGGGATAGAAGCCTTCAGCCCAACCACCATATTTGCCCAGATGCTAAAGGAAAGAATAGAGAAGTAGGGGGGGAATATGTATATCATTATTATCGGTGGTGGCAAGGTGGGCTATTACCTGGCTAAGGCTCTATTGAATGAAGGGCATGAGATTTTGGTGGTGGAAAAGGACGCCGATAGAAGCGAATTCATCTGTAATGAGCTGGGCAGTGTTTGCACCCGAGGCGATGGCTGTGAGGTGGCTACCCTGGCTGAAGTCGGCACCGGGCGGGCTGATATGCTCATTGCCGTAACCGGTGATGATGAGGATAACCTGGTTGCCTGCCAGGTAGCCAAGCATAAATTTAATGTGCCTCGGACTATCGCCCGCACCAGCAACCCAAAGAACGAGACTATCTTCAAGAAACTGGGTATTGATGTTACTGTAAGTAGCACTAATATCATCCTTGAATATATAGAGAAAGAGGTACCAACCCACCCCCTGACGCACCTATTAAATATCAGAGATAAAGATTTGGAGATTGTAGAGGTCAAAATTCCCCCCGAGTCGCCGACGGTAGGCAAACGAATAAAAGAGCTTCCGCTACCCAAAGGGAGCGTCCTGTCTCTAATTATTCGTAGCCAACATAAACCTATTGTCCCTAATGCCAACACCATCCTGCAAGCTGGAGACCAAATCATAGCAGCTACCACCCCCGAGTCGGAAGACGCACTAAGGACTGCGGTGACAGGTTTTTGACCGTTTGAAGCCGGTCAAGCGTTGACGGTAACATAGTGCATATTATATTATGAATGCCAAATCCCCCCAACTAATCTAGCCCGGAAAGGAAGATAGACTATGGCTAAAGAGACAACCAGTGCTACAACGATGGAGAGCCTGGCCGAAGGCAGGAGCATAGGTTCGTTTAGGTGCTTAAACTGCTTTGAGAGGGTCAGCCCGCCACCGGGGGCAAAGACATACAAGTGCCCCCATTGCAGCTTTGAGTGGCGGGTATTCTGGATATCACCGGATGTACCTAGGATAAGAGGGCCAGTCTGGGAGGTAAACCGGAGGCTAGCTGCTGAACAGGTAAGCAAACAGAGAAAGGGGAAAAGGTAAATATGGCACTAAATAGAAAGATAGCCTATATCAATCTAACTACCGGCGAGATTGAAACCAAGCCCATCCCCATCAGTATCAGAAAGAAATTCCTTGGTGGTCGTGGGCTTGATATGTATCTGATGTATAACCATATCACGCCAGGCGTTGACCCCCTGGGAGCGGATAATGTGGCTTTTATCAGCGCCGGGATTCTGGGGGGCACGTTAGCTTCGGCTACATCGCGAACCCATGTCGCTGGCAAGTCACCGCTTACCGGCTTTGTCGGCAGCACCAATATGGGTGGGTTCTTCGCCCCGGAGTTGAGATGGGCTGGCTTTGACCACCTGGTGATAAAGGGGAAAGCAAAAAAGCCAGTCTATCTTTGGCTCCACAATGGTGAAATCGAGATAAGAGATGCCAAAAATGTCTGGGGTAAGACAGTCCACGAGACCCAGCAGATTATTCGGGAAGAGCTTAGCGATAGAGACATAAAGATACTGACCATCGGTCCTGCCGGCGAAAAGCTGGTGAGGTTTGCCAATGTTATGACCGGGCTTAAGGATGCTGGTGGCAGGTCGGGGATGGGCGCCATTCTCGGCTCCAAGAACCTCAAGGCTATCGCCGTCAGGGGTACCATGGATATAAAGATTGCCCACCCCGCCGAAGCCCTGGAATATAACAAGAGGTTTATCACCCAGATAACCTCAGCCAAGGTGTCCCAGACCCAGGGGGAAATAGGCACCCCGTTCATCTGGGGAGCAACCAATACCCAGGGGCTGGTCAGGGTGAAAAACTTCCAGCTCAACCAACTGGAAGATTCCGATGACGTTGAGGCGGAGGCAATTCACCAATATACCACCGGTATGGCTGGCTGCTTTGGCTGTCAGGTGCACTGCCGGGAGAAATATATTATACCCGAGGGTGCCTACAAAGGGGTCTATGACGAAGGACCGGAGTACACTGCCCAGGGTGCCTTCGCCGGCGAGCCAGGTTGCCGGAGTACACTTACCATTCTGGTAAGTAACCACCTGACAAATGCCTATGGCATGGACCTCCTGGAAGCCGGAAGCCTTATCGCCTGGGCAATGGAACTCTACGAGAAGGGGATACTAACTGATAAAGATACCGATGGCTTGGAACTGAGGTTTGGCAACGACGAGGCAGTTATTGAGATGGTGCATCGCATCGCCCGAAGGGAAGGATTGGGCGACATTCTGGCTGAAGGTGGACTACGGGCGGCAGAGAAAATAGGCAAGGACTCCATTAAATACCTCATCCACGTTAAGGGGATGAGTAACCTTCACTCCGATGAGAGACCAACACCTTCCCTAGCCCTGGGTATAGCCACTGCCTCCAGGGGTTCTGACCACTTGAGGAGCCGACCGGCTATTGACCTGTATCATCTGCCTGAGCCAGTGCTGCGTAAAATCTACAGCCAGCCCATTGCCTATAATGGTCCGTTGACCTCAGACTACCGCGATTATGAAGGGAAATCGTGGCAGGTCTTCTGGCATGAGACGTGCTACGAAGCTGTTGATTGCCTCGGTATCTGTAAGTATCACACCACCTTCCTCGGAGCAACGTTACCTAACTTTGAGGAATGGTCCAAGGTACTGTACTACAATACTGACTTGGAAATGTCGCCGCTGGATATCTGGACTGTAGCCGAACGGGCTTACAATATGGAGCGGCTGTTTAATATCAGGGAAGGACTAACCAGAAAGGATGACTGGCTGGTTGACCGCTACTTTGATGAGCCAACTCTTCTTGGCATACCTGGCGTCCGGGGTAGAACCATAGACAGAGAAAAACTTACCAAGATGATAGATGAATACTATCAGTATCACGGCTGGGATGAGAACGGTGTTCCTACTCCAGAGACGCTGAAGAGGCTGGACATAGATAATGAGCCATCTCATATACTCTAGGGAGGACTAATTCATGGCAAAAGTGTTGATGATAGACTACGAAAAATGTACCGGCTGCCGATTGTGCGAGCTGGTGTGTTCAGTTAAGCACGAAGGGGTAAGTAACCCCGCCCGAAGCCGAATAAAGATAGTCAAATGGGAATGGGAAGGGCGATACGTCCCGATGAGCTGCCAGCAATGTGAGTCAGCGCCGTGTATGGCAGTATGCCCGGTAAAGGCTATCTCCCGCAATGGGGACATGGGGAGGGTTGAGGTTGATTATGATGTATGTATTGGCTGCCGGATGTGCATCGCCATCTGCCCCTTTGGGGCTATGTCATTTGATACCCTGGCCAAGAAGGTAATCAAGTGCGATTTCTGCGATGGTGACCCTCAATGTGTCAGATTCTGCGAACCAAGGGCGGTGCAGTATGTAGATGCCGCTGAGGTTAGCGGGGTAAAGCAGTTAGCCGCCGCCGAGAAATTCACCGGTATCCTGCAAAAGGTTGCCGCAGCCATAGCCGCTGTATAGTTTAGACCTGTGCCAGAGAAGGTCTAGACTTATTGGGGTGTCTTACATAAGATGCCTCAATAAATTAATAGCGAGTCAAAGATATGAGCCAAGACCTACCTATCTGGATAATGGAACCGGAGCTAACCCAGAAAAGAGATTTGTCCGCCAGGAAGCTATTTGAAGGTGGGCAGAAAAAAGCCCTTATCCCGGAGACACCAACTATTGACCATATCAAACAGCAGCTAAGAGAGATTCGAGAATATGCCCGGCAAAACGCAGGCTTGCTTGTTAGGGAGCTTCAAACCAATCTGGGTCAGCAGTACCAGCAGGTTAAGGTAAAATTGGCGGCTGATAATATTGAAGCCGTAAGCTATATCAGTGAAATCTCAGACGGGATTAGAATCATATCCACCAATAACTCCAGCATCGTTACCCAGGAATTAAAACCAGGGCTGCTCGCCAATGGCTTCACCGTCATCAACTCCTACCTCAATGAATACGAGGTCAAGAAAAGAGAACTCCTCGATTATTGGGATCTTCCCGGTCTAAAGGACAAAAACCTGTGGGGGACGTTTGACGTCTCCATGAAAATGGCTGGCCTAGCCGATACCGAAAGCAAGAAATATCTGGCTGTGCTGGGAGTGAATGCTATAGCCGCCGAGGATGGCACAGTATTCTTTCTACAGCATTTCTCCAACATCTACAATGATTTGACCCAGGCTAATAAGGTCATCCTTGTCGTTGGTCTGGATAAGCTCGTCAAAAGCAGGCAGGATGCTGCCTTCCAGACCAGATGCATGGGCGTATTTGGTCTGGAGAGTGTGCTCCTGGCTATCGAGCCAAAACCAGGCAAGCCACCGTCCATAGCTGAGCTATCGCTCCTACCGGGCGAAAAGGAGAGGGAGCTACACCTCCTCCTCCTGGACAATGGCAAAACCAACCTGCTAAAAGGTAATTTCAGGGACTTGTTCCTATGCATAGGCTGCCGGATGTGCAATCAGCACTGCCCTATTCGCCACTCATTCACCGAGGTTGACTACATCTGGACGCCAAGGAACTATCTGAACCAGTTCCTGTATGGAACAAGCCGCTCTATTGACGTATGCCTCCATTGTGAAGCCTGTCGGACAGAGTGCCCTCTGGATATTGACCTTCCCCTTCTCATGTGGCAGGTGAAGATAGACTACATCAGCAAGCATGGTCAGTCGCTCAAGCATAAGATACTGGGTATGCCCGAGATGTTAGCCAAGCTGGGCACCGCCTTTGCCCCCCTCGCCAACCGGATGATGAAGACCAAGCTGGTCAGAATACCCCTGGAAATCATAACCGGGATTGATAGAAGAACCAACCTGCCCACATTTCACTTCCGGACGTTTAGAAAGTGGTTTAAGAAGAATGCCTGACGATTTAATCGGCAACAAAAAGGTAGCTTACTATACCGGTTGCTTTGCCAATTACTACTATCCCGAGGTAGGGGAAGCCGTGGTAAAGGTGCTGGGAAAGAATGGGATTGAGGTAATTGTGCCCGACCAATTATGCTGCGGCTTACCGATGATGGCTAAGGGGAACGTTAAAGGGGCGTATGAAAACATGGAACACAACACCAGAATACTTGGCCAGGCAGTTTCAGAGGGCTATGCCATCATCACCACCTGCTCTAGCTGCAGCCTGTTCATGAAGCGAGATTATCCCCTATGGATGATGGGCAGCGATATGGCAAAGCAGGTATCGCAGAACGTATACCACTTCAGTGAATACCTGCTACTATTACATGATAGAGGTTGGCTAAATACCGACTTTCGCCCCCTACCCCAGGCTGTTTTTTACCACACCCCCTGTCATTTGACCGCCCAGGAATTAAGCGAGGCAACAATCAAGCTGTTACGGCTAATCCCGGGGATAACCATAAAGCATGTAAGCACCGAGTGCTGCGGGATGGGTGGTGCCTATGGCTATGAGAAGGTCAACTATGAGCTGTCAAAGGAGATAGCCAGCAAGCTATACAGGGAAATAAAAGAAAACCCCACCGACCGGATAGTAACCGACTGTGGCGGCTGCAAGCTGCAAATAGAAGCCGGCACCGGGCTCAAGGTAGACCACCCCATCATATTGCTCAAAGAGGCCTACGGTTTGTAACAGGGTCAATACCACTAAAAACGACCACAAATCTATTCATTTCTATTCATTGACCACTGTTATTCTGCTATACTTGG
>CAZYZL010000021.1:0-12586 GCA_964652005.1 uncultured Dehalococcoidales bacterium | reverse complement strand
TAGGGGGAACCGAGAAGGTGCTTGACAATAGGCAAACTTGAGGGTATAATATTGCCAGTTGGCGTATAGGGGGGAATCATGATACTGAAAACGAAGGTCTTTGATTTATATGCCAATAACTACAGGAACTTATCTGAGCTAGCCGAGGCCATGGAAATATCGGTAAGCCAGGTTTACCGAGTGCTTGAAGGCAAACGCAATATCAATCGAAAATTCATCATTGGCGCGATGAAAGCCTTTCCTGGATACAAATTTGACGACCTCTTTTATTTTGATTTTACCCCTCAGGCGCCAGTTGGCGAAAAATCCGCAGTTCAGCCGGTGGGGAGAAGCCAGTCGGTTAGTCTTGAAAGGAAATAGGCAAAAGTACTACTAAAGCTGAGCTACCTCAGGTTCAATCTTGTGTAGCTTGTCCGTGCTTTCCAGGTGGTCTATATAGAGTACCCCGTTTATGTGGTCAATCTCGTGCTCCAGGGCTTGAGCCAGGAGTTCTTCTGCCTTGATTCTTATTTCCTTCCCGCTTAGGTTGTGCCCCTTAACCCTGACCGATTGAGCCCGCTTGACCTCTCCAAAGTAGCCCGGGATGCTCAGGCAGCCCTCGGTTACTAGGCGTTCCCCCGCCCGGCGCACTATCTCCGGGTTAATCAGGGTGATGCCTTCTCCCTCTGGTATGCCAATAACAATTACCCGCAAGGGAACACCTACCTGGGGGGCAGCTAGCCCTACCCCGCTAGCAGCATGCATCGTCTCAATCATATCGCCTATTAATCTCTGGATTGAGCCATCAATAACTCTGACCCGTTTTGACTTCTGTCTCAATATGGGGTCAGGAACAGCACGAATAGGTAAAATTGCCATATAAGCTCCTAGAAATTTATCTTATCGCAGTTTACTAAACCAGACCTACCGGGTCAATATCTACTGTCCAGCCCTGAGGGAAGGCTATCGGGTAGAGGAAGCGAGACAGGTCTGAGCCACGGAGTATAAGCTGCCAGCGAAACCTGCCCCTTAGCCGGTGAATAAATGCCGGGGCTGGTCCAATTAGCTCAATGTCAGCTATGCCCTGTGAGGCTATTTCCTGGCTAAGCAGGCGCTTCATTCTTTCTGCCTCCTGCTGGCACAGGGCATCGTTGGTATGACTATAAATAAGGCAAGCCAGCCGGGTGAAGGGAGGGTTACGAAGCTGGCGCCGATATTCAATCTCCTTATTATAGAATGAAGCATAGTCGTGTTTAGCTGCTGGCTGGATGGCATAGTGCTCGGGGGTATAGGTCTGAATAATGACCTTTCCCTCCAGGGTGCCCCGCCCCGCCCTGCCGGCTACCTGGCACAGGAGCTGAAAGATTCTCTCCCCAGCTCGGAAGTCAGGTAGATTTAAGGCGATATCAGCGCTAACCACCCCAACCAGGGTAACCAGGGGTAAATCCAGTCCCTTGGCAATCATCTGGGTGCCGATAAGAACATCAGCCTGGTGGGCACGGAACTTGCCCAATATTTCATCATGTGAATGCTTGCCTCGGGTAACATCACTATCCCAGCGTAGTAGCCTGGCTTGGGGGAAACTGTGCCCCACCTCTTGCTCCAGCCTCTGGGTACCAATGCCCAAAAATTTTATCCTGCGTCTTAAGCACCGGGGGCAAGCCTGGGGGACGGGCATCCTGTAGTTGCATTGGTGGCAGACCAGGATATCATCAGCAAGATGGTAGGTGAGAGGAACCTCACAGCGCCGGCAACGGAGGACAAAGCCACAACTGCGACACTGGATAAAGGTAGCTCCGCCGCGGCGATTGAGGAACAGGATGACCTGCTCTCTGTTTGCCACTGCCTTGCTCATCGCCTGTGATAGTGAGCGGCTGAAAAGGCTCCTGTTCCCCGCCTTGAGTTCTTCCCTTAAATCCACTACCTCAACCTGTGGCATTGCCCCACCACCAGGGGTGACCCGACCGGGAAGCTGAAGGAGGCGATAATCTCCCCGCTGAGCGTGATAGAAGGTCTCCACATCCGGGGTGGCGCTGCCCAGAATGACCACAGCTCCGGTTAGCTCAGCCAGTTTTATCGCCACATCACGGGTGTGGTAGCGGGGCGATTTATCATGCTGCTTATATGTCCATTCCTGTTCCTCATCAATAACGATGAGACCGAGGTTGGGCTGGGGGGCAAAAATGGCGCTCCTTGAGCCGATAACGACGTCAAATTCTCCATCCCTTATTCGCTGCCACTCGTCGAACTGCTCACCCAGGGAGAGCTTGGAATGAAGCACCGCCACCTTGTGGGGGAAGCGAGCGGCAAATCGCTCTATAGTTTGTGGAGTGAGGGCAATCTCTGGGACCAGAACAATACCCCGCTTCCCCAGCTTTATCACCTCAGCCAGAGCTTGAAGGTAGACCTCAGTCTTGCCGCTGCCGGTAACCCCATGAAGGAGAAAAACGGCTGGCGAGGCGTTGCCCTCTACCAAGCTGGACTTAATAGCCTCAAAGGCTGATTTTTGGGCTGGGGTAAGAGTGAGGTGAGGAGAAGGGGTGATACCCTGATAGGAAATCGGTTCTCGTTTTATTTCAACCTGCTTGATGGAGGCCAGACCCTTGCTGACTACAGCCTCAATAACTGAGGAGGAGCAGTTAAGCCTCCTTCTGGCTTCAGAGAGAGGAACTGGTTGAGTTTGTTGACATAGATAATCAAGGAGGCTGGCTTGCTTGGTAGCCCTGCCTTGGTCACGTAACCTGGCTGCTTCCTGCTGAGCTTCATTAACTGTCACTTCCAGGCGCAGGTAAGGCACCATCTTTGGTTTTACCTTAATCCTCTCAAGCTCGTGGCTTTTAACTACCAGACCTTGATTGACCAGTTGGGATATGGTAAGCCTAGCCTGTCTGGTGCCTAATGCCTTCTCAATCTGCTTCAGGCTGACCTTGCCCTGCCTCTGGACTAGGCTCAGAACCTGCCTCTGTTCCCGGGTAAGGGCTGACGTGTCTGCCTGATGAGGGGTTGGAGGGGTGGAAATGAAGGTGACCGTCCTGCGCTCAAAGCCGGGCGGTAGCATTAAAGCCACAGCGTCAAAAAGGGGTGATAGATAATGTTGGCTTATCCAGCGAGCCAACAGCACGTGGGAAGGGGATAGAAGGGGGCGGGACTCAATAACACCAGCTATTTCCTTGGTCTCCGCCACCAAGGGGTAGGGGCTGAGCTCTAAAACGATGCCCTGGAGCAGCTTATCGCCAAAAGGAACCCATACCGCCTGTCCCACATCAATAGCCAGGCCGGGTGGTATGGCATAGCTAAACGTCCTGCGCTGGGCTACCGGCGAGTTGACGCTAACCTCAGCATACTTCATCCTTTACCCTATCCTGAGGTTGCTTCTTAACCTCATCCCCTTTATCCCCCTCTCCGTAATAGGGAGATATAGTCTTAGCATGAGGGGGAAGAGATTTAGAGAGGGGCTTCGCCCCTCTCTTACTTACACTCCCCCTTCCCTTACTAAGGGAAGGGGGCAGGGGGATAGGTTCCTAAACAATCTCTATTCTTTGACTTTGGCTTGTTTTTCCTTGGTCCGAGATGCCTTGCTACTAAGTCCGCGCAGGTAATAGAGTTTAGCCCGGCGTACCTTTCCATGCCGCACCACCTCCACCTTTTCCACCAGTGGTGAAGAAAAAGGAAAGGTATGCTCAACTCCTATGCCTCGGGTAACCCGTCTTATGGTGAAGTTGCCACTATCGGCACCACGCCGGACTTTGATTACTACCCCCTGAAATAGCTGGGTGCGTTCTCTCCCCCGTTCCACAATCCTGGCACTCACCTTTACTGTGTCGCCAGGGGCAAGGGGGGGAATATTGGGGTTTGCTTTGTTGGTAAATAGTGATGTAGCATCCATATTACGATTGCCTCAATTTCTGTACTAATTTTTTCTCCTCTGAGCTAAGCTCAGCTTTATCCAATAACTCCGGGCGACGTTTCATGGTGCGTCGGATAGCCTGCTCCCGGCGCCAGTTAGCAATTTGGGCGTGGTTTCCAGAGAGTAACACCTCAGGCACTGGCCATTCCCGATATATAGTCGGGCGGGTATAGTGGGGGTACTCCAGTAGCCCGGTGACATGGGAATCGTCCAGGGGCGAGGCGGCTGAACCAAGAACCCCGGGCAGTAACCTGACTACAGCATCTACTACTACCATGGCTGCCAGCTCGCCACCACTGAGCACATAATCGCCAATACTAATCTCGTCAGTAGCCAGGTGCTCGCTTACCCGCTCATCAACCCCCTCATAGTGACCACAGATAAGAATTAGCTGGCTATACTTGGATAGCTCTTGGGCAATTTGCTGACAGAAGAGGCGACCCTGTGGGGTGAGCAGGATAATGGGCGTCGCCGACTCCCTGTTTATTGACTCCACGGCTTCAAAAATGGGTTCGGGCTTGAGCACCATGCCGGCACCGCCACCATAGGGATAGTCATCAACGGTGTGGTGTTTATCATGGGTGTAGTCGCGAATATTGTGTAGGCTAACGCTGACCAGCTTCTGGTCTATAGCCCTTTTGAAGATGCTCTGGCTAAACACACCTTGGAACATCTGGGGAAATAAGGTCAAAATATCAATATACACCTGTCTAATCCTTCCCACTATCTGGAGCTCTGTGCTCAGTTATCTCTCCTTTTATAATCTCCACAGCATGAGGCAGGGCAGGCAATATTACCTCAAGGCATTCACGAACTGCCTTGGGGCTACCTGGCAGGTTGATGATAAGGCACTTTCTCCTGATGCCGGCTACCGCCCGACTCAGCATGGAGAGAGGTGTGATGCTAAAAGTTTGGGCTCTCATCATCTCAGCCAAGCCAGGCACCACCTTATCCAATATGGAAAGGGTGGCTTCAGGGGTAACATCGCGCCGCCCCAGCCCGGTACCGCCGGTAGTTAAAATAATATCCACACTACCGTCATCTGCCCACTCAGCAAGCTTGCTGGCAATAATATCCGCCTCATCGGGAATAACCTCGTACTTAACCACGCAACTTTCCACCATAGATAGGCTATGCCGAATTGCCTGCCCACTCTGGTCAGAGCGCTTTCCCTGCCAGGCTTTGTCGCTGATGGTAATAATGCCTAAATTAAGCATAACACCCCTGCATTAAGCAGAGTCTATTTTATCACATATGGGTCATATAGCAAAATTGGCGAATTTGAGCAAATTAGCACAAATTAGCCCGAAAGGGTCTTGACAAACAGGGGTATATGTGATGTAGAATGGTAGAAAGTGGGAGATTGTGGTAAAATAGGGGAAAGAGGTTAGGTATGTTCTTTGGCGAATTTGAATACAAGATTGATGACAAGGGTAGAGTGCCTATCCCACCTAGGTTCAGGAGGGAGCTAAGGGAGGGAGTGATATTGGCACCGGGGGTGGAGAAGTGCATCACTATCTATCCCTTGGCTGAGTGGAAAAAGCTGGCTGAAAGCCTGACCGGCAGTTCAGTCACCCAGAGTAAATTGAGACGGCTAAAGCGGGCTATTTTCGCCACTGCCTTTAGCCTGAGCCTAGATGGGCAGGGGAGAATAGCTTTGCCTATTTCGCTGAGGCAGTATGCTGAGATTGTAGATGAGGTAATTATCGCTGGAGCTAACAATTATCTTGAGCTCTGGAACAAAGTGCACTGGGAAGAGGAGAAGGCTGTTAGCCGGGAGCAGGCCTGGCAGATTATAGAAAGCCTAGAGAGGCGCCAATGAATCTAACTATGTCAGCACTCACTCATATCCCGGTATTACTCAAAGAGACCATTGAGGCGCTGGCAGTTCAGCCCGGAGGTCGCTATATTGACTGCACCCTTGGGGCTGGAGGTCATGCTGCTGCCATTTTAGACCGCAGTTCACCCGGCGGGCAGTTACTGGGCATTGATGCTGACCCTGAAGCTATAGCCGTAGCCAGGGCAAGACTTGAAGCCTACAGCAGCTCAGCGCTTCTAGTTAACCAGAACTTCGCCAATCTTAAGGCAATCTGTATTAAATATAACTTTCTCCCTGTGCATGGCATCCTGTTTGACCTGGGGCTTTCTTCCCTTCAGCTCGATAGCAGTGACCGTGGTTTCAGCTTTCAGCATGATGCTCCTCTGGACATGCGCTTTAGCCCCAGTCAGGAGGTTACTGCTGCTGATATTGTTAGCACCTACGCCGAGGCTGAACTAGCTGGTCTGATAAGAAACTTCGGTGAGGAAAGTCACAGCGGTAAGATAGCCCATTATATTGTGCAGCAACGCCCGATAAAGACTACCCTTCAGCTAGCTCGGGCGATAGAGCAGGCTATCGGTGGCCGAAGGGGGAGAATTCATCCTGCCACCAAGACCTTCCTGGCACTACGAATAGCGGTTAACCGGGAGCTTGAGCACCTGCAATCAGCTCTAGAGCAGGCAATCGACCTCCTAGGCTTTGGGGGCAGACTGGTTGTTATTAGCTATCACTCCCTGGAGGACCGCATAGTGAAGCGCTTCACGCATCAGGAGGCAAGTGGAGAAAATGCCTGCCTGAGGTTAATTAATAAGAAGGTTATTACTCCTTCCCTTGTCGAAGTTCAGCTTAATCCTCGCAGCCGCAGTGCCAGATTGAGAGCGGCTGAGCGTATTACTACACCCAAGGAGGCGTTCGATGGGCAAACCGTCTATTGAGTATCAGAAGATGATGACCGAGATAGTGTATGTAAACTTGCCCGGCCCGGCAGAGTCCAATCCTGGAATGACTGGGGGCGAACTACTGCACGGTTTCCTGGCTGAGCTACATAGGGCTCCGAGCGAAGAGATGAGAACTTATGTGAGCACTCTGTGCAATAAATGGAACGTGCATTATAGAGAAGGTAGTGCTTAGAGTTTATCATCTGGATATAGTGTTGGCTAGGTCGAGGTGGAAGGGCAATATTGGGAGGTGGTCAATCCGTAGCGTGCCAAAGGTTGACGGGAAGACCAGCTTAGGGAGGTATGAAAATGTGAAGGCTAACTCGCTGTGAAGTTTATCATCTGGCCAATAAGGAGGGGTAGATGAGCAAGCGAAGTATTTTAACCGCTATTGATGTTGGAACTACTAAGGTGTGCACCATCGTAGCTGATGTGGATGACGGGGGTAGCATCCGGGTTACAGGGGTGGGCGTCACGCCATCGGTGGGGATGCACAAGGGGCTGGTGGTCAACATCAATGAAGCCAAAGAATCAATTCGGGAGTCAGTGAGGAAAGCAGAGCAAACCAGCGGTCATAAGGTGGAATCAGCCCTCGTCGGTGTAACCGGCAGGCACGTCAGCTCGCTGAATAACCGGGCGGTGGTCGCCATTACTCGTAATGACAGGCTGGTGCGTCCTGATGACCTGAAGCGAGTCCTAACTAATGCCCGTGGGGTTAAACTCTCTGCCGATAGAAGGCTACTCCATGTTATCCCTCGTGGTTACGCTGTTGATGGTCAATCAGGGGTCAAGAACCCGGTGGGAATGCACGGCTTCAGACTGGATGTGGAGGCCCATATCATTACCGCCGCTGTGACCTCGGTTCAGAATCTAGTAAAGTGCATCCGGAGCCTCGGTATGGACATCGATGACCTCATTCTCGAACCTTTAGCCAGTAGTGAAGCTGTACTGAGTGAGGACGAGAAACAGGTCGGCGTCATATTGGCTGACATCGGTGGTGGTACCACGGATATCGCTATCTTCAGAGAGGGGAGCATCTGGCATACTGCTGTTCTACCTGTTGCTGGTTATCAAATCACCAGGGACATTGCTATTGGCTTGGGGCTGCCATTTGATGTAGCTGAGGAGATGAAAAAGAAGTATGGCAATGTGACGCCAGTTTACGAAACAAGGGGGGTAGGCAGCGATAACCTGACTACCAATGGGCACGGTGTCTCTCACCAGGACCTGTGTGACATTATCCGGGCTAGGGTAGAAGAAATCCTGAGGCTTATCGTGCTTGAGATGCCAGACTCTGAATACGAAACCTTGGTCCCCGATGGCATAGTGCTCACTGGCGGTAGTGCTAACCTTGCCGGCATAGAAACACTGGGACGCAATACATTACAACTTCCGGTAAGGGTGGGCGTTCCTAGAAATATCTCTGGCATCGCTGATGTCCTTCATGACCCGGCGTATGCCACCAGCGTTGGTCTATTGCTCTGGGGGGCAAAAAATAAAGAAACGCAAACCTGGCAGAGTCATGACCTTGGCTCAGGTTTGCGGCGCCTCATTTCCCGAATTTTCAGCTTGTTTCGCTAGGAGTAATTTCTGGCAGTAAGTGGTAAAGAAAGGAGGAGGAGATGGCAAAGACAACTTTCAGTCCTAACCCGGCCAAGATTAAGGTTATCGGTCTGGGAGGTGGTGGCTGCAACGCAATAACCCGCATGGTCAGGGAGCAAATTCGTGGCGTGGAGTTCATTGGCGTAAATACCGATGCCCAAGCTCTGTCCATTACTGAAGCCCCTATCCGTGTCCAGATTGGGGAGAAGCTGACCAGAGGATTAGGCGTCGGTGGTGACCATATCATGGGTCAGAAAGCAGCCGAAGAAAGTCGCGATGAACTCAAGGAACTTCTCGCCGGGGCTGATATGGTGTTTATCACCTGCGGTATGGGTGGTGGCACCGGCACTGGGGCAGCCTCGGTGGTAGCTGACATAAGTAAGCAAGCTGGGGCTCTCACCATTGCTGTGGTCACCAAGCCTTTCACCTTTGAAGGCGTCCACCGCACCGAGGTGGCGGAAGATGGCATTGTCCGCCTCTTGGGCAAGGTTGACACCCTTATCATTATCCCTAACGACCGTTTGCTTGACCTGTGTGACCAAAAGACAGTGGTGGACAGCGCCTTTAAGATGGCTGATGATGTGCTGCGCCACGGGGTTCAGGCGATTGCTGAGGTTATCACCGTTCCCGGGCTGATTAATCTTGACTTTGCTGATGTTAAGGCAGTGATGAAGGATGCCGGTCCAGCCTGGATGTCCATAGGCATTGGTTCAAGTAAGAACCGGGCTGTGGACGCGGCTAAGGAAGCCCTAGCTAGCCCGCTGCTGGATGTTTCTATTGACGGGGCAAAGGGGGTGTTATTCAATGTTGCCGGCGGCGCTGACCTCACCCTGTTTGAGGTCAATGAAGCGGCTGCTGTCATAAAGCAGGCTGTGGACCCTGCGGCTAACATCATCTTTGGCGTAGTTCAAGACCCGAGTATGAAGGAGGAGATAAGGATCACCCTAATTGCCACCGGCTTCGCTTCCAAGTTGGGAATGGCAGGGGTTAGCCGAGAAGATGAGTTTATCCAACTGCTCAAGGGCTTGAAGAGCGAGGAGGAGCTGGACGTTCCTGCTTTCCTGCGTCGTCCGCTATTTAGCCATCGGCGCCAGGCAATAACTCAGTCAACTAAACTTATTCGCACTCCACCCGGCGTACCCTAAGGGTAAAGTTCCTTAGGTGGGTGCTAAACTGGTGACCAGCCGGAGGCTGGAGGTGTTTTATTGCCCTCCAGCCTTCTTTTTTAGGGGATTGTTTATTAACCTCACCCCCTTTATCCCCCTCTCCTTGTGAAGGAGAGGGGGAGGAATAAAAAAGAGGGGGGCTTCGCCCCCCTCTTAAAACTAATTTCCCCCTTCCTCTAGAAGGGAGGGGGGATTAAGGGGGATGGGGTGCTAGAAAATTTTAGGTAAAACACTTGACAAATACTATATCTTGTGGTATTCTACTTTTGTTATACAACCTGAGGTAGTATTTGTTATGAATTGTCCCTATTGTGGTCATTCAGATTGTAAGGTTATAGATTCGCGTGACGTGAGCCAGGGTATACGCCGGCGGCGTCAGTGCCTTAGCTGCGGCTCTCGTTTCACTACCTATGAACGGTTGCATCCGGCTAGCCTCTTCGTGATTAAGAAAGACCGCAGGCGTGAGGAATTCGACAGGAACAAGCTGCTAACCGGCATTCGCAAGGCGTGTGAAAAACGACCACTGCCTACTGGCACAGTGGATAAGTTGGTTGACGATATAGAAGCCGACCTTTACCGACTGGGCAGGGCAGAGATACCTAGTGCCTTCATTGGTGATATGGTAATGGAACGGCTGAAGAGCCTAGACCACATTGCTTATATCCGTTTTGCCAGCGTCTACCGGGAATTTGCCGACATCACCACCTTAAAGCAAGAAGTAGATACCCTGCTCAGTGCCGGAGCTGAGACACCTTCCAGTCAACTACCTTTGTTGTCGGCCGAAGAACTGGGAGTAATTAGGGACGGCAGGGCAAGCCGGAAGCGGGGGAGAGTTAAGACAAGGAGTCGGACATGAACCCAGCTAATCAATCAGCGAACAAACCACTAGTTGACCGCACCCAGATTGCCCGGGCTATCTTCGCTGCCGCCGAGTCCATGGGCATAAGGGACAGGCAGGTGGTGGAGCGGCTGACAACCCAGGTGATTGAGCGCCTAGAAAAAACACAGAAGGAATACACGCAGGTTTTACCGGGTATGGAAGACCTTGTGGGAAAGCGTGCCCGCCGCCAGCATCTGCCGACCGATGCCGAAATTGAAGCTATGGTCAAGGAGATACTGACGGCTGAACAGCCAGCCAAGCGAGAGGAGGTCAAACCCGAGATGGAATCAACCGCTAGAGTTAAGCCCAGGGTTCAGCCTACGCCTGGTATCAATCTCACTGAAAACGCAGTTCACGTTCTGGAAAAAAGGTACTTGAAGAAAGATAAGCAGGGGCAGGTCATTGAGACCCCTGAGCAGATGTTCCGCCGTGTGGCACAAACTATTGCCTCCGCCGAGCTTATTTACAACCCCAAGGCGGATGTCAAGGCAAGGGAGGAGGAGTTTTACCAGTTGATGGCTAATTTGGAGTTCCTGCCTAACTCCCCTACCTTGATGAATGCCGGGCGGGAGCTGGGTCAGCTATCAGCCTGCTTTGTCATTCCCGTTGACGACTCCATGGAGTCTATCTTTGATGCCGTAAAGTATACCGCCCTTATCCATAAGAGCGGTGGTGGGACTGGATTTTCCTTCAGCCGGTTAAGACCCAAGGGTGACTTTGTCAAGTCCACCTCCGGTGTGGCTAGTGGTCCGGTTTCCTTCATGCAGGTGTTTGACACTACCACCGATGTCACCAAGCAGGGGGGGACGAGGCGGGGGGCAAACATGGCTATCCTTAATGTTGACCACCCCGATATTATGGAGTTCATAACCGCCAAGGACGACCCGACTGCTTTTACCAATTTCAATCTCTCGGTAGCGGTAACCGCTGAGTTTATGGAAGCAGTCAAGGCTGGCAGTGGCTACAATCTGGTAAACCCACGCACCAAAAAGGTGGTAGCTAAGCTCAACGCCAAAGAGGTGTTTGATAAGATAGTGGATATGGCGTGGAAAACGGGCGACCCGGGCATTGTCTTTATTGACCAGATAAATAAAGATAACCCCACCCCCCAGTTGGGCAGGATTGAATCTACCAACCCCTGTGGTGAGCAGCCGTTACTCCCTTATGAGTCGTGCAATCTGGGTTCTATAAATCTAGTCAAGATGCTGCGAACCACCAATGGAACTACTGAGATTGATGATGCCAAGCTGGCGGAGACGGTGAAAATTGCGGTCAGGTTTTTGGATAATGTTATTGACGTTAATAAATTCCCTCTACCCGAGATAGAGAAGATGACCAAGAATTCAAGAAAAATAGGGCTTGGGGTGATGGGGTTTGCCGACATGCTAATCAAGCTGGGCATCCCTTATAACTCAGAGAAGGCATTAGAGCTGGCGGAGAAAGTGATGGCCGACATACAGCAGTATGCTACGGATGCCTCTGTGGAACTGGCCCAAGGAAGGGGGGTATTCCCTGCCTTTGGGGGTAGTGTCTACGATGATAAGCACATAGGCATCAGGGTAAGAAATGCCACCAGAACTACAATTGCTCCTACCGGCACCCTGAGCATAATTGCCGGTTGCTCCAGTGGCATTGAGCCTCTCTTTGCCCTGAGCTATACCAGAAATATCCTTGATGGCACCCAGCTAGTTGAGGTGAACCCCTATTTTGAGGAAGTAACCAAGAGGGATGGTTTCTACTCTGTGGAGCTTATGCAGCAGCTAGCTGTTGGAGTTAGACTTCGCGATATAGACGGAATCCCGGATAGAATCAAACGGTTATTTGTTACCGCCCACGAAATAAGCCCGGAATGGCATGTCAGGATGCAGGCAGCCTTTCAGAAGTCCACCCACAACGCTGTTTCTAAAACGGTTAACTTCCCCCGGGAGGCTACCAGAGAGGACATAGCCAATGTGTATAAGATGGCTTATGAAGAGGGGTTGAAGGGAATAACTATCTACCGGGATAGAAGCCGTGAAGCTCAGGTATTGGTCACTGGTAGGAAAGAGAAGGTTAAAGGCGTCGGGCTTACTCCCAGGAGGAGGTCAAAGGTAACCACCGGGGTTACCGAAAGGGTAACCACCGGCTGTGGCTATATCTATGTAACGGTGAACCGCGATGACCAAGGGATATGCGAGGTCTTCTCCAGCCTGGGCAAGGCTGGAGGCTGTGCCTCAGCCCAGCTTGAAGCCACTTCCCGGCTTATCTCCCTGGCATTGAGGTCTGGGGTAGATGTTGCCTCAGTGGTAAAGCAGC
>CAZYZL010000020.1:0-13094 GCA_964652005.1 uncultured Dehalococcoidales bacterium | reverse complement strand
TTCGTCACCGTAAGGTGGATTACCATTCTGGGCATCATTGTTGCTACCTTAATAGCGTCAAAGGTATTGCATATTGGGTTTCCAACCCTCGCAGCGTATGGAATATGCGTCTTTGTCGCCTTGTGTAATCTGGTGCTGTTGTTTCAGGCACGGAACCTGGAAAAAGTGCCGACTGGCTTGATAATCCAGAAGGCTAGAACCTTTGGCACCATCCACCTCCTACTTGACCTGGTAGCATTCATTGTGCTTCTTCACTTTACCGGGGGAATAGAGAACCCCTTCGTCTTCTACTTTGTGCTTCACATCATCGGGGCTAGCATAATACTTCACTATAGGGTAGTTTATATGTTAGCTATCTCGAAGATTGTTGCGGTTATGCTGCTGGTGGGCTTGGAGTATGCCGGGGCAATACCCCATGTCAATTTAGTAGGCTTTGCTGACCCTACGCTATACCAGCAAGGAAGCTATATCTTGGCGGTTCTTATTGTCTTGGCAACCGCCCTGTTCGCTACCGCCTATATGGCTACATCCATTTCCGGTGAGTTAAGGAAGAGGCAGCGGGAGGTGGTGCAATTGAGCCAGCGCCTTCTTGAGAAGAGAACCGGGGAACTGGAGCTGGCTTCCATTGAGATAGCCAAGCTGGAAGAGGAGAAAAGTCGGTTTCTTCGCTTTCTGGGAATAGCCGCCCATGACCTGAAAGCCCCGCTTACTGCAATTCAAGGTTTCTTCTGGGTAATGTTAGGTGGGTATTCTGGCGAACTCACTGAAAAACAAAGAAACATGCTGGAGAGGAGCAGCTACAGGATTAAGGAGCTGCTGAATTTGATTAGTGACCTGTTAGATATTCCACGCATTGAGACGGGGCAGATTGTCCAGGAGATGAAACCGGTTTCTTTAAGACAGATAATCAAAGCTTCTTTGGGGGACTTGCGTGACCTGGCGAAGCAAAAGAAGCTGAAGTTAAAGGTAGAATTACCGCCGGGTCTGCCTAAAATTTATGGCTCGGCTCCCAGGCTCCAGCAGGTGATAACCAATCTGGTGAATAACGCCATTAACTTTACCCCCCACGGCAGGGTAACCCTTAGGGTAAACAACGGGGATAGCGAGATACGGGTTGAAGTTACTGATACTGGGATTGGCATCCCCCCCCAGGACTTGCCCCGGATGTTTGAAGACTTCTTCCGCGCCAGCAATGTGGAAACGAAAGGAACGGGTTTAGGACTGTCCATAACTAAGAGGATTGTGGAGGCTCATGGTGGCAAGATATGGGTTGAGAGCCCCTGTCCAGAGACCAATACCGGGAGCAGGTTTACCTTTACCCTGCCCAAGAAAAGTAGAAGCTGAACGGAGGTGAGGGTGATGAAAGCGGGAACAAACCTGGAGAAGGTGCTGGAAAGCGGAAGGTTTGCCGTTACTGCTGAGGCAGGTCCACCCAAGGGAACTAGCGCTGCGGTAGTGCTGAGGAAGGGCGAGCTACTTCGCCATTGCGTTGACGCGGCTAATGTCACCGATAATCAAACTGCCATCGTGCGCATGTCTAGCCTGGCTGGCTGTGTGCTTTTGAAACAGCAAGGCGTTGACCCGGTCATGCAGATAGTCTGCCGAGACAGAAACCGGATAGCCATTCAAAGTGATATACTGGGTGCCATAGCTTTGGGCATCGGCAATATCCTCTGCCTTTCCGGTGACCATCAGAAGTTTGGTAACCATCCCACTGCCAAGAACGTCTTTGATATTGACTCCATTCAGTTGATTCAAACCTTGAAGAATATGCGTGACGAAAAGAAATTTATGTGCGGCGAAGATATCTCAGGGGAGGTGCCGTTATTTATCGGGGCGGCAGCCAACCCCTACGCCGACCCCTTTGAGTTCCGGGTGGTAAGGCTGGCTAAGAAGGTGAAGGCAGGAGCCGACTTTATTCAAACCCAGGCAGTCTACGATGTAGCCAAATTTGCCAGGTGGATGAAGATGGTTACCGACCGGGGGTTGGATATGGAGGTACATATTTTAGCCGGGGTGATACCCATAAGGTCGGTAGGCATGGCGCGCTATATGAGAGACTATGTTTCCGGGGTAAGCGTCCCCGATGAGATAGTCACCAGGATGGAGCAGGCTAATAACGCTAAGGAGGAGGGGGCGAGAATAGCCATTGAGATTATCGAGCAGCTTGAGGAAATCCCCGGAGTTCACGGTGTCCATATTATGGCAGTAGGCTGGGAAGATATTGTCCCTGAAATCGTAGAGCGGGCTGGATTATTGCCCAGACCTATATTATAATCTGTGAAGGAGGATACATGCGGGAGAAGATATTAGTAGTTGATGATGACCCTGATATCCTGGAGGCGTTAACCATGATTCTTGAATCTCAAGGCTATCAGGTGGTTACTGCTCAGGATGGGGTGGAGGGTCTGGCTAACCTGAAGGCGGAAAAGCCTGACCTCATGATTCTTGACCTGCTGATGCCCAAGATGGATGGCTTTGCTGTCTGCAAAGAGCTCCAGGACCCCAGGTGGGCAAAGTATAGAGTTATACCTATCTTAATTCTAACCTCGGTGAGAGAGGAAGCCAGCCGCCGTCGCTACGAGCTGGAAACTGGACTGGAGCTTGACGTGGACGACTATGTAGAGAAACCTATCTCCCCTGATGTCCTGCTGGAAAGGGTGGGGAGGCTTATTAAGAGGAAGGAGAAGGTCTGAATTTAGCGGAAGCGCCTAAAGGGGTGATTAGGAAATGGGAAAGATAGCCAAAATCCTTCTTGTTGACGATGATATTGATTTTGTTGAGGCAACAAAGGTTATTTTGGAAAGTAAGCCCTACGAGGTAATCGTGGCTTACAATGGGGATGAGGGATTGCGAAAGGCAAGGGAGGAAAAACCTGATTTAATCCTCCTGGATGTAATAATGCCAGTTAAAGATGGATTTACCGCTGCTGAGCAGCTTAAAAAAGACCCCCAACTTGGCAAAATTCCAACCTTGATGCTAACCGCTTTTGCCGTCAAGGGCATAGAAACCTCAATTCCGGTTAGCCGAGGCTTCACCCTTGAAGCCGAGGATTATATTGACAAGCCAGTTAGCCCTAAGGAACTGCTAGCCAGGGTGGGGAAGCACCTGAAGAAGGCTGGCTTTTAAACGCCGAGGGCTCGTAGCTCAGCGGCAGAGCGGGCGGCTCATAACCGCTTGGTCCCAGGTTCGAATCCTGGCGAGCCCAGTTAACCAATTAAGTCAGTTTACATAACATTGGAAAATTAATTGCACAATATAGAAAACAGATGAGAACCACTTATCCCGAAACCCAGCAGGTATTAAATTTATTTTATTGCTGGTAAACGGCGAATCTGCCAGTATCTTCATAGAAATACCAAGTTCTGAGAAAACCCCGCCTAACACCCAAACTATCAATACAGATTTTTGTTACTACCCAAGTGCCTTGCCCGATGTAAGTGGCTGTCCAAGATAAACTTTTACAAGCATACTCATAACCTGCGGGTATTTCGGGGCTAAAATCCTTCGCAACGGCAATAACTTGGTCGGTGGTATATTGGGGAATATCAGGCTGAGGATTGGGGGCAGGTTCCGATTTGGAGCAAGCCACTAGAGACACAATTAAGAGGGTAAAAACTGTTAAGAGGAGAATGGCTTTTATAATCAAATCATAACAACCTATTTCAATTTGTCAAGATTAACGCACCAGAATCAAAATCTGGGCGTCTTTTCACCCCGGTCAATGGGGATTTCTTCCTGATAAATTGTTTATCAACCTCACCCCCTTAATCTTACCCCACGAAATCAGGATTTCGTGGGGACCCCTTTATCCCCCTCTCCATAATAGGGAGATGTATTCTTAGCATGAGGGGGAAGAGAAGAAAGAGGGGTTGACACCCCTCTTAGACGCCCCGTTAAGTTAGTCTCCTTCAAAGGGGGCAGGGGGATAGGTTGCTAAATAATCTCCCCTTAAAACTATTGACAGTCCGACCAATGTGTGATAAAATTATTTATGGCGTAAAAATTACGTCATATAAATTAAATGACATATTGGAGGCAAGCGGTTGTCTAGTGGTATTCTTCGCCCCCAAGCAGCCATGCTGACCCTTTACGGCGACTATCTCCTTAACCGTGGAGCCGAGATTGGCATCGGTAGCCTGATAAAGCTGCTCAGCAATCTTGGTCTGTCCCAGCAAGCGGTGCGGTCAGCGGTGTCAAGGATGTGCCGCGCTGGCCTGTTAAAGGTAAGGCGGGTAGGGCGCAAGAGCTACTATTCGCTAACCGAGGAGGGGCATAGCCTGCTGACCAAAGGAGCCCAGCGCATCTTCGAGCGAAAGAATGCCCATTGGGAGAGAACCTGGAACATCGTCACCTATTCTATTCCCGAACAAAGACGCCAGGCGAGGGATAGGCTACGCCTTGAGTTGACCTGGATGGGATATGGTAGCTTGAGCGAGGCTACTTGGATTTCACCTTATGACTTGACCAAAGAAGTAGAGGATTTAGTAGACAGGCTTCAGGTCAAGGATTACGTTCAAATCTTCCAAGCCAGAAGCCAGGGCTTTACCGACCCTAAAAAGATAGTATCCCTGGGTTGGGATTTAAGCCGGATACATGAGAAATATGCCAGTTTTATCGAAAAATACCAGCCCAAGCTAGAAGACCACCTGAGGCGTCTACGAGCCAGCGCACCTATTGAACCCAGCGAGTGCTTTGTGGAGAGATTTAGCCTAATCCACGAATACCGCAAGTTGCCCTTCTTTGACCCTGACTTGCCTACGGAGCTCTTGCCCGAGAATTGGCTACGACCCAAGGCTGCGGCTCTATTTCGTGAATACCGCGATTTGCTCGCCGATAAGGCTAATAAGTACTTTGATTCGGTATTTGGAGAGTACTGTAGGTAGTTATTGGCTAAGGCGAGGAACTTTTGAAAATTAATAAAAGGAGAAACGAGTGGAAGCATCAGAAATCTTAAAACAGTTTAGCGACGTCTGGGAGTTGCGGCATGAATATGCCAAGGACTGGAAACGGAGAACAGGAGGGAAGGTGGTTGGCTGTATGTGTACTTACGCCCCGGAAGAAGTTCTATATGCCGCAGATACCCTTCCCATTCGTATACTGGGTGGTCATGAGCCTCCTACCCTAGCCACACCACACATGTTTGACATGTGGTGTCCTTTCTCTCGCGATTGCTTAAATCAAGGGCTGAAAGGGAAGTATAACGATTATCTGGACGGGATAATGGAAACCAATGCCTGTCTCCATATGCGCCAGGCTTTTGGCGCCTGGGTAATCCATGTACCAACACCATGGAATTACTGGTTCGTTATGCCCAATGCAGTGCGCAGCCCCAGAGCCAAGACCTTCCTGCATGGAGAGCTTGCCGATTTCAAGAAGGCATTAGAGAAATGGGCAGGGAAAACTATAACTAACAAAGACCTGGACCGGGGAATAGATATCATGAACACTAGCCGGCGCCTGATGAAGCAGGTCTATGAATTCCGCAAGCAGGATAATCCGCCTATCACTGGCACCGAAGCTATGACCATGGTCTGGGCCAGCCAGCTTATGGATAAGAGAGAGCATAGTGAGTTACTGAAGCAGCTCCTCCAGGCGCTTCCCAAGCGCAAGCTTAACCGCAACACCGGGGTTCGGCTGATGAGTGTTGGCAGTGAGAACGATGACCGTCCGTTTATGGAGATGGTAGAATCAATAGGAGGCACCTTCGTTATTGAGGACCACTGCACCGGTTCAAGGTATTTCTGGGATGAGGTTGTTCCTAATAAGGACCGGCTTCAGGCTATTGCCAACCGATATTGCGACCGCATACCCTGTCCCAACAAGGACTGGGGAATAGAGGACTGCTCTAGAGTACGCTTTCCACATATTCTACAACTGGCTCGTGACTACCGGGTTCAGGGGGCAATCCTGATTCAGCAGAAGTTCTGTGACCCCCATGAGCTTGATATCCCAAGCTTAAGGCGGTATCTTGAAGATAATGGCATTCCGTGCTATTTCCTTGAATTTGAGGTCACTGTTCCCGTAGGCCAATTCCGCGTCAGGGTAGAGGCGTTTATGGAGCAGATAAAGGCTGAGGAATTATTCGTTTAAAAAACTTTTAGATTAAGGGGGAAAGAAGATGGCAAAGTATAAAACCAAGGGTTTAGATTGTTGGGGTCGAGCTAAAGAGCTGAGGATGAAGTATTATCAGGACTATATGGAGGCGCATAAACGGGAGGCTCTGCGCTGGGAGGGTGGCGCCTGGAGTTTTGACGCTGTTCCCCAGGCACTAGAGGGTGAAGTGCACGTTCTTACCGAGGAGCCCTATGGAGCCAGCGTTGGAGCTAATCCTGAACTGCAGGTTAAATATCAGGAGGCAGCCGAAGGCAAGTGGGGCTGTGCCCGAGACCTATGCGCCTACCTGCGTAACTACTGGGGGTCTATAGTACTTAATGAATTTGCCTTCGGTGGAGAATGGCCTAAGGCAGACTTCATCTTTCAGAACCACATTTGCTGCTCGCATGCCAAGTGGCTTCAAGTAGCTAGTGAAATGGAGGGCGGCGATATACCCTTCTTCTGCTTTGACGTCGGGGTCGGTGCCTTCGATAAAATAGGCGAGCGACAGATAAACTATGTGATGGAGCAGCTCTACGACGGGATTGAGTTTGTGGAGAGGGTCACGGGGAGAAAGGTGGACGATGAGAAGCTCATCCAGAATGTCTACAATACCTATGATTCTGCCTGCTACTGGGCAAAGACCTGCGCGCTCAACCAGGCTATCCCGGCGCCACTGGACGAAAAGACGATGTTCTCGCTATATGTGCTGGGAACCCTGGAAAAGTCAAACAAAGACATCGCCCACTTCTATAAGAACGAGCTTTATCCCGAGGTGAAAGACCGGGTGGCTAACAAAATCGCCGCTGTGGGCGACGAGCAATGCCGGATGCTGGGTGATAGTCAGCCCCCGTGGGGTTTCCTCCGCATATTCCGCTACCTGGAGAAGTATGGCGTGGTCTCTATAGCCAGCCTTTACACCTTCTCCCTGATTGGGTGGTGGGAAATAGATGACAAGGGGAAAGTGGTGCCTTATCCCACCCTTGAGGAGCAGGGCATAACCATTAAAGACCGAGACCATGCCCTGAGGCTGCTAACTGAGGGTGAGCTTAAAGGCAAGCTTATGTGGGCGCCGTTTTATGGAGCCAAGTACAAGAACGACATCGTAACCAAGATAGCCAAACAGTGGAAGTGTGATGCGGCGATAATACACCTTAACCGGGGTTGTGAGGGCACAGCCCAGCACCAGATGGAGATGAAGATAGCCCTGCAGAACATGAGGCTACCGGTGATGACCTTTGAGGGTAATATGGCTGACGAGAGAGAGTTTGACGAAGGCCGAACCACAAGGCTTATTGACCTTTTCGTCACTGAGACTCTTGGACTCAAGAAGGTGGCTGATTAAATAGACTTAGAGAAAGGGGGAACAGAATGATAGTCACAGGAATAGATGTAGGCGGCAAGAATGTACATGCCGTTATCACTAAGAATGGCACCATGTTAGCCAAGGGGGAGGCACCATCCGGCATTAACAAAGGCGAGGCGGCGGAGAAGTTATATGGCGAGGTGCTCAAGCAAGCCGGGCTGAAGCGGCAAGATGTTACCCGAGTGGTAGCTACCGGCAGTTCTGGCTCAAGGGTTGCCTTCGCTGACGGCGTCATCCCCGATGCTGCCGCTGATGCCCGAGGAGTAATTCAGTTTATCCCCTCGGCAAGAACCATCATTGATGTCGGGGGTGAGGAGGGTAGGGCAATGAAGATTAGCCCCGAAGGAAAGGTTCTCGACTTTGCCATTAATGAGAGGTGTGCTGCTGGTACCGGCACCTTCGTTGACACCATGGCTCGGGCGCTGGAGGTACCGGTGGAGGAGATGGCTAAGCTGTCAATCAAATCGACGCGCTCCATCCCGATGAATGCCCAGTGTGCTGTCTTTGGGGAGTCTGAGGTGGTTTCGCTGATTCATCAGAAGACGCCAAAGCACGACATTGCCCGGGCTGTCCACGATGCCATAGCGGGGAGGATTGGCTCTGTTGCCCGTATTGTCGGGCTGGAGGATGACATAGTCATGGTCGGTGGTGTGGCTAAAAATACCGGCTTCGTGGAGTCCTTGAAGCAGGCCCTCAGTGCCGAGGTTAAGGTACCGAAAGACCCAGAATATATTGGTGCCTTAGGTGCTGCTGCCGCTGCCGTCGCCGGAGTTCTTGAGGAAAAGGTAGAGGCAAAGGTTGTAGAAAAGAAGACCATCGAAGAGGGGAAGGCTTAAATACTAAAAGGAGGAAACAGCAATGGTTGAGGCCAAGAAAGTGGAATACTGGAGATGGCCGGAGACTTCGTGGGTAAATCCGGGCATTGACTGGCGAAAGGGGAAGTTTATTACCGGTGGGGTTGACGTTGGCTCAGTTAGCTCGCAGGCAGTAGTCATGGTTGATGGTCAGCTTTATGCCTATAGCAATACCCGTACCGGTTCTGACAGCCCTGAGAGTGCCTGGAAGTGTATGAACATGGCTCTGGAAGGTAGCGACCTTAAAGTGGATAACATTGACTATTGCATCGGCACCGGCTATGGAAGGGTAAATGTCCCTATGGCTCAGCAGACGATAACTGAAATTGCCTGCCACGCCAGGGGGGCTAACTTTATGTACGGTCCTGAGGTGAGGACAGTGATGGACATGGGTGGTCAGGATTGTAAGGCTATCCGTTGCGATGACAGGGGCAAGGTGCTAAAGTTCATGATGAATGATAAGTGCGCCGCTGGAACCGGGCGGGGGATGGAGGTATTTGCCGACCTCATCAGGGTTCCCGTTTGGGAGATTGGTTCCCGTTCCTTCCAGATTGACAAAGAGCCACCCATGATAAGCAGCACCTGCGTAGTATTTGCCAAGACCGAGGTCGTTGGCTTATTGCAGGAAGGAAAGCCTGAGAATGAGATTATAGCCGCTTATTGTGCTGCCATGGCTCACCGGATAACAGAGCTGCTGAACCGCCTCGGTGTGGAGGAGAAGTTTGCCATTACCGGCGGTATAGCCAAGAACATTGGTGTGGTAAAGAGGCTGGAGAAGGAAATAGGGTTCAATACTGTGGAGGCAGTGTGGTATGACCCAAAGATGCGTGAAAAGGGTCTTCCCTTTGACACCCAGATCGCTGGTGGGATTGGAGCTGCCCTGTTTGCTAATGCTATGCTGGAAAGAGGCAGGGTGAAAAGCGCGAGAAAGGCGTAAGAAGTGTTAGCCAATTATGGTTTCAAAGATGGGTCAGGTGATTGGTTCCTTGCCGTTGACACTGATAAGTGTGATGGCTGTGGCAAATGCGTAGAGGTTTGCCCAGCCAATGTCCTAGAGGTCGGCGAGGATGAATATGACCCCTTCCGGGATGAGCCGGTGGTCAAAGTGAGACATGAAGAGCGTAAGAAGCTCAGGTATTCCTGTGCTCCCTGCCGACCTGGCTACGGGGAGAAACCCCCACCCTGTGTCGCCGCCTGTGAGCCTGGAGTTCTATCCCACTCAGATGGATGGAAGCGACTATACGGGAAGAAATAATCCTGTCCTACCCGGCAACCCTTTGAGGCAGAGGTAAGATGACGAAATTTGAGCCAAAGATAATAGCTTTTCTATGCAATTGGTGCGCTTACCGAGGCGCTGACCTGGCTGGGACTTCCCGCTTTCACTATCCGCCGAATGTGCGAGCCATCCGCCTTATGTGTAGTGGCTCCCTTGACCCGGTCTATGTCCTTAAGGCTTTGCTTGATGGAGCAGATGGAGTGCTCATTGGAGGCTGTCACCTGGGGAATTGCCATTACCAGGACGGTAATTATAAGGCTATGCGTCGGGTGGAGGTTTTGAAGAATGTCCTCCGTCAGGTCGGTATTGATGAGGAGCGTGTCTGGCTGCGCTGGATTGATGCCAGCGAAGGTGGACTGTTCAGCCAAACAATACAGCAAATGGTGGACGAACTGCGGGCAAAGGGTCCCAACCCGATGCGGAAGCCGTGGCAGGTCTGGCAGGAAACAATAGGCTGTCAGCCGCCCGGTATTGAAGCTAAGCCCAAAAAAGAGAAGGTAGCATGAAAAAGGTAGGAGCTGTTTTGAAGACAGAAAAAGACATTCTAGGTGCGTCAAGGGATTTCCTGACCAAGCTTTTGACACAAGGGCTGGTTGATTATTTGCTGGTGCCTCTGGAAATTTCGCACGGTCGGACCCTGGCTCAGACCTTAGTAAGTAACCCGGCTCATCTTGACAAAGCTAACCCCTTCTCCGCTGTGTTGCCAGTGAGCTCGGCCAGCATTGTCTCCCAGCTCACCATTGACCATCCGGGAAAGAAGCTGGGGGCAGTAATGAAGCCATGCGAAATTCGGGCGCTCATTGAACTGGTCAAGCTGGGGCAGGCGAGCCTGGAAAACGTCACCATCATCGGGACCGATTGCCTTGGAACCTATGAAGTGGAAGACTACGCCAAGCTGATAGACAAGATGAAAGGCGTGGTGGGAAAGAAGGGGGCAAAGGTGCTGGATGACATGCGCCAGAGTATAGCTGAACCTGATGCCAAGCCCCTGCCTATCTCTCTACGCCCAGCATGCCGAATGTGTAACTCTTTTACTCCCCTCCTGGCAGATATAACCCTGGGACTGTTCGGGATGCAAGACGGGGTTTTCTTCAGCCTGGAGAGTAAACTAACCGAGAAACTCGGTTTGGAGATAAAGGAAGCCACAGACCGCCAATCGGCTATTGACCGGTTGCTGGTTAGCCGCACTAAGGCACGGGAGCAGGTCTTCGCTGAGTTTCGTGGCAAGATGGAGACCATCGTTGACTTTGCCGACTGTCTGAACACCTGTATCATGTGCTACGCTTGTTCCTCCGCTTGCCCGCTTTGCTACTGCCGGGTGTGTTTCTTCCGCACCGATACCTTTGAACCTGAATCGGAGCGCTACTACCGATGGGCAGACCGGGAGGGGGCATTACGAATGCCTACAGAGATACTCCTTTACCATCTCACCCGACTGAACCATGTCGCCATCTCCTGCTGTGGCTGTGGAATGTGCGAGAGTGCCTGCCCCCGAAACATACCCCTGACCACCATCTTTCAGACGGTGGGTGACGGCTTGCAGAAGGCGCTCAATTATGTTCCCGGCAGGAGCCTGGAAGAAGAGATACCGCTGGCTACTATCCCGGAAGTCAAGGTTTAACTACCATGGCAGTGATAAATCCGTTTGCCGAAGCCGCCGAAGCGGTAATTGAGGCTGGGGGAGAAGCCCTTAAGTCCTGCTACCAGTGCGGGCTATGCACTGGCGCCTGCCCCTGGAATCTGGTTCGCAGCTTCCTTACCCGAAGGCTGATTCACGGAGCTCAGCTTGGTCTAGTCGAGCTTGAGAGTGAGGATGTCTGGCTTTGTGCCACCTGTGGTGCTTGCGTGGAGCAATGCCCCCGCGGGGTGGAGATTATTGACATAATGAGAGCTCTACGCCGCATTGGGAGTCAGTGGACAGCAAGCCCCAAAAGTCTTAGAACGGTAATGGTAAGCCTGGGGACGGTGGGCAACCCAATGGGGGAGGCACGGGAGAAGAGGGCGGACTGGGCTAAAAACCTCGGAGTAAAGACTTTTGCCCCCGGCACCGAATTCCTCTATTTCCCTTGTTGCACCCCAGCTTATGACCCACAGGCGAAAAGGATAGCTTTGGCTACAGTTAATGTCTTAAATAAAACTGGGGTTGATTTCGCAATCCTGGGACAGGAAGAGAATTGCTGTGGGGAAAGTGCCCGTAAGGCAGGGGAGGAGGAACTGTTTCAGAGATTGGCTCAAGCCAATCTTGAAACTTTTAAACGCCATAGTGTTACCAAGGTTATCGTCTCCTCACCTCACTGTTACCACACTTTTAAGAATGAATACCCCGCTATTGGCGGGAATTTTGAGGTGCTCCACACTACTCAACTCCTGGTGGAATTAATAGAGAACAAGCGGCTGAAGCTGAAGAAGCCTTTGCTCAAAAAGGTCGCCTACCACGACCCCTGCTACCTGGGGCGGCATAATAAAATATATGACCAGCCAAGAAAGGTGCTGGAGAGTATCCCAGGACTGGAGCTGGTTGAGCTTGCTGACTGCCGTGAGGAAAGTGTCTGCTGTGGGGGCGGTGGAGGAAGAATATGGATGGAGACCAAGAAAGGGGAGAGGCTCTCCGACCTTAGAATAGAGCAAGCCATTGAGGTAGGCGCCGAGGTACTGGCTGTTTCCTGTCCTTACTGCTTAATTAACTTTGCCGATAGCCTCCTCACCATGAACAAGAAGGGCGTCTTACAGGTTAGGGATATCTCAGAGCTGGTCAGCGAGGTAATTTAGATGGAGAGAAGAATCGGGGTTTATATTTGTCACTGTGGGGCTAACATCGCCGCCACGGTTAATGTGAAAGAGTTGGTGAAGTTTGCTGCCACCCTTCGTGGTGTGGTGGTAGCCCGCGATTATATGTTTATGTGCTCCGACCCGGGGCAGGAACTTATCAAGAACGATATTAAGGAATACCGGCTAAACCGGGTGGTAGTGGCTTCCTGCTCACCTCACCTCCATGAGCGTACCTTCCACCGTGTCTGCCGTGACGCCGGGCTAAATCCATATCTCTTTGAGATGGCTAACATCAGGGAGCACTGTAGCTGGGTTCATGAGGATGGGGCTACGGAGAAGGCTAAGGAGCTTATACGGGCAGCGGTGATGAGGGTTTAC
The DNA here is from genome assembly GCA_964652005.1 of uncultured Dehalococcoidales bacterium. GTDB lineage: Bacteria > Chloroflexota > Dehalococcoidia > Dehalococcoidales > BS750m-G39 > CAZYZL01. Next base: position 355 of record CAZYZL010000020.1, on the reverse strand, counting down.
TATCACCAACCTCTTGAGGCGATGGAGGTGCCCATCAATCCAAATACCCTAGTCGTTGGTGGTGGCATTGCTGGCATTCAGGCGGCTTTGGATATTGCCAACGCCGGCTATAAAGTCTACCTGGTGGAACGTGAGCCATCCATTGGTGGGCACATGATTCAGCTTGATAAGACCTTCCCCACCCTTGACTGCTCCGCCTGCATCCTGACCCCCAAGATGAGCGATGTTGGCTCTCATCCCAATATTGAGCTTTTGACCTATAGCCAGGTGGAGGAAGTCTCGGGCTGTATCGGCAATTTTAAGGTTAAAATCAGGAAGAAGGCGAAGTATGTTGATGAAGCTCTGTGCACCGGCT
>CAZYZL010000019.1:0-13424 GCA_964652005.1 uncultured Dehalococcoidales bacterium | reverse complement strand
AAGCTGATTGGCAAAGTAGTAGAGGGTGAGCATTCTCAACCTTGCTTTGATGTTGGCTTTAGCCACACGGCTGACATCAGGCTCTGCCATGTCATTGGGCAATACCTTAAGCAAGGTATCAAAGGCATCATCAAGCACCACCGTCTTGATGGGAATGGAAAACTTGTCAGCCACCGCCTGAGCATGCTCTATATCCTGCTGATTGCTGTAGCAGGGCATGAGCATTGCCAGCATATTGTGGGGAAAAGCGCGGTGGCACAACACTGCTGTTACCGAGGAATCCACTCCGCCACTTAAGCCCAGCACCACCCCCTTACACCCGGCAGCCGATACCTTGTCTCTTATCCACAAAACTAGCCTCTCGGCTAGCTGTTCTATATTCATATTTGTCTCTGTTGTCGCCCCAGGCTGCCAGTAGTATACTACTCTGTAGCTATCAGGTCAAAGCTCCCTCTTAAACACCCATGATTACTGTACTAGAGTAAGTAAATGTCTAAGGGGGTGAGGTAGACAAAAAATGTCAGCCGACCTTATCCTTAAGAATGCCAATGTGATAACCATGGACCCCGCTTGCCCGGCGGCTAAGCTGGTGGCAATCAAGGGTAACCGGATTTTGCTGGTTGCCGGCAATGAAGAGTTAGGGGAGGTTAAGGGGGCAAAGACCAGAATAATTGATTGCCACGGCAGGACGGTGGTGCCCGGCTTTAATGATGCTCACTGCCATATCTTCGCCTTTATCAGAAAGCTGCGTAGCCTCGACCTTAGCCCGTCATCGGTCAGCTCTATCGCTGACATAAAGGCAGCTATCCGCCGCCATGCCCGGAGCATTCCACCGGGCAACTGGCTCACCGGCACCGATTACAATGAGTTCTACCTGGCTGAGAAACGGCATCCCCATCGCTGGGATATAGATGAGGCAGCACCCGAGCACCCGGTAGTCATATCTCACCGCTCTCTGCATGCCTGCGTCCTCAATAGCCTGGCACTCTCCCTGGCTGGTATTACTAGGGAAACCCCGGAACCAGCCGGCGTGCTTATTGATAGAGACCTTGCCACTGGGGAGCCAAGCGGTCTTCTTTTTGAGATGCTGGGCTATATCAGGGAGAAGGTGTTGCCGCCTTTGTCCGAAAAGGAGTCAGCTGACGGCATAGCCTTAGCCAATCGGCATTACCTGTCTATGGGCATTACCTCGCTACAGGAGGCTACCGCCACCAATGATTTTGCCCGGTGGCAAACCCTGAAGCGGTTTAAGGAAAGCGGTAAGCTCCAGAGCCGGGTGTTTATGATGTTTGGCATTGACGCCTTAAGCCAGTTTCAGGAGGCAGGTTTGGCTTTTGGCTCGGGCGATAGTTGGTTGCGCCTGGGTGGAGTAAAGATGTTGCTGAATGAAACCACGGGGCAGTTACAGCCGCCACAATCCGAGTTAAACCAGCAGGCACTCAGCGTCCACCGGGCTGGGTTTCAGCTAGCTATCCATTGCGTTGAGCAGAGCATGTTGGAGGCAGCCATCGCTGCCTTGGAATATGTCGGTAACCAGCAACCCTTAGCCGGGCGGCGCCACCGCCTGGAGCACTGCTCTGAGTGCCCACCTGAGTTGCTCAAGCGACTAATCAAGCTTAAAGCTATGGTGGTCACCCAGCCCCCCTTTATCTATTATAGTGGTGAGCGATATTTAGCCACCCTTCCCCCCACCGAGCTAAGGTGGTTATCCCGGATTAAATCCTTCCTCGGTGGTGGTCTGATGGTTGCTGCTAGCTCAGATTCTCCAGTAGCCCCGGCTAACCCGCTGGTTGGGATATATGCCGCCGTCACCAGGCGGGCGAAATCAGGGCAGCCTTTATTACCCGAGGAATGTATCTCAGCCCAACAGGCACTGGCTATGTATACTATCAACGCTGCTTACGCCTCGTTTGAAGAGGGGATAAAAGGCTCCATCGCTCCGGGTAAGCTGGCTGATATGGTGGTATTAAGCGCTGACCCCCTAAAATCGTCCCCCGAGCAGATTAAGGATATTCGGGTGGAGATGACCATTATTGATGGCAGAGTGGTGTGGGAGGTTTGACCGCAAAACCTATGACCAGTCAATATATTAAGACGTCGTCCGTCTTTTGGTAAAACGTATATAACCCCCAGCCACTCCACCCAGAATTATCGCCAGCCCAGCTGTCCCCAGAGCAACGGCACAGAGTAAATCGTAGAAGAAGCCGTCGGGAAACAGCATCTTGAGGTAGTCCTTGGTCGGGTCAAGCAGCCAGAACTCATTGGAGAAGCTTATAAGGTGAAACTGCCAGAAAAGCTGGCTAAAGCCAAAGAGTATCCCCAGCCCCAGAGCCAGCATCAGGGCTAGGGTGATGCCACCCCCACCAACCACCCCCCACGCCAGCCTTCGCCAGTATTTCTGCTTCCGCCACAGGAGGCAAACCCCGGCATAAGCCAGAACATAAACCAGCGTCCCCAGTAAAACCCAGTAATCCAGCCAGATTAACCCCTTGACATCCTTAAGGTGAATTACCTCCCGCTGGTTAAACAGGACAAATGGCTCGCCATCCTTTACTACCGTAAGGCTGATATAATCCTCATCGGAGTTGAAATAGCTGATTAGCCCGCCGGCTGTCTTCTCTAGCTCAGAATCAGCCAAGCCAGTAGCCTGGCTGATGTTATATTTTTCAAAGCCATATTTATACAGCCAGAGGCTATTCGCTACCCAGCCTATGCTGGCGGTTAGCAATAAGATAGGCAGACAAAGCATGAATAGCCATTTAGCGGCAATACCAAAAGTCCTCATTTCATCCATTAAGATTTTACACTTTCAGGGCTAAAAATAAAAATATAAGTAGTCAAAATAAGTTTTGTATTTAATTTCTGAGCCGTTATGCCTTAAAAGCATACTCCAAAAAGCCAACCCTGTGCTATAATAGGGCAAAGCCATGTTCAGCCACCTCCATGTCCATACCGAGTATAGCCTCCTCGATGGCATGTGCCGCATCCCCCAGCTAGTGGAACGAGCCAGAGAGCTGGGGATGGATAGTCTGGCGCTCACCAACCACGGGGTGATGTATGGCGCTATTGAGTTCTATCTTGCCGTCAGGGAGGCAGGCATCAAGCCCATTATTGGCTGCGAGGTTTATGTTGCCCCGAACAGTCGCTTCGGTCGCGAAGTCAGTGATAAAAACAATTACCACCTCATTCTGCTAGCCAAGAATCAGACCGGCTACCGCAATCTAATCCAGCTCACCACCAAGGCAAACCTTGAGGGCTTTTATTATAAGCCAAGGGTGGATAAGGAGCTTCTTGAGCAGCACCACCACGGTCTCATTGTTCTCAGCGGCTGTATTGCCGGTGAGGTTCCCCGCCTGGTTCTGGAGGGGCGCCTTGGAGAGGCGAAGCAGGCTGCTCTGTGGTATAAGCAGACCTTCGGCGATTTCTACCTGGAAATACAGAGGCATCCCATTGCTGAACTGGAGCAAATAAACCAGGGTCTCATCTCAATGAGCAATGAGCTTGATATACCACTGGTGGCGACCAACGATGTCCACTATATCAAACGGGAGGATGCCTCGGCTCATGACCTGCTGCTGTGTATCGGCACCAACTCCTCAATCTATGATGAGAAGCGAATAAAGATGGCTGGCGACTTCTACTACCTCAAGAGCCCCGGGGAGATGGCAGAGCTTTATCAGGATATTCCTCAGGCGCTGGAGAATACCCAGCGCATTGCTGATATGTGCAATCTCAAACTTGAGTTTGGTCGCCTCCACCTCCCTGAGATAGACCTGCCTCAAGGCAAGACTGCCGACCAGTTTCTGGCTGACCTCTGTTATCAGAACCTGCTTCAATACTACCCCCAGCCCACCGCGGAGATAAAGCAGCGTCTGGACTATGAGCTGGAGGTAATAAGACAGACCCAGTTTGCCAATTACTTCCTGGTTGTCTGGGACATTATCTCCTTTGCCAAAAAGCACAACATTCTATTTGGGGTTAGAGGTAGTGCTGCTGCCAGCATTGTCCTGCGTTGCCTGGGCACCACCGAGGTTGACCCTATTGAGAATAAACTGGTCTTTGAGCGCTTCCTCAACCTGGAGCGCAAGGAGATGCCAGATATAGATTTAGATTTTGAGGATGACCGCCGTGATGAGGTCATTGCCTATGTATCGCAGAAATACGGCAAAGACCATGTCGCCCAGATTATCACCTTTGGCACCTTAGGCGCCAAGGCAGCGCTTAGAGATGTGGGTCGGGCTCTGGGTATGCCCTATAGTGATGTTGACCGCGTCGCCAGGCTAGTTCCGTTTCGACCGGGGATGACCTTGCATAGAGCTCTGGATGAGAATAGTGAACTGCGCACCATCTACGAGGATGATAATATCGTTCGCAACCTGATTGATTCCGCCCGGAGGCTGGAGGGTATTGCTCGCCATGCCAGCACTCACGCCGCCGGTGTGGTTATCTCCAGAGAACCGCTGACCAGCTACGTCCCTTTGCAGCGGGTGAGCAAAGGCAACGGTGAAGCCACGGTTATGACCCAGTTCACCATGGAAGACATTGCCCAGATTGGGCTACTCAAGATGGACTTTCTCGGTCTGGCTAACCTGACTATTCTGGGCAAGGCAAAAGAGATTATTCGCCACAGCCGGAGCATTGATATTGACCTGCACCAAATTCCGATGGATGATGCCAAGACCTTTGCCCTTTTATCCTCGGGGGAAACGGCTGGCGTGTTTCAGCTGGAGGGAGCCGGCATGCGCCGGTATATCAAGGAGCTTAAGCCAACCACCTTCAGCGATATCGCTGCTATGATAGCCCTGTATCGCCCCGGCCCTATGGAGCACATCCCAACCTTCATCAAAGCCAAGCATGGCATTGAGCCCATTCGCTACCCCCACCCGGCACTGTCAAGCATCCTTGAGGAGACCTACGGGGTAATTGTTTATCAGGAACAGGTCTTGTTCATTGTCCAGGCCTTTGCCGGCTATAGCCTGGGGCAGGCTGACATCTTCCGCAAGGCGATGGGTAAGAAAATCCCCGGGGTTATGAAAAAGGAGAAGCGTAATTTTATTTCCGGCGCCAGGAAGATGGGATATTCCGCTGAGGTAGCCGACGAGGTTTTTGCCCTCATTGAGCCTTTCGCTGGCTATGCCTTTAACAAGGCTCACAGTTTCAGCTATGCCCTTATTGCCTATCAGACCGCCTATCTCAAGGCAAACTACCCGGCGGAATATATCACCGCCTTCCTGATTACCAACTCTGACCAGTTGGATAAGGTGGCTACGGCAGTTGCCGAGTGCCGTCGTCTGGGCATCACCGTGTTACCCCCTGATATAAACTGGAGCCAGGTTACCTTTTCCATAGAGCGTGGTGAAGGCAACACCCCGGCCATCCGCTTTGGGCTAACCGCGATTAAGAATGTGGGGCTGGGGGCAGTTGAGCCTCTGGTTGCCGAACGCAATAGGGGTGGCCAGTTTAAGTCTATTGAAGACCTCTGCCGCCGTGTTGATATGCGCGGTATGAACCGGCGGGCAATGGAAAGCTTAATCAAGGCTGGAGTCCTGGACTGTCTGGGCGACCGTGGCACTCTACTCCACAACCTCGGTCGTATCATGGCTCTAGCCCAGCGGGAGCAGCATCTGCGGGAGACAGGGCAAGCTGCTATGTTTGACCTGTGGGGTGAGACAATGCCAGCTCCTATGCCCAGCCTCGACCTGCAAGCTGCCGACATCTCCATCAAGGAGAAGCTAGCCTGGGAGAGGGAATTGATGGGGGTATACCTCTCAGAGCACCCTTTTAGTGCATTTGCCACCAGGGTGGCTGCGGAGAATACCACCCTCTGCGGTCATATTGATGCTGAGGTGGCTGGACAGACGGTGGTGGTGGCGGGAATGGTAGCCTCAGTCCATCAATCGTTCACTAGGGAGCGCCACCCCTTTGCCAGCGTGGTGCTGGAAGACCTCGATGGCAGGGTGGAGGTAATGGTCTGGCCTAAGGTCTATGCCGGTACTAGAGACCTGTGGCAGGAAGGTAATATACTACTGGTTGAAGGCAAGGTAAGGCTGAGGGATGACCGGGTGCAGCTAAGCTGCCAGTATGTCCGTCGCTACGAGCCAGAAGCAGCCCAACCGGGGGAACCAGTACTAGCTGAGCCGACCACAGCCACTACACCGGTCGAAAGTCGCCGACTGGTAATAACCATCAGCCAGACCAGCGATGAGGAGAGTGATATCGCCTATCTGCATAAATTGATTGATACCTTAAGGGGCTTCCCTGGACAGGATGAGGTAAGCCTGTGTGTAACCAATGGGGAGAAGATTATTAATCTCAGGCTGTCCAATATATACACCAACTACTGCCCCGAACTCCACCACCGTCTGGTGGAGATGGTGGGGGAGGAGGGGCTAAGGGTGGTGCCGAGTGACTAGACCAAAGTGGCTGCTATTGACCACCGCTCCCGACCAGCTAACTGCTGAGATATGGAAGGACATCCTCCTTCAGGAGGGCATTCCAGCTATGGTCAACCCCGCAGACACTATATCATTTATGGGCGTTTCTAGTTTCCCCTGCCGGATAATGGTTGCCTATGGCTATCGCCAGCGAGCCCAAGAAATCCTAGCCAGCCTGCAACCGGAAGCGGAGGAATAGGCTGATGGTAAAGAAGGATGCATCAGCCGGTCATAGAAAAAGGCTACGGGAAAGGTTCCTCAGGTCAGGACTGGCTGGATTCCATGACTACGAGATTATTGAATTGCTCCTGACCTTGGGCTCACCGCGGAAGGACTGCAAGCAGCAAGCGAAGGAGGTTATCAAGAGGTTCAAAACTCTGAGGGCAGCCCTGGCCGCCTCGGCTGAGGAGCTACAGCAGATAGAAGGCATTGGTCCTCATAGCGCCTTTGGTATCAAGCTGGTGCGGGAGGTAGCCGCAGAGTTTCTCCGACAGCAAATTGTTGATAAGCCGGTGTATAAATCGGGCAAAGAGATTTTTGATTATCTCTATCACTCCATGCGAGACCTCAAGAAGGAGTTATTCAAGGTTATTTACCTAAATAGCCAGAACCAGATTATTGACATCGCCGACCTGTTTGAGGGGACGGTTAATGCCAGCTCCATTTACCCCCGAGAAATCATGAAAGCCGCCATTAAACATGATGCTGTCTCTCTCATTTTTGTCCACAACCACCCCTCAGGCGACCCCGAGCCCAGTAAATATGATAAAGAGGTAACCAGGGATTTGGTCTTCGCCGGTAATATTATGCAGATGAGGGTCTTGGACCATGTCATCATCGGCAGTAATAGATATTATAGTTTCGCTGGCGAGGGGCTGATTGAGGAATACGAAGTGGATTTCTTAAACTTGAAAACCTCAGGAACCTCTGAGGCTAAACGAAGTCGCTATAGAGCCAAACTGCCTTTCCCCCAAGCCTTTACCACCAGTAAAGACTTACCATCCCCCCATAAACATTAGGTTGTCCCCCATCTGGACTAGTACGTTAGTACTTAAAGGTAGGATACGTCATCTTGACATTAACCTGAACTATAGTAGACTATAGTAGACAATAAAGGTCAATTTGTACTAATTAGTACAAATTGACCTTAGTAAGTCCCGGAATTGAGAAGGGAGACAGTATGACAAAGCTTATGACGGTTGAGGAAGTGGCTGATTATTTGCGGGTAACTGAGAAGACCGTATATCGGCTACTAAGACAGGGCAAAATCCCAGCAACCAAGGTCGGTAACCAGTGGCGATTTGATACGGACTCAATCGATAGGTGGCTGCATCAAAACTCGGTCACGGCAAAGGCAAACATCCTTGTTGTTGATGACGAGGAGGTAGTTCAGTTACTGTTTAAGGAAACCTTGGAGGAGTTAGGGCACCGCGTGGTAACCGCTGGCACTGCTGCTGAGGGATTGGAACTGGTGAAACAGCGGGACTTTGCTCTGGTTTTTCTCGACCTTAAAATGCCGGGTACGGATGGGGCTGAGCTTTTTCGCCAGATAAAAACAATTGAGCCCAGGCTACCGGTAACCATTATAACCGGCTATCCCGATAGTGAGATGATGGCGCGAGCTTTAGCTTACGGTCCTTTTGGGGCTATGAATAAGCCTTTTAGTGAGTCGGACATTATTGCTGCCGTCCATAGCTTTCTCCGTATCACTCGGAGGTGAGAAATGAGGGAGGTTTACAAGACAGAAGAGCAATTCATAAGTGGGGTGGCAATGTTGCGCCAGCAAGTTGCTGAACTGGAGGCATCAGAAGCTGGGCACAGGCGGGTGGAGGGGGTGCTGCTAAAGTATAGGATGGCGGTGGAGAGTTCGACGGACTTAATCGCCGCTGTGGACTGCCAGTATGTTTATTTTTTCGCTAACGAGACTTTTCTGAGATACAACCGCTTGACGCAGAACCAGGTTGTTGGTCACACTGCCGTGGAGATACTTGGCGAGGAGGTGTTCAGAAAGACAGTCAAGCCAAACGTTGACCGTTGCTTGCGGGGCGAAACTGTTGAGTATGAGATGCAGCGCCCCTATCCGGGGCTCGGTAAAAGATACCTGAATGTACGCTATTACCCGCTCAAGAATAGTGACAAAGAGACCATGGGAGTTGTTGCCATAATAAGAGACATCACCGAGCGCAAGCGGGTAAGGGGGGCACTGCAGGAATCAGAAGAAAAATATAGAGGTCTGGTAAGCAACGTTAAATTAGGGGTATTTAGAAGCACACCAGGACCTGCCGGAAGATTCTTGGAAGTAAATCCAGCCATGGAAGAGATTACCGGCTACTCCAGAGAAGAGTTGCTGCGGATGAATGTTTCTGACCTGTATGTGCAGCCAGAAGAAAGAGAAGCGATTCTTGCGGAAATAGCTTCTGCTAAAGGGAAGGTAACAAAGGAGCTACCTTTCAGGAAAAAGGATGGGACTGAAATAGTTATATCGGATACAAAGGTTGCGGTGAGAGACGATGGCAACATTATTTATTTTGATGGAATTATGGAGGATATCACCGAGCGCAAGCGGGCGGAGGAAGAGGAGAAGCGGCTACAACAGGAGCTTTATCTCTCCAGTCGGCTAGCCTCTATTGGTGAGCTGGCAGCTGGTGTTGCCCACGAGATAAATAATCCCCTTACCGGGATACTGGGATTTGCCCAGCGGCTGTTGAGAAAAAGTAGCGATGAGGAAGTCAGCCGTGATTTGCAAATAATCAATAATGAGGCTCAGCGGGCAACCAAGGTGGTACAAAATCTTCTCACCTTTGCCCGCCGCCGTGAGCCAAAGAAGGAATATTCAAACATCAATGATATTTTGCAAAAGGCTCTGGAATTAAGGGCTTATGAACTTAAAACAAGTAACATTGAAGTTGTAACTGACCTCACCCCCAGCCTCCCCGAGATAATGGTTGATTTTCAACAGATTCAGGAGGTTTTCTTGAACATCATTTTGAATGCTGAACAGGTCATGAATGAGACACACGGCGGGGGCAAGCTCATTATCAAGACTCGGCAGACAAAAGACCATATAAGAATTTCGTTTACTGATGATGGTCCCGGGATTCCTCCCGAGCACCTTGACAAGGTCTTTGACCCGTTTTTCACCACTAGAGCCGAAAAAGGCGGGACTGGCTTGGGGCTCAGTGCCTGTCATGGTATTGTAACGGAGCACGGTGGAAGGATATGTGCCAAAAGCAAACCGGGGAAAGGAGCTACATTCTTTGTTGAATTGCCGCTATCCCTGGCTGAGGTTACTTTAAGTACTGATGTTGACATATATTGACAACTGTGCATAGATTGTGCTATATTGTGACAGTTGTCTATACAATAAAACGGCAGAAGAGGTAGAAAATGGCTTCAAGCGAGGTAAGGGGGCAAAGACCTCTAACCTGGCTGCAGGAGAGGTTTATCCGGTCAGGTTTTGAGGGTTTTACTGACCAAGAGACTATTGAATTACTGTTAAGCTTGGTGTTAACTGAACAGGAGTGTAAGAAGCGAGCCAAACAGTGCATTGAACAGTTCAAAAACCTGCGAGGATTCCTGTCCGCTTCTCGCCAGGAGCTAGAGCAAGCTGGGATTAGTTCCTTTTCTATATTTTGTATCAAGCTCCTACACGAATTACCGGCAGAGATTCTTAAACAGAAGATTATTGAGCAGCCCGTCTATAAATCCCCTAAAGAGATTTTCAACTACCTCTGCTACTCAATGCGAGACCTTAAGAAAGAGGTATTCAAGGTTATCTATCTAAATAGCCGAAACCAGATTATTGACACCGTCGACCTCTTTGAGGGAACACTGGAGAGTATACCCATCCGTCCCCGCGAGATTGTAGAAGGTGCCTTTAACCATAACGCTACTGCCTTGATTTTCGCCCACAACCACCCTGCAGGCGACCCTACTCCTAGCAGGAGTGATAAGCAGCTAACCAGAGACCTAGTCTTTGCCGGCAATATCCTGCAGATTAAGGTGTTAGACCATATCATAATCGGTGGCAACAGATACTTTAGCTTCACTGATGAAAAACTGATTGAGAAATATGAAGATAATTTCCTGAACCTGAGAATAAGAGCGTTATTTGAGAGCGAAGCGGGATATTTGCCAAAGCTACTAGCCGTTATTTCTGCCTTTCTTGTTCTGGAAGCCGCCTTGATAGAAGAAGCCGGAGTTGCCTTCTTTTAATGGCGAATTGGGCTAACCTTTTCCTATCCTTTCCGTTATGATATAGTGGATAATTGATAACGGGGAGGATTTAGTGAAAAGGCTTTTGATTTTGCTGGCAGTGGCAGCTACCTGTCTGGTGGCGGGCTGCGTTGGGCAGGTTGAGACCTATACCGACCCGGGGCAGACAATAGACATCGGCGTTAATCAGGAATTTGTTATCGCCCTCGGTTCTAATCTTACCACCGGCTATAGCTGGCAGGCAAGCTACGATGAGACTATGCTAGAACTTGTGGGTGGTCAGAGTACATATAAGGAGGCAAAACAGGGTGTGGTTGGCGCTGGCGGGGTGGAGTATTTCCGGTTTAAGGCACTGAAGACGGAAAGAACCAAAATAACCCTGGTCTACAAGCGACCGTGGGAAGAAGAGGTTCTAGACCAGAAGGTATTTACCATTAATATTAGATAAAGCGATTATCTATCATTAGCCGAAGCTTCTAGCCGAAGAAGATATTTTTTCATCTCCAGTCCGTCGCTGTAGCCACCGAGCTTGCCATCCTTAGTCACTACCCGGTGACAGGGGATAATGATGGGCAGGGGGTTTCTGGCTAGAGCCTGCCCCACCGCCCGCCCTGCCCTAGCTTTGCCAAGCTGCTCAGCTACCCAGCTATAGCTTCTGGTCTCACCGTAAGGGATAAGCCTGGTTATCTCCCATACCTGGCGCTGAAAGGCGGTAGCCTGGGAAAGGTCAAGCTCGTCGGGGAAGCTTACCTGATGACCGCCGAAGTAACTACTCAGGCGTTGTATTAAGTCGGCGAAGAGGTCGTCAGACCAGGTGGCATCCTTCACCCTGTCACCTAATAGCTTCTTGGCTTCTTGGGCTGAGCCTTGGGGCAAGGTAGTGCACAGCAGTCCCTTTTCTGAGCCCAATATTCCTACCCACCCCATATCAATATTAGAAATAGTGTATTTTAGCTCCCCTGCCATGGTAGGTGTTATTCTTAGCAAATCAACAACTCCTAAAGAGGAGAATCAAGGCTGGCCCGGTTGCCTTCGCCGTTGTAAATAAGCCGCCAGGAATATTAAGACGGCACCCAAGACAATGCAAACTAGCACCTTAATTATTCTCGGTATATCCATAGTTAGGAAAAAGGCAAGGGTAAATATGCCTGCCAGGGAGGAAAGCCCGTACATCACTAAATGGGCTTTAATTAACTTTCTCCTGGCTGCCCTGTAGATTAGCCAGCCGATAAAAGCCAGCGCTAAAATTATACCTATACTGATTAACATCCGAATTACCAGCCTATTTCCTCGGTGGTTATATAGACGGTATCATAGATGCCCATATAACCATCGACAAAGAATATGGCTATAAGAGCAATAAAGCACGCCAGAGCCAGAGATAAAAATAGTTTTCTTCACATCGACCAATTATAGCATATCAGAAAAGCAGATAGGAGGCACTGTACTCGTTCAACACCTTAGTGACACCTCAACTTTCTGCACCTCACCCCCTTGATTTTTATAAACCCTATCCCCTTTACCCCCTTCCCCTTGACAAGGGGAAGGGGGTCAGGCGGGTTCCCAGGAAAATCAAAGATTTTTCTGGGTGCTGGGGGGATAGGTTGCTAGACAATCTCTAAAATAAGCCTTGCCAACAACCACAGCATAGTGTATACTGCGAAAGATTTAAATTCGGTTGGGAGGAGGACTTCATGGAACAATTCAATTTCCCCAAATGCCAGAAGTGTAAGTCTGGAGACCTAGTGCCCCTGTCTGACTTTGGCAGTCAAGGGGCAGCTATTCATTACAAAGCATGGGTTTGCACCAATCCTGATTGTGGTTTTAATCTGAAAATCAGGAATGGCGATGTTTATATCAACGAACCCATTATCAGCGGGACACTGCACACTGCCCGCTCCCACTAAAATTCTAGCAGTTCACCCTGAAGCTTTAAATTAACCGGTGCAAAAGGTGCTTCCTCAGTTAATTAAATTCAAGGGGATGGCACTAGACTTCTTATTTCCACGCTGGTGTGTTGGCTGTGGAAGGGAAGGAAATTTTATTTGCCCGTCCTGCCGGCAGTCATTACACAGGATTATGCCTCCGCTTTGCCCCAAGTGTGGCAGACCCCAGTCCAGCGCTACACTCTGTTCTAATTGCGTTGGCTGGCAGGCGGAGGTAGATGGCATTCGTTCCCCGTTTCAATTTGACGGAGCAATACGCCAGGCTATTCACCAGCTAAAGTATGGAAACATTAGAGCCCTAGCTGAGCTCCTCGCCCAGTGGCTCAATGATTATCTGGTCAGCAACCCTGTGCCCGGGGAGGTTTTGGTGCCAGTGCCATTGCACCACAAACGGTTGAGGGAGCGCGGCTACAACCAATCCGGCTTACTAGCTAAAGAGCTGGGTAAGCTCACCAATTTACCGGTAGTAGATGACTGCCTCATCCGGCAGAGATATGCACCACCTCAAGCCAGAACATCAACGGTAGATGAGCGGCGGAGCAATGTCGCCAACGCCTTTCTCTGCCGTGACCGGAGGCTAGAGGGTAAGCAAGTTCTGCTCATAGACGATGTCTCCACCTCCGGGTCTACCCTTGATGCCTGTGCTCAGGCGCTAAAGGAAGCCGGTGCCACCACGGTATGGGGGCTGGTGCTGGCTAGGGAGATTTAAGATAATCCCCCAAGAGAAGGGGCGAAGGGAAGAAATTTAAAGCCAGAACATACCCCTGAGCTAGTTTAGATAGATTAGCGACACAGATTATCATGTTTCGTTACTCCGCGGCATTGACCC
>CAZYZL010000018.1:0-13686 GCA_964652005.1 uncultured Dehalococcoidales bacterium | reverse complement strand
CCTTTATCCCCCTCTCCATAATAGGGAGATGTATTCTTAGCATGAGGGGGAGGAGGAGAAAGAGGGGCATCAGCCCCTCTTGGACGCCCCCAAAAGTAGGAGAGTTAAAGAGAGGCTTCGCCTCTCTTAATTAAATATTCCCCCCTTCCCTTAATAAGGGAAGGGGGTTCAGGGGGATAGGTTGCTAAACAATTTCACTCTAAACTGTTTGAGCACTAGCTATGCCTATGGTATAATCTTCTCAGGGCAAACCGACTATGTGGGATAGATTAGAACAAATAGAGCGGCGGTATCAAGAGTTAGACCAGCAAATGGCTACGCCTAAGATAGCCACTGATCTGAAGCAATGGCAGACACTGGCTCGGGAGAAGGCTAGCATTGAGGACCTGGTAACCAAGTATAGGCAATCCAAAGCCACCTCCAAGGAACTGGAGGAAACAAGAGCAATGCTAGCCAGTGGGCTGGACGAAGAGATGAGCGCCTTAGTCAAGCAGGAGATAGAAAACCTAGAGACAAAGCTAGACCGTCAACTTCACGAGCTGAAGCTCGCCTTCCTGCCCAAGGATGCCAATGATGAAAGAGACATCATTATGGAAATCCGAGCCGGAACCGGTGGCGATGAAGCCAGTCTATTTGCTGCCGACCTGTTCCGCATGTACACCCGCTATGCCCAAACTAAAGACTGGGAAGTAGATATTATTCATAGTAATGAGAGCGGCATAGGCGGCTTTAAGGAAATTATATTTGAGATAAAAGGTAAAGGCGCCTTCAGTCGTCTGAAGTATGAGCGGGGGGTGCACCGGGTGCAGCGGGTGCCCATTACTGAATCTTCAGGCAGGATTCACACCTCCACCGCGACCATAGCTGTTCTCCCCCAAGCCGATGAAGTAGAGGTGAATATCAACCCTGACGACCTGAAAATTGACTTCTACCACAGTGGGGGGGCTGGGGGACAAAATGTAAATAAGGTCGCCACCGCCGTCCGTATCACCCATCTGCCTACCGGCATAGTGAGCACCTGCCAGGATGAGCGCTCGCAGCTAAGGAACAGGAAGAAGGCTATGGCTGTGCTCCGAGCCCGACTCCTAGATTTAGAGCAGCGTAAACAAGAAGAAGAAATTACCAAACAGCGCCGTTCCCAGGTTGGCACCGGCGAGCGGGCAGAAAAGATAAGAACCTACAACTTCCCTCAAGACCGCGTCTCCGACCACCGCATTGGTCTGACCCTCCATAACCTACCACGAATCCTGGATGGACAGCTTGACGAGCTCATAGACACCATAGCCACCAGCGACCGGGCAAAACAGCTAGAAAGGCAACTGGCTTGACCCTAAAACAGGTTCTTAGCCGCGCTAGGGGCATTCTGGCTGAAAATAGTATTGAGGATGCCCCTCTGGAGTGCGAGCTACTGCTGAGGCATGCCTTAAACCTAAGCCGAACCCAGTTATATCTAGGCCTTGACCATGAATTACGCCCCAAACAAGAGGAAGCCTTCTGGCACCTGCTCAAGCGCCGGCTAGATGGCGAGCCTACAGCCTATATAACCGGACACCGCGAGTTCTACGGGCTTGACTTCTACGTTGACCACCGCGTTCTTATCCCCCGACCGGAAAGTGAGCTACTGGTGGAAACAGCTCTCGGTCTGGCTCAAAATTACCCTTTGTCCACCATAGCTGAGGTTGGCACCGGCTGCGGGGCAATAGCCATCAGCCTGGCACTCAGCCTGCCAGAAGCCAAGATTTATGCCACCGATATATCAGCCGCCGCCCTAGAGGTCGCCCTGGTTAACTGTCAAAAACATGGGGTGGTAGATAAAGTTCACCTCCTCCACGGCAATATGCTCGACCCCCTACCCGAGGCCGTTGACCTTATCATTGCCAATCTCCCCTATGTTAAGCAATCGGAATTAGCCCGAATGGGCTCAGCCAGATTTGAGCCACGATTGGCGCTTGATGGCGGCTCGGACGGAACGGAAAGGATACGTCAGCTATGCCGCCAGGCAGGTGGCAAGTTGCGACCAAGCGGCTTTTTGCTTCTGGAGATTGGACAGGGACAGAAAAGAGCAGTAACCGCCTTCCTGCACACCCTTTTCCCCAATGGCAAAATAGAGGTCGTGCCTGACCTGGGTGGCATAGACCGGGTAGTAAACCTTAGCCTTACTGCCAGCCAAGTTCAACTTGACACACAACGGTTTCACTGCTAAATTAGTTAATTGGGTTTTTCCCAAGGCAAGCGGTAAACAGGAGGATAGGCATTATGAATATGATTGTCTGCATCAAGCAGGTGATTGACCCCGAGGCACCGCCAGCCAGTTTCAAGATTGACCCTGCCACCAATAAGGTGGTGCCGCCTCCCGGGGTATCACCGGTAATTGACCCCTATGCTGAATATGCCGTAGAGGCAGCACTAAGAATCAAGGATGCCAAAGGGGGTAAAGTCACAGCTATAAGCCTGGGGACAAAGCAGCTCCGGGACATCGTTAAAAAGCCGCTGGCGATGGGGGCTGATGAGCTCATCCTGCTGGAGGATGAGGCCTTTGACGGGGGTGATAGTTGGTCAATCGCCTATGCCCTGGCGATGAGCATCAAGAAGATAGGCGAATATGACATCATCTTCTGCGGCCGGGAGGCTTCTGACTGGAATGCGGGACAGGTAGGCTCGGGCGTTGCCGAGATACTGGGGCTACCCAGTATAACCCTCGCCAAGAAAATAGACATCACCAATGGCAAAGCCAGGGTAGAGCGAAAAACTGATGAGGGCTACGATGTGGTTGAGGTCTCCTTACCGGCCTTGATTACGGTAAGCAATGAGATTGGTGAGCCCCGCTACCCCACCATAAAAGGGATTATGGCAGCCAAGAAGAAGGAGCCGATTATCTGGAAACCAGCCAATATTGGGGTCGAGGTCTCCCAGATAGGGGCAGCCGGCAGGCGCACCAAGCTGCTCAAGCTATTCCAGCCGGTTCGGGAAGGCAAATGCGAGGTTATGGAAGGGGAGAACCCTGAGGAGGCGGCGGTTAATCTAGCCCTGAAGCTCAGAGAGGCTAAAATACTATAGGAGTTCTTAACGGGTTTCTAACATTCTTTTGCTATAATTAGGGGGTAAATCTATGGCTGAATATAAAGGTGTTATGGTTTTTTGCGAGGCTACAGAAGGAAAACTGGCGTCAACCTCCACCGAGCTATTGGGCGGTGGTAGAAAGCTGGCCGATGACCTGGGGCAGGAACTATCCGCTGTGTTGGTCGGCAGTGGTATAAGCAGCCTGGCTCAGGAAACTATTTTCTTTGGCGCTGATAAAGCCTATGTAGTTGATGACCCACTGCTCCAGGATTATCAAACCGATTCCTACGTACTCGTCATGGAAAAGGTAGTTAACCAGGTGACGCCGCAGATTCTCATTATGGGGCAGACCTCTATCGGCCGTGACCTGGCACCCAGGCTAGCTTTCCGACTGAACACGGCTGCCTCTTTAGGCTGCCTGGAGCTGGCTATTGACCCCGCGTCAAAGCTACTGCTGCAGACCAAGCCTGTCTACGGAGGCAACGCTCAAGCTGCCTTCGTCTGCCAGACCTATCCCCAGATAGCTACGGTTAGAGCCAAGGCAATGATGCCCCTGGAGCGAGACAAATCAAGGCAAGGAGAGGTAATTACTATTAAAGCTGGCCTAGACCCCTCGGCAATAAGAACCAAGGTGGTGGAGAAGGTGGTGGAGAAGGTGGAGGGGATAAGGCTTCAGGATGCTCAGGTGATAGTCGGTGGTGGTAGAGGCATTGGCAGTGCCGAAGGTTTTAAGCAGCTAGAGGAATTGGCTAGGATGCTGAAGGGGGCGGTAGGAGCTACCAGACCTCCCTGCGACAATGGCTGGGCGCCAGGCGGGGCGCAGATAGGGCTTACTGGTAAGATTGTTACCCCTGAACTCTATATAGCCGTAGCCCTCTCCGGTTCCAGTCAGCATATGTCCGGCTGCTCCGGCTCCAAGACCATAGTCGCCATAAACAAAGACCCGGAGGCAAATATCTTCAGGGAAGCTCGCTTCGGCGTGGTGGGCGACTGGAAAAAGGTGTTACCAGCCTTCACCAATAAGCTTAAGGAGCTTCTCACTGGGTAAACCAAGCACTATTAAAGGAGCAAGACGATGAAGATGACACGGATGATATTTGGTTTGTACCTATTACTAGTCAGCTTGCTTTTTATTTCCCCGCCTGCTGTCTTAGCCCAGGGGGAAACTCCTCCCCCAGAAAAGATTGAGCTGACCGCCGCCTACTCTAAGCTGGAGGGAACCTCCGGGACTAGCTTTGAGTTTGAAGTTCAGTTGAGCTACCAAGGGAGTGAGGCTCGGGTCTTTGCCCTGGTGGCTACCGGACCCAAGGATTGGGTGGTATACATCACCCCCAGCTACCCCAAAGACAAGAAGATAATGGACATCAGGCTTGAGCCAATGGCTTACGGGGAAAAGATAAACGTTGTCGCTGCCCCGCCCTTCTGGCTTATGTCTGAGCCCGGGGAATATCAAATAACCCTAGAGGCTACCTCAGGCGAAATTAAGGGCAGTATTCAACTCACGGCGGTAGTAACCGCCAGGTATGAAATGTCTCTAACTACACCCGATGAGCGCCTTAATACCACGGCTACCGCCGGGAAGGATAACTACTTCTCGGTAGTTGTAGCTAACGAGGGCTCAGCGGCTATTGATAATATCACCTTCTCCTCGGATAAACCCAGCGGGTGGACAATCGAGTTCACCCCCACAAAAATAGACTCCCTGGATACCAGCGGTTCTCAAACCGTAGAGGTCAACATAAAGCCACCGCCGAAGACCATAGCCGGGGATTACGAAATCACTATTACTGCCAATGGAAAGCAAACCAAGGGCGATATTAAGATTAGGGTTACGGTGGAGACACCAACTGTCTGGGGGTGGGTTGGGGTTATAATTATACTCCTAGTTATTGCCGGGGTAGGTTTTGTCTTTGTGCGATTTAGTCGACGGTGAGGAGATGGGCAGAAAGATAGTTGTCGAGACCCAAGACCTGACCAAGAGGTATGACGGGGTCACTGTGGTTGAACGCCTCAATCTCCACGTCGCTGAGAATGAGGTATTCGGTTTACTTGGTCCCAATGGCGCCGGCAAGACCACTACCATCCTCATGCTGCTGGGGCTAACTGAGCCGGCGTCGGGTAGCGCCCGAGTCTTTGGCTTTGACTCCACCAGGGAGCCGCTTAAAGTAAAGCGCCTAGCCGGATACCTGTCAGAAAAGGTGGGATTCTATGAGAACCTCACCGCCAGGGAAAACCTGAAGTTTATTGCCCGGCTAAATAACATCACTGATGCTGAGTCTCACCGCCTGATTGAGCAAGTGCTACAGGCAGTGGGCATTGCTGACATGGCTGACGTAGCGGTGGGCAAGTTCTCCCGGGGAATGAAACAGCGCCTGGGAATAGCCGATGTAGTGGTCAAAAAGCCAAAGATAGCCTTTCTTGACGAACCCACTGCCGGGCTCGACCCCGAGGGGATTAATCAAATCCTTGACCTGATAGCCAGCCTGCCTCAGACGGGGACAACGGTAGTCCTTTCTTCCCACCGACTATACGAAGTGCAACGGGTATGCCATAGTATAGGAATATTATCTAAGGGAAGACTGGTGGTTGAGGGTTCCCTAGAGTCTCTGGGTAGAGAGACTTTTACCGAGGGTCGCTACAGAATAGAGGTGGAAACTGCTGAAACAAGTCCCCGATTGATAGAGGTGATTAACAAAATCGGCGGGGTAAGAAAGGTAGAGACCAAAGGTAATCTGCTTCTAATAACCACTGATTCAGACCTGCGGGCTGAAATCGCCAAAGCCATAGTCCAGAGTGATGTGCCACTAATTCAAATGAAGGTCCAGGAGTTTTCAGTGGATGATATCTACATGAAGTATTTCCACGAAGGTTAACTGAGAAATGATAACCATCCTGAGAAAAGAACTGGCTGACTATTTTACCAGCGTGAGATGCTTAATCCTGTTTATCCTTGTCCTGCTTGCCAGCGCCGGGGGACTGTACGCCGCCTATCAAGGAATCCGTGGGACGGTTACGGAAACAGAGTTTGTTTTCCTAAGACTGTTTATCACCTCCGGGGAAGCAATACCTTCACTCATCAGCTTCATTGCCCTCTTCGTCCCGATAATCGGCATAGCCCTTGGCTTTGATGCCATAAATAGTGAGCGCTCCAGTGGCACGCTAAATCGAATCCTGTCCCAGCCTGTTTACCGGGATAATGTCATTAACGGAAAATTCCTGGCGGGAATGGTTACCCTGTCTATCATGATGGCAACTACCATGCTAATAGTTTCAGGCTACGGGCTGAGGATGATTGGTGTACCACCAACCGCTGAAGAAATCATGAGGCTGTTTATCTACCTTGTCTTTACTATTATCTACGGAGCCTTCTGGATGGGTCTAGCCATCCTTTTCTCTATCCTGTTTCGGCGGATAGCCGTCTCTCTGCTATCGGCAATCGCCGTCTGGCTATTCTTTGGCTTCTTTTGGGTCAACTTGATAGTGCCGGTCATAGCCAAGACAACCGAGGCACTGCTAATGTTACAGCGTCTCTCCCCTGGCACCTTGTTTGGAGAAGCCACCACAGTCCTCCTTCTCCCAGTATGGCGAGGTGCAGGACTACTAACTGCAGGTGAAGAATTATCATACATGATACCTAACCCCCTGTCCTTAACCCAGAGCCTGCTCCTTGTCTGGCCTCACCTCACCACTTTAATCAGCCTGACTGCCATCTGCTTTGGCATCAGTTATGTCGTTTTCATGAGGCAGGAGATAAGAGCCACCTAGGCTAAGCCTTCTCGGCTTGCCTTTCAGCAATAATCTTCTGGGTGATATGAGCTGGCACCTCCTCATAGTGGCTAAACTCTGCCTTATAGCTGCCTCTACCCTGAGTTATTGATTTCAGGTCTATGGCGTAGCGCAAGATTTCAGCCAGTGGCACCTGAGCCTCAATAACGTTGAATCCGCCCTCGGGGTTTACTCCTTGCACCCGCGCCCGCTTGGTATTTAGGTCACCAATAATATCGCCGGTGAACTCCTCGGGAACGGTAACCTTAATATTCATTATCGGCTCAATCAGGATAGGTTGCCCTTCGGCTAACCCTTTCTTAAACGCCCCCGCCCCGGCAATCTTGAAGCATATATCTGAAGAATCAACCTGGTGAAAGCTACCATCATAGACCGTTGCTCTTATATCACTAACCGGGTAGCGGGCTAAAACCCCTTCCTTAACCGCCTCATTAACCCCCTTTTCCACCGCTGGAATATAATTCCTGGGTATGGCACCACCTACCACCTTATCAGCAAACTCATAGCCACTGCCCCGCGGTAAAGGCTCAAGCTCCAGAAAGACATGCCCGTATTGACCATGCCCCCCCGTCTGCTTCTTGTGTTTATACTCAGCCTTAGCCGGCACAGTAATTGTCTCTTTATAAGGAACCTTGGGCGTTTCCAGCTTCACCCCGACACCAAACTTACGCAGCATCTTCTCTGCCGCCACCTCAAGGTGGGGCTCGCCAATTCCTGATAGAATTGTCTCATTGGTATCAGCCTCACGACGAACCTCAAGGGTGGGGTCTTCCTCAGACAATCTGGATAGCGCCGCTCCCAGCTTATCCAGGTCAGTCTTGGTCTTGGGATGAACCGCCAGGCTAAAAGCCGGCTCGGGGAACAAAATAGGGGCAAGCTTCAGTGGCTTATCCTGGTTACATAATGTATCCCCGGTGCTGGTCACGTTCAGTTTGGCTACCGCCCCTATATCCCCAGCGCCAATCTGGGGTACCGGCTCCTGGGTTTTGCCCCTGGGTATAAATAGCTGACCTATGCGCTCGGCACCACCCCGGTTAGCATTCCATACCTGGGAATTGCTACTGATGGCGCCAGCGTAAACACGGAAGAAGGTAAGTTTACCCACGTAGGGGTCGGCACTGGTCTTAAACACCAGAGCAGCTAACGGGGCATCCTGACTGGGCTCAATCTTGTCAACTTGCTTGGCTGAACCACCAACAACTATTACCTCTCGCTCCTTAGGCGAGGGCAGATAACTATTTATAGCATCAAGAAGCAAGCTAAAGCCGATATTCTTTATCGCCGAGCCAGCCAAAACTGGCACAATCCTACCGGTTACTACCGCCCGCCGTAAGCCAATGCTGAGTTCCTCCAGGCTGAGCGGTTCACCTCCCAGATACTTCTCTATGAGCCTATCATCAATTTCAGCCACTGCTTCTACCAGCTTCTCACGGAGAGAATCGGCTTTGGTTTGCAGCGAGGCGGGAAGCTCAGCCTCCTTGGCTTGGGAACCGATATAGCTTTTCATCGTTAGTAGGTCAATTATTCCTTCAAAGCTATCTTGAGCACCTATGGGTAACTGTAACGGCAGGCATCTGGTGCCAAACTTAAATTGAAGCTGCTCCAAGGTTCGATAGAAGTCAGCATTCTCCCGGTCCATCTTGTTGATAAAGATAAGCCGGGGGAGGTCAGCTTCCTCGCAGTATGACCATACCTGCTCAGTGCCAACCTCAACACCAGAGGCAGCGCAGACCGCAATTATTGCCCCTTCACCCACCCTCATTGCCGACCTGACCTCACCGACAAAGTCAGAATAACCCGGAGTGTCTAGGAGGTTAATCTTTACCCCCTGCCACTGGCAGGGGAGGATAGACAGGTTGATGCTAATCTGGCGCTTTATCTCGTCAGGGTCATAATCTGAGGTAGTAGTCCCATCCTCAACGTTGCCCAATCGGGTAATGGCTCCGGCGATAAACAACATTGCTTCTGAGGCTGAGGTCTTGCCGGCACCACAGTGAGACAGTAAAACAACGTTGCGAATATTCTCTAGCCCATATTGCTGCATCTAATCACCTCTGCACCCAGAAAAATCTTTGATTTTTCTGGGAACCAGTTTATGCCTTCTGGCTTACTCCACCATATTATAATCAGAGCTTGTTGATACGGCAAGTTATATATTAAGGTGACCCTCCCCCTTTATCCCCCTCCCTTAACAAGGGAGGGGGAATTAGTTTTAAAAGAGGGGCTTCGCCCCTCTTAGACTCCCCCTGATAAACAATTGCCTAGCAAAGGACTAGCGAGCGCGTCTTCTCCGGAACAGGGATATAAACCATAACAAACCTATTATGCCAAAGAAAGGAAATGGCAACGACGAGGTACCGGCGCCAGTTTGAGCAACGGCAGTTGACGGTGCCGCCGCTGGTTTTGCCGGGGCTATCGCCTCTTCAGATATTTCATATGCCGCCAGCTTAACATTGATAAACTCCTTGGGTACCCAGCCCAGGTGGTTATTCCTGCCGGTAGCTTCAGCCCAGACCCAGCCCAGCTCGCCCTTCAGCTTGAAAAAGGCGGTTGCCTTATCATAGTCGGGGAGATAGACCAGGGCGGCGGTATGCTCTGAGCCGACTACTATAGCTGAGCGGTATCCTGCCCCTTTATACATAACCGCCAGCAACACGGCGCTATCTTCACAATCGCCATAACCAACGCCATTCTTGTCGATGCTGGTCGCCAGCTCATCAGCATTCAGGGCAAACTCCTCATGGTCAAACTGGTCAATATCAGAGGTATATCTGACCCCATCCCGAACAAGGCTAAATACCGCTTCTGCCCTCTGCAAACGGTCAGGGTATTTGACAGCAATCTGCTCGCCCAGGCTATAAGCTAAGGCAGCATTTTCCCCCAGGCTCTCGAAGACTATCACCGGGCGGAAGGCTGTCTCAGATAGTTGATAAAAACCGTCCTCACCAAAGGCTCTGGTTCGACATATCTCCCAGTCATCAAATACATCTCCATTTATCTCATGAAAACCCTCAGACGGAGATGCCGAGGCATAGCCTGCGGTTGCCAGCCCGGCGAACAGGATAGCGATTAGACCAAGTAAAACCTTGACCCGGTTCATAGTGGTCCTGTCAGTGCGGCATGGAGTATCAAACCAAAGAAGACAAAATAGCCAAAGACATACACCCCTACTGCCACTGGGCTTTCCTTAATGCTGCCAAACGGTATCTCAGGCGTTAGCTTATCCACAATATAGAATAGGGCTACTCCGATAAATAAACTTATGACAAAGCTTATAGCTAATACCCCCCAGGTTCTAAAATCAAAGATATATCCCAGTATCGGGGCAGTGACCGCAGTGAGGGTGGTAATAGCGCCATGGATAACCAGACCAATTAGGATGAAAAAGCCGGCAATGAATAATCCAGTAGCCACCGGGCTCTCTCCGATGCGTTGGCGCTCGGGAATACCAGGGGTAAGCGCATCCATTGCCAGAATTCCAAGCCACGCCAGAAGAGCGGAGACGAAGGCTAGCAATACCACCTTGGCTAGCCATATCAGAACAATTACCCAGAATGGGGCGACCAGCCCTAGCTCATTCATAGGATATCCTCCCTATTGTCTAATCAGGTTACCAATAAAGGTGTGATATAAGTCTCAATGATTGCCGCTGGCAGGAATAAAGCCAAGGCAATGGATAAGTACTTTAAGTTCTGCTTCAAGTTGGCGGGGAGTAGATTTCTTTTCTCCTTTTTAAACAGGGCTACCATCGCCATTGCGCCGAAGCTGAGAGCCGCCGCCTCGCCGATGACCAGGGCCGGGAGCTCAATAATGCCGTGAGGCAGCACGCCGGATAATACAAAACCAAGGGATTTCTCCTCAATTATTATAGTTGATACCAAAGCTAGGAGCCAGCCATTGACAGCCAGGGTCAGAATAGGCACCAGACAGAAAATTGGGCTCAGGGCGAAGCTTAACAGTAAGGCTACAGCGTTCTTAATAAAGATGAATATAAACATAGAGAAGGTAAACGGAGCCAACATGCCGCCGAGCTCTTCAAGGGCGGTGAGCTCTTCAGAAAGTAGGCTGGCGATACTGGCCGGAGTGGCCAGACCGAAGGCAATGCCAATGCCAAACACCAGGATAGCGACGAAAATCCACCGTCTATAGTTCATACCAGCCTACGCATTATTTGACCCATACTTATCATAAAAAACGATTTCAGAGAGTTCTTTCCTCGGCCTGATTGGCGGCTCCTCATCAGGGTAGCCCAGGGGTGTCATGGAAACT
Source organism: uncultured Dehalococcoidales bacterium (assembly GCA_964652005.1). Lineage (GTDB taxonomy): Bacteria > Chloroflexota > Dehalococcoidia > Dehalococcoidales > BS750m-G39 > CAZYZL01. The sequence continues at coordinate 2,571 of CAZYZL010000018.1, read as the reverse complement.
ACACAAAAGCCTGCTGGCACCCCCAGAATGCTGGCTACCTTTTTAGCATCAAAAGCGCCAATATACACCGTGCCCAGACCAAGCGAATGGGCAGCCAGTACCAGGTTCTGCATGGCTAACGCCACATCAAACATATACCAGTCACCCTTATCGGTAACCGGCTGTCTCGGCTCTCGAGCGTAATACCCCGACTTTCCCAGCTCAGCACAGGCTACAATCGCCACGGGGGCATTCCTGATAGCCTCGGTGGCACGATTAGGTCTGTCTGTTGATACAGCAATTAGTGTACCAGCAAGTTTATTCTTTATGTTACTATCCCGCACCACAATAAATCGCCAGCACTGGCTGTTTTTCCAGGATGGTGCCCAACGGGCGGCTTCCAAAACAAGCTCAATAGTCTTGCCATCAACTGGAGTAGACTTATACCTACGAATACTTCTCCTGGTTTTAATTGCCTCTATAACTTCCATCCTTATCCTCCTTGGGCTCTATTCCTCCTCCCAGGCACCCTTACCAATAAGGGAGACAAAGCGGCAACCGCCTAAATTCTGAATTATGTTCTTCTTCCTGCCCTTGGTAATTTTATATAGCTCCTGAATATAGCGAGAGCCAACCGGAATTACCAGCCGACCCCTAATAGCCAACTGCGCCAAAAGGTCAGTCGGCACTCTAGGAGCACCAGCAGTAACCATTATAGCGTCATAAGGGGCTTCCCGCTGCCAGCCCAGTGTCTCCTCCGCCAGGTGCACCTCAACATTGGTAAATCCCAGACTATCCAATACATGCTTGGCTGCTTCAGCCAGGGCTGGCACCCGCTCCGTGGTAATCACACACCGGGCTAGCTTTGCCAGAATAGCTGCCTGATAGCCACTGCCGGTACCCACTTCTAAGACCCTTTCCTCACCAGTAAGCTCTAACGCCTCGGTCATAAGGGCGATGATAAAGGGCTGTGAAATTGTCTGGTCATAGCCGATAGGGAGCGGACTGTCTTCATAGGCTAGGTGTCGACTTCCCGGTGGCACAAAAAGTTCCCTGGGTATGCTGTGCATTGCCGCTAATACCCGCTCATCTTTAATCTCAGTACTAAGGTGCTCGATTAACTCAGCCCTAGCTGCCTCAAAGTCTATATCCATAATAGCCACCCACTGCAGGATAAGGCTAGGAGAAAATCAAGACTAACACTACAAGAACAACCAGCGTTATTCCGGTCACAATACCAATCCTGCGTAGTTCGGCAGCTACATTGGAAGACTGAGCTACTGTAGCCCTTGGGGTTGGCGCCTTTGCCCTAGGAACCGCTACCTCAGCCTGAGCCGCCGACTCATAGCCTTGAGTAACTGCCGATGGCTGAGCTACTGGGGCTAAAACGCCCTTTCTTCTTTTACTGCGGGGCAGATGTCTGCCTCGACGCCGCCGTGATTTGCCCGTCATCTACAACCTCCTACTTAGCCCGCGGGTGAGATTTCTCATAAGCGCGCCGAATATGGTCAATGGTGAGATGGGTGTAAACCTGTGTCGTAGAGATGTTGGCGTGACCCAGCAGTTCTTGAACCGACCTTAGGTCAGCCCCACCACTCAACATATGGGTGGCAAAGCTATGCCGTAGCGTATGAGGAGTAATCTCAGTCCCCAGCTCGGCTGATTTAGCATAACCCTTTAGTTTTTGCCAAAATCCTTGCCTGGTCAGCCGCTCACCACGGCGATTGAGGAACAAAGCCTTTTCCTCACTGTCATGTGTCAGGTGAGGACGCCCTTCCGCTAGATACTCCTTTAGCACCCGAGCCGCCTGGCTATGAATAGGGATAAGCCGCTCCTTATGGCCCTTGCCAAAGCAGCGCACATAGCCACCCTCAGTATCTATATCAGCCAAGTTAAGAGACACCAACTCACTCACCCTCATGCCAGTGGCATACAACAACTCCAGCATTGCCCTGTCCCGCTTGGCTTCTAGCGTGGAAAGCTTGGCAGGCTGTTCCAGCAAAAGGCGAACCTGGCTAACCGAGATAGGCTTAGGCAATGACTTCCCCACCTTGGGCGAAGTCACACCCCGAGTTGGGTTATCCCTCAAAATACCCTCAGCCACCAGAAAGCCAAAGAAGGACTTGATAGCAGCTACTTTGCGAGCTACCGTGGTCGGAGCATACCTCCTCTCCTTAAGGTCGGAGAGATAACTCAGCATGGACTGGCGGTCAAAACCAGCCCACGGGAGAATAGTGCCACACCTGGCAGCCTCCCCCTCAACAAAGCTTGCCAATTGATGCAGGTCATTCCGATAGGCATCTATGGTGTTTTCGGAAAAGCCTTTTTCTACTGCCAGATAGTTTAGAAAACTGCCAATCGCTTCTTTCACCACTCACCCTCTCTACAATAGTTTTATGTTATTTTAACATAACTAAAAAGAAAATTCAGCCCTTTGTACTCGTTCAACACCTTAGTGACACCTCAACTTTCTGCACCTCACCCCCTTAGCCATTTACTTAGCAACCCTCCCCCTTTGTCCCCCTCCCTTTATAAGGGAGGGGGAGGAATAAAAAAGAGGGGGCTTCGCCCCCTCTTAAAACTACTTTCCCC
>CAZYZL010000017.1:0-13846 GCA_964652005.1 uncultured Dehalococcoidales bacterium | reverse complement strand
CCCTGAATGCCTTTGCTGAGGCATTGAAGAGTACCAGCCCCTCACAGCCGCTCACTGTCCAGGATGTCCTCAACATTATTAACACAATGAAGGAAAACTCAGGAGAAGCCAGCAGCGCCCCCGGTTATGTTGATGAGGATGGCGAATGGCACGAGCTGAAGCCCGGGCAACCGGTAATACTCAAGCGGTCGGCGCAGTCACCATCAACCGGTAAAACACTGGTAATCAAGCAAACCCCTGAGGGCATTGTCGCTGAGGAGCACCAGGCCGGCAGCCCGATTATTATCAATGCTAACCCGCCGCTAGCAAACACGGGCACACCAGCCACCGCTATGCCGCCCATGATGCCCTTCCCCGTTATTGGTTCGGATGGCACGCCAGTGGTAGACCAGGATGGTCATCCCGTCTATGCCAACATTGAGCCGATGCTAAAGTGGCTTGGCTTTCAGTCGGAGCAAAGACGGGCTGATGAGAGGCATACTGCCCTCATGGGGCTGGCCCAGACGGTGAGGGAGAATCTAGGTGATGGCATTCAGGCGCTCAAGGCGGCCGCCCAGGAGGTTCAAAAGACTGGTAAGCAGTCACCAGCACAAGAAGCGCCGCCCGCACCGCAAGCCTACGAGTGTGGCCAATGCAAAACAAAATTTACCATCCCTACCACTGAAGGCTGGACGACACTGAAATGCCCCAATCCTAATTGCGGGAAGACCTGGACGAGAGAGGAGGTCTTAGGCTCATGACTAGCTTTACCGAAAGAACTGCCCGGCACTTTATGACCATCAAGGCCGCCAAGACAATTAAGGGCAAGATAGAAAAGGCCGGAATGGATAATCTCAAAATTCTGGCAGAGAATGGCGTCAGCATTGTTGGCACCTACCTTCAGGGCTGCTCCCCCAAGGAGCAGGCAGAGCTCCGGCGCGACTTTAACAGCCTCATCACAATGGGGATTAGCATAGAGATGGTTCTTGACGAAGTAACTAGACAAATGCCTGAATTAGCTCCTATAATGGCAGGTAAGGAAGGCTATAAGAAAGCCGAGCTCCAGAAAATTAGCGAGTTTCTAAAAGGGGCGTAGCCCTCTCACAAAGAGAGGTAAAGGGTTACGCCCCTTTATGTTTGCTGGAAGGAGACGAGATGGAAGGCTATCAGACTCCCCCACAGGCGGGACCGAAGGTTCTCGGCGCCAAAGCCGGCGTTGCCGCTGGCGCCTATACTTCTATCACTGGCATTATTGCTCCCTCGAAAGCCGCGTACGGCGACTGGGTTAGTGTAGAAGTCAAGGTCAAAAACACTTGGACTGGCGACATATATATTGCCGTCACTGGACAGTACGACGGCGTCGATATTTATCCCAGTGTTGACTATCTAATCGTGTCGCCTGGCCAAACAGTTTCCTTCTATTTTGCCTTTACTATGCTCAACAAGAGTATCATCTTCCACGCCTGGAGCTTCTTCTGGACGGGCACCGAATGGTATCAGGACGACTATGCCTATGTGAATATTGCCCTGGCAGCACTCACGCCCCAGTTTGGGGGTTTTGGTATCAGCGACTACTCGAAAGTATAAAGGAGGGGAAACATGGACGGTTTGGAATCGACAAAGGTCTACACTCTGGAGAAACTCTTGGAAGACGTCGAGCACGGTAATCTGGCGGTCGCCCCAGGAACGAAGCTCACCGTCATGGCCGGCCAAAAAATCAGGCTGACGGCCACTATCCAACACATGGGAGCCGCGGTAACCGCAACCTTCTACGCTGCGCTAGGCAACCGGGGGATTCTGGGATTCAATGAATGGCGGGTGGGTCAAGCCTCGGTTAGTTTTAGCCAGGATGCAGCCTGGAAAAGCTATACCTTGGTGGCCGATATTGACACCACCGGCGTAGACACGAACACGAACTGCGACCTGTACTGCAAGTTGAAGGAATACCCTGACGCTGGCATGCCCGAGGTTGATGATGTCATCGATATTGTCGCCGGAGCCGTCTTCCAGAACTTCACCATTACCGATTACAGTAAAGTTTAGTGCCAGGAGGTCTTGCGATGATTATTACCGGTATCGAGGTCATCCGGGATGACCCTAGCGCTGTGGCTCAAGTTGACCCACGCCGGGTCCTTGAAGTGACGCCGGGACAGAAGCTGGAACTGACCTACGGGGATAAGCTCCGCATTACCACTGGCTTTGACTATCAGGGTCGAGCCACCGATATTACCCTCTATGGCTCCATTGGCCAGCGCAAGGCAGTTCTTGGCTTTGATGAAATTATTTCATCTGAGAGCCCCTTTAAGACGCCCGACTCGCCATTAGCCTTTACCCCCGTCACAGCATCCGTGGACATTCCCATCACCGCCGATATCGCCCCCAATCCGGACTATGATATCTACTGTAAGATAAAGGAATATCCAGAGGCCGGGCTGCCCCAGGTTGATGATGTCATTACCATTACTGGGCTAAAGCCAACCTTTGAGCTGCTCGAGGAGACTATCTACCCCTACGCCTATGTCTATGACGGCAAGTGCGATGTCTCCACCTTCACTTTCAAGACCGACCCCTTCACCCCGGCAAGCTGGATAGCTGGTAAGTTGGCTACCGCTTGTGAAAATGAGGTGGAAAAGGCGGGCGGCCGAGTCATGGAAATGAGGGTCTATGTCGATAGGAGCCCGCTTCTCTGGACCGACTGGCGAATTGAAATCGTCGGCACATCCCCAACGCCAACGGCGGGAACAGCGATGTCCCTCGGTATAGCTTGGTGGGCAATCGCCATCCTTGCCGCCCTGGCCATAATTCTTGTCATCGTAATCACCTGGTCGATTAAGACCATCGTCTCCAGCTTCAATCGCAAGCCAATCTCGGAGGAAGTCAAGGCGGCTTGGTCTAAAGAGACGCTCATCAAGGTCATCGGTGACTTTGAGGCAAAGCTGGAGCGGACACCAACACCGCCGGAGGAGCTGGAGAATAAGTCAGAGGACGAGCTGCGGAAATACTGTGACGAGTTAGCATCGGCGATAGCGCCAGCACAGGGAGGATTAGGGCTGGCTATCGCTGCTGCCGGTGTTCTTGGGCTTGGCGCCCTGGCATTAGGGGCCTATGCTATGAGCCAGCCGAGAAAAACTGAGCGATGACCCATGATGAGAACTGCTCTAGGTATTTTTGTGCCACGGGTGCATTATCAGGATAGCGAGGTCTTGGTTGCCGTCCGCAGCCCCGGTGAGTGGCATGAGCTCCGGGAGTTTATCGACCCCATGGACCCGAAGGTGCAAGCAATTTACCGCCAGGTCGGGCCTGATACCTGGGCACTGCTCGATTGGGTCTGCAAGCGTATCCAGTATCGGTTGGACGACGGAGAATGGTGGCGCTTCCCGGCTGAAACGATAATCGGCACTCAGGGCGACTGTGATGATAGTGCCATCCTCCTCTGCTCCCTACTCCGTAATTTTACCGATTGCTATGCGGTTGTCGGTAGCTACCGGGGCTTCGGTCATGCCTGGGTGCAAACCGATGGTCAGATACTCGAGACAACCTATAGCTTTGCTCACGATGTCCCTGACCCGCAAAATTACCGGCCCTATGCCATGTTCAACGACCAGGAGGTCATCGAATTATGGCCGGGAGCTCTATCACAGCTCTTTGAAGTTGCCCGGAGCGAATGTAGAAAACTTATATTGATGGCGGAGGCCCAGTATGGCAGATAATCTTCCTCAACATATTGCTATTGTCCCGGACGGTAACCGCCGCTGGGCCGCGAGGAAGGGCATCCCTAATATCGAGGGGCATCAGGCCGGTGCCGACCGGATGCACAACATTGTGGAATGGCTAATCCCGCTTGGAATCAAGTATCTTACCGTCTGGGGCTTCTCCACCGACAACTGGAAACGGACCAGTGATGAGGTGCAGGGCCTCTTTCAGGTGCTCCAGTTATGGATAGAGAAAGACACGCCCTGGCTCCATGAGAATGGGGTCAGGCTTAAGCATATCGGTCGGCTGCACGAGCTACCCCAGAGCCTTCAGGATGCCATAGGGTCGGCGGTAGCCCTGACACGCTACAATTCAGGCATGACCCTTAACCTTGCCTTTAACTACACCGGGCGGGCAGAAATCGTTGATGCTGTGCGCCGATTGATTGCTGATGGGGCGCCCTGGGAGCTTGTCGATGAACAGATGGTCAACCACAGCCTCTATACGAATGGGACACCTGATGTTGACCTGGTAATCCGCACCGCCGATGAGTTCAGGCTATCAAACTTTATGCTCTGGCAGACTGCCTACAGTGAGTATTACTTCACTCCGGTTTTCTGGCCCGACTTTGACAGACTGGAGTTGGAGAAGGCACTTAAATCTTATAATCAGCGACGCAGGCGCTTTGGAGGAGATTAGCGATGTTTTCCAGAGTGCGACAGGCAATAAAAGCCTTCAATGAGAGGCGCTTCGTTATCATCTTCTCTGAAAACGAGAATGAGGCTGACCTGGCTATTCCCGCCCAGGAGATAACCGCCCAGGCAATCATCTTTGCCGCGAGAGTGGCGTCAGGGCTGTTATGTCTGGCGCTACCCAGGCACCGGCTCAAGGAGTTGGAAATAGACGCCCTGCCATCACGATATCGGGCCACGGATACGCCTTTCTATAGCCCGGTAGATGCCAAAGAGGTAGAGCACTCCGGGGTTTCGGCCAAAGACCGAGCCTTTACCATAAGAAAGGTGATTGACCCAAACACTAAGGCCGAGGATTTAGCCCGCCCAGGTCATGTTATGCTCCTTGGGGCTCATCCTGATGGGCTGATTGGGCGCAACGGGCATACCGAGGCGGTGGTAGAGCTCTGTCGGCTGGCGGGGCTCTATCCCGGCGGTGTATTATGCGAGCTGGTAAATGACAATGGGGAAATGATGACTGCCAGGGAGTTGGAGGTTCTGGCTAAGAGGTTCAATATACCTATGGTCACCGTGGGGACTCTGGTAAAGTTCGTCAGGTCTTTGTTAACTAAAAAGAGGCAGGACTTGACAGACACATCTTCATAACTTATGGTATAATCAATTGGAAAGGGGTCGGACAACCTTGAGCTAAAGGTTCAGGGTCCGACCCCTTTACTTTTGCAAGAGGTTGTCGACCCGCCTGGTAAGTCGAGCCAGGATAAAAAGGGGCGTAGCACTCTCGGATAGAGAGTTAGAAGGCTACGCCCCTTTTTTCTTTCTATCGGGAGTGCTTGCCCGAGAAAAAAAGGAGGTAAAAGCAATGGCAGAAGCATTAGCATTTGCGGCCCCAAGAACGGAAGAGATGACGAAGGCAGCCGTTGGCATGGGCGGTGCCGTGGTCACCGGCCTGGCCGAGGGCGTCGTCATCAAATTTGCGCCAGGGCTGGGCGCCCTGCAACCTGTCGTCACCTGGGGGACCCTGCTCGGTGTGCCCCTGGTTGGTGTTGCTGGTGCCCTCTTCACCAGGGGCATGATTGGCGACCTCTTCCAGGGTGTCGCTGCTGCTGGGGCTGGTATCCTCGGTTACTCACTACCCTCCTTGATTGCGCCCTATATGCCGACCGCTGGACAGGCGGGAGGTGGCCAGGGAGCACGTCAACTAGGTGGTGGGGGTGGAGTCAAGCAGCTCCCCGCGGGCCCAGCGTATGCTCCTCAGAGAGCGCAGGTCCAAGCCAGGTCAGCAATCGAAATCTAAACCAAAATAACTAGGAAGCAAGGAGGAAATGGGAAATGGAACACCATGAACTTCGTGCGCTTGCAGATTATCTGCACACAGGAGTACAAACAGCAAATACTTGGGCTCGCCCAACGCCAGGAGCCGTCGGCGGCGAGTTAGAGAGGGACGAGCGGGCTGAGGTAGTCTTCGGTGAAATCGTCTCCCCGGTGACCGGGGCCGGCGCAGACGAACTGCTGAAGAAAATCATCCCCACCATTGACGGCACAAAATACGGTGAGTATGTCTCCCTCTCCGGCATCAGGTCTTCAGTGATGCTGCCCCCCAAGCAGAGAAGCTGGGCGGGCAGGCTTTTCAGCTTCGGTAACCCGATGTCGAATAAGCCGCTTGAGTCAACCACCCTCAAGTATTCTCACACTCTCTCTGTGGAGACGCTGGCTGGCGGCAGCGACATCACCCAGAATTACCGCATAAGGCTCTGGGGTTACGTCTACAAGGTGGATGAGCTCCCACAGATATTCGGCACTATGCTATTCCCGGCTGAGGTAAGGGATACGCTTAGGAATAGGGTGCTGCCGATAGCTAAGGACGCCATCCTCGTAAATGGCGACACCTGGAAGACTCTACCCGGTGGTCCTGACCAGAGCATTCCCAAGATAAACCCCTTCATCAGGTATGCCTATAACAAGAATGCCACCGATGGTAAGAGCGGCGACTACCAATTCCGGTATGACATCGGTAATGTTGACGAGTCCGAGGAGGACCTCTACTTCGACTTCGATATACTCAATGGGTTAATAGTCGTGGGTATTGGTATTAGAGCGGACGCCGCTGGCCATCTGGCCAAGACAGCCCTGAAGATTGGTGGTGACTATCATCCTAAAGGGCTAATTCCAACCACGCTGGCTAACAATCCACTCGTTTTCGGCTGGGCTTATCCCTACTACCCGGCCGACATCCCACTATACTATGCCATCCCCAGTTTCCAGAGTCTCGGGTCAAAGCCATACCTAATCTGGAATGAAATCGGCGCCCTTATCGCTCAGGATGATGGCGCGGCAATTACTGCCAATACCCTCATCGCTGCCTTAACTGGCGTCAGAATCGAGATGAAGGGATAAGGAGGTACTAAGAGATGTCGCAAATGATTTATCTCGGTAAAGATGTTGTCAACACGCTCACCAAGACGACCTTTCCCACCGGCACACCTGGCTTTGATGAGGCTGACATAAACGAGATTTTTACTCTGTCAGGAGTAACGGCTACGGCAACCCAGGCACAGACCGTAGATGCCTACAATGCCACTGACTGGGCGGATGCCACTAAACCAGCCGTTGCTCATCACATCATGGTCAGTGTCGCAGACAGGCAGTGGAAGGCAAAGGACGCATTAGCGGCTGGTGATATGCTGGTAGCTCTGGTCAACCCCAAGGGGGTAAGGGTAAAGCCCTAGGCTGGGATAGAAGAATAAAAGAATATTTATCATCGGAGGCTTGCCGGTGAAAAGCAGAGTGATATTGTCCATCACGGCAGGCAACTCCGTGATGGACAATATTGTTTTGGAGGGTAGACCATGATTACTGAAGCGACTATCAAACGAGTCCTCTACTTCCCAGAGCTTCTACCAGACGGAGCGCTCCCTGATATTACGGCTGCCAGTGAAGCCTCGCCAACTATGCTTGACCTCAGGCAGTTCCCCCCGCTACTGGTTAAACTATCAGAGGTTGCTATTGACCAAAATGATAGTGTTGAGATGCGTTTCAAGGTGGATGACAAGACCCTTAATGTTCTGGCTGGCTCAATGCTTGACCTGCGGGCAAACAACTTTTCGCTCTGGGCCAAAAGCAGGATTTACTACAACCTCTATAACTCGTCGGCTGGCAACCTAACTGATGTCAAGACCTTCTTCTCCCTCTGGGTCATCAAGCCTACAATAGCCCATAAACTTCGTCTGGGGATTCCCCTTACCCCGGAGGAGCAGAAGCTAAACAAGGACCTGGGTATAGCCGATACCGTAGAGAAGGGATTACTCCCCTTACCACCGGCCTACCAAATAGCCAGAGAGTATCAGGTTATCCAAGAAGAGACCCACGGCTTTCAGGTTACCGTGCCCATTGCCGGGGTTGATGTTGAGACCCTTCAGCCATTACCCGGACAATTTCTAATCCTGACTAAACTATCAGCCGACCCTGGTACTCTTTCCAGCGACCTTATCAAGGTAGCTGTTGATAGGGATTACGTCAGTGACTATGTGGAGTTCCCCACCTGGGCACTGGGGGCAACTGACGCTGTGGCCCTGGGGAAAGAGATTAGCTGCTTTATCCCTGCTCTCCACGAGCTCAGGATTAAGCTCAAGGCAGGGGTGAGTCGAACCATAAATATTAGGTTTACAGTGCAAAAGGTTGCTATGACCAACATCTTCCGGGTCCGGTGGGGGCTGGTTACCAAAGAGGAACTGCCCGGAGATGTCTACGACAAGGTTATGGCGGGGGTGCTGTGATGCAAAAATCGGAAGAAAGAGGGGTTGGGGCAGGAGTAGTAATTGGGGCTATAGGGGGGAGTGCTTTTACAGCCATTCTTGCCACATTACTCGCAGCCAAGCCGGCGCAAGCCGCTCCTCTTGATGAAAAGCTGGATTACTTGCTTGAAGTCCTGACAACCCTTGTAGCAGCACTTGCCGAATTGTCTGAGCGCCAGACTGCTCTAACTCAATTGCTTGAGCAGTGGCTTGCCACTCAAGGGGTGCCAGGCATCACTACAGTCGAGGTTAGCGTGCGCACTCCTTGGGTAGCTAAAGACCCAGAGCAAATATTCAGCCAGGCTCTCAGGTCAGCCGGCGTCTTTTATAGTGATAGGATGGTGAACTGGACCGAGGGGAAGAGAATCCTGTTTAAGGCAGAGTCATCACTAAATCAGGCAGTTACCATTCAGCCGATTGGCAACATTAGTGATGATATGAGCCTGGCAGTAGACATCAATGGAGCACTTCCCCTTGCTGCTAATGCTAACCTGAGCGTAGGGCTTGCCTGGGATGACTGGCACCCTTATGTTGGTATCAAGATAACCGTGGGTGTAGCACCAACTGCAGGTCTGCTCACTATTTCGGCAATCGTTCAGGAATAGATTTTTCCCCGTAGAGGTCTGACGGCATAATGAAAAGGACGCTTAGGTATGAAGTAATTGTTAGAGACCGCTATGGCAAAGTCCTGTCTCGCGAGCGTAGGAGAGCACACAGCTTTCTCAAGCAGTGGAACGAGTTTATCTGGTTTTTCCACTTTGGAGGGTATATCTACCCGAAAATTACGAATGGCACAGCGACCAAGCTGGACTCGCATGACAACAACTTCCGGATGAACGGCGGAGAGGGAGACGCCTCGCTGGGTATTGTAATAGGGACTGGCAATGCTCCTGTTGCTGTTGATGATTACGCGATGGGGGCAAAGATTGCCGAGGGCTACGGTGCCGGACAGATGCATCACCTGGCTAATACCTTAGGGGCACCTGTCGTCTCTCCTCCGAGCTGCGGCTACTCTATCTCCCGCATCATCGTGAATAACAGCGGAGGGCTTATTACGGTGACAGAATCGGGGCTTTACCATCAGCACAGCTACCGGTGGGGACCTGGTGCCGATAATTTCTACTTCTATTCCTCCTGCGGAGTACGGGATGTCTTTGTAGCTCCCCAGGATGTACCTGATGGTGGTTCGATTACGGTGAATTACACACTCCAGGTGACGGAATGAAAGAGATAATGAAACTGAAAGAAGGGCTATCCTACGAGGTCGTGGTTCGGGACAGGCACGGTAGGATTCTAGAGCGAATAGCAGCGCCATCCCGAAGTTACGCGAGCGCCTGGAACCAGTGCCTCTATGTCCTGAACCGGCACAGCAGCTTTACCATCGTCGATACTGGTGGGACAGGCCGCTCTATCTCGTACAGCAGCAGTGTGCTGAGAGCCAACGCCGGAGTCGGAGAGATTGGCTACGGCATTCGTGTCGGAAAGGGCACAACACCGGTCACAATTAACGATTATGCCCTGGAAGCTCCCTGCGGGGAAGGGTCAGGACCCGACCAGTTTCTGCATCAGGCAACGTCAGCTTCCAGTCCGGCTGTAGCTGGTCCTGACTGCTCGTTCTGGCTTCGGAGAGTCATGGTGAACAACAGCGGGTCGACGATTTCCGGCATCCGGGAGATTGGCTGTTACCTCATGATGAAATACTCCCCAGCCTACTACGGGCTTGGCTACCGCGATGTACTGCCTGGCCCTGTCTCCATCCCGGATGGCGGGTCTATTACAGTAACCTACACGCTGAAGGTGACAGTCTGATGAAAAGAGGACTCTGGTATAAGGTAATAGTTCGGGACCGTGATGGGAAGGTGCTCTCCCATGAAAACCGAAGGTCCCGTAGCATGCTTGGAAACTGGTATCGGATTCTCTATGCCCACATGGCTGTAACGTCCACCTCTCTGGTGCGTACAGATGGAATAGATAGGGGTGTCATCAATTTCGGCGATAACTGGAAGTTTGTAGCGGCTGCTGATGAAGACGACATAGGCATTGTTATCGGTACTGGGAGCACGGCAGTCTCCATCGACGACTACAAACTAGACAGTCAGATTATGCAGGGCACAGGCTCAGGCCAGATGAGGCATCATGCTTCAACTCCTGGCTGGCCATCTGTCGCCGGTTCAAATTGCGATTTTCTGACTTCCCGGACTTTCCTTAATAACAGCGGCGGCCTTATTACAGTGCGGGAATCGGGTATTTACTGCCGGGTTAAAGGGACTACCTACTACGGCTATGCCTGCATAGTCAGGGATGTATTAGCCACACCTCAAGATGTGCCCGATGGAGGGAGCATCACCATAGATTACACATTGAGGATAACAGCATGACGGAAGGACAAGATAAGAAAGCTGAAAGAACAGCCATAAAGGCAGGCCGTTCACTTGAGCCCAAGTTATCCTACAAGGTTGAAGTGACTGACAAAGACGGCCGCGTGATTCAGCGTGAGGAGGGCCCGTCCCATAGCTATGTCCGGCAGTGGAACGAGATACTTCATCTCCAGGCAGGGGCTATCTACATAGGCGGTGGTGGGACGGTAAAGATGACGGATGGCTCAACCGAAAGTAATGCTTATTACTCGGTTCGTAGTTTTGCCAGCAATGCCGGCATCGGCGTTGATAGAAGCGGCCTCCGGGTTGGTAAAGACTCGACCCCGGTTTCAATTAACGACTATGCTCTCGGAGCACCTATTGCTCATGGTACTGGACTAGACCAGCTTGAGCACCAGCTTACCTACTTTACAGCCCCGTCGGTTGTCGGCTCTGTCCTCTCCTTCACGATGCAGCGGAGCTTTGTGAATCACAGCGGAGCCGCTATCAGCGGTATCCGGGAAATCGGCAACTACATTGAGTTCACGGGCTCAATGCTTGGAAGAGTCGCCTTGGGCTTTCGAGATGTCCTTGGCAGTTCTTTTAGCATCCCCGATGGGGGTGCAATTACGGTGACCTACACATTGAAGGTGACAGCATAATGCCAACAGTTAGTTTCACTCATACTGAAATCAACCCCAGCCACTCCGAAGGTTCGGGTGGCGGAAGGAGGTCACATACCGATACCGAGCAAAATCCGACCTTTGACGTAGGCTCTGGTGGAGGGCGGAGGACCATTGTTGAAACCGAACTCACACCGACCCAAGTCATGGGTGTTGGTGGGGGACGAAGAAGATTCGTTCTTATAGAAATTACCCCTATTTTGACTCTTCCCAAGCCGATAGTGACCACCAACCCGGCCACCGGGATTGGACAAGTATCAGCTACTCTTAACGGCTTCTTAGATGACGATGGCGGAGTAGTTACCGATTGCTGGTTTGAGTGGGGACTGGACACTACCTACGGGACTGAGACATCACCCGAATATAAAAGCTCAGGCGAGTCCTTCGTCTTTGAGCTCCATGACTTGGTGCCCGGAACTACTTACCACTTCAGAGCAGTCGCCAGAAATTGCTTTGGGGTGAGTTATGGCACCGACGAGGAGTTCAGCACCGATATACAAATAAACCGAGCTCACGCACTGAGCAGAGAGGAGCTATAAAATGGTAAATAGAGCACACGCTTTTGCCAGAGACGAACTTGTCCGAACTCTGACCTCATACACGGGGATTACCACCGCTGATGGGGCTGCCGATGGCACTACCTTAATAGACTCAAATCTCATCGGCAGAAACGACTTTGTTACCGAGAAGACCATCCTCATTATGAGCGGGGCTGCCAAGGATGAAGATAAGGGGGCTCTATCGTTTGATAGTGGCACGGGCACCATCACTCTCCAGGGAACAGGCTTCAGCGCCCAGATAAAGGCGGGCACTATCTTCAAAGTCCTGAATATCTCCACGGTCGAGATTGATGTTGCTGTCATAAGTGCCAAGATTGGCTCTAACACCGACCCGTCAGGCACTACCACCCTCTTTGCCAGGCTCAGGCAGGTAGTTGATGACTACCTGGCTAATGCAACAAACGGTCTGACTGCCATTAAAAACGCTGTAGACGCTGTCGAGGGCAAACTGGATGACGGCACTCACGGACTTGCCGCCCTTAAATTACTGGTAGACTCTGTCGAACTTAAACTGGATGACGGGGTTCATGGCCTGGCTGCCCTGAAAACACTCATAGATGCTATTGAGGGGAAGTTAGACAACCCGATATTTGGTCTTCCCAACATTAAGAGTGAAATCGAGGCAATAGAGACGAAGCTGGATGACCCCATACATGGGCTGGCTAACATTAAGGCTGAGATTGAGTCTATAGAAACAAAGCTCGATGACCCGGTTCACGGTCTGGCCAAGATTAAGACCGAAATCGAGGTGATAGAAGCCAAACTAGATGACTCAGTCTTTGGCCTAGCTAACATTAAGTTTGAAATTCAGGCGATAGAAACTAAACTTGATGACGGGACATTCGGCTTATCCGCACTCAAACTTCTGATAGACGCCGTAGAGGGCAAACTTGACAACGGGACCTACGGACTCTCGGCACTAAAGACCCTTATAGATGCCCTTGAGGGTAAGCTGGATGATGGGACCTACGGGCTCTCGGCGCTAAAGGCTCTCGTTGACGCCATCGAAGCCAAACTAGATAGTGGAACCTCTGGCCTGGATGCACTGAAAGCTTTGATTGATGACCTTGAGACAAAGCTGGATAGGCTCAGGGGTGAATCCCCGGTGACAGGGTCTGTTACTGGTAACTGGCAGTCGGGAACAGCGACCAGCGGTGAGACTGGTGCCGACCTGGTAACCATCGGCGCCAATGACACGAAATATAAGCTTCATTCCTTGATTGTGAGTATACACAACCTTGCAACAGGAGCAAAAGCAACCATCAAGCTCTTCCAGCAGGTGAATGGCACCGAGCGGAAGGTCTATGCGCAGGACTTCAATAAAAACAGCGACCCTGTCGGCTGTTGGGTTGTGAACGGCACCGTAGGTATCCACGAGGCACTGAGGGTAGAGGTTGAAAGTAACAAGGCTGCCGATAACGGTGTGGCAATAGACTACGATTATATGCTGGAGGCGATGTAATGAGTCTTTTAACTAGAGTGGTTCCAAAATATATACCACCCGTTTCTTCTTTCTGGGCAGTGTTGGAAGCTGTCAACATAGCAGCAGTAAAGCCAGCCACGGTAAGAAGAACCTGGGCAGGCACAGATTATATCTTCGATTGCTATGTCAGCCAGTACGTCAAGGACGAATATCAAGCAGGACATATCGTAATTGGCGACTATGTTCTTGTTGAAGTCCTAGACTGGGACCCGGATAAAATGGGAGTCGTTGCCAAAGTATACAAAACTTGGTAGTGAGTGTGAGGAAATATGAATGAGAAAAAGACCTGCTATGAGGAGGGATTAAAATGACTCCACAAGAAATGGAGGTCATCTATATCGGCATTTCGGCATTCTTCGGGGCAATTGTAGCGTCCCTTCTGGGCTGGACGGAAAGCCAGGAACCGTTTAACCCCAGGAAATTTGCCTCAAGTCTAATCAGGGCAATCATCGCCGGGGTCGGTATCGCCACCGCCTTCAATTACGTCGAGCCAATAACCCCGGTGAGCTATTTACTTGCCTTCCTGAGCGGGGCAGGCGTAGACGCTGGCGGACACAGAATTGCCGGCGCCATTCTAGCGGGATTGAAATGAGACCGGATAGGAGAAT
>CAZYZL010000016.1:10034-13903 GCA_964652005.1 uncultured Dehalococcoidales bacterium | reverse complement strand
ATCTAGGGCGGGATACGGAAGGCTTCCCGGAGGAGATGACCGTTGCCCTGAAGAAGCGCTATGGGCTTCGTTATGGTGAGAATCCGCATCAGCAGGCTGCCTTCTATGCTGAGCCGGTGGTGGGAACCGGGGTGGAGACGGGCATCACCTGGGCAAAACAGCTATGGGGCAAGGAGCTTTCGTTCAATAATATCTTGGATGCTGACGCTGCCTGGGGTGTGGTCACTGACTTCTCGGCACCCACGGTGACTATTATCAAGCATACCAATCCCTGTGGACTGGCAAGTCATGAGGATATTGCCGAGGCTTATCGGCGGGCGCTGAGCGGCGACCCGGTGGCTGCCTTTGGTGGCATCGTTGCTGTCAATAGAGCCGTTGACCTGGCGGCGGCTAAAGAAATTAGTCAGACTTTTTATGAGATAGTCATCGCCCCGGAGTATCAGGCTGAAGCCCTGGAGATATTAAAGCGCAGGAAAGACCTTCGTATTCTGGTTGCTGAACTGCCACCAGGTTATGGTGGGGCACCAGCAGGCTATCTTGACTTCCGCCGGGTAAAGGGTGGGTTTCTTGTCCAGAATTCAGATTCCCTCCCCGAGGGTAGCGTCAACTTGAAAACGGTAACCAGGCGCAAGCCAACGCCGGCGGAAATAAAGGCTCTGCTCTTTGCCTGGAGAGCGGTCAAGCATATAAAGTCGAATGCTATCGTGCTAGCTAAGGATAAGACACTTTTGGGGATGGGTGCCGGACAGCCCAGCCGGATTGTCAGTGCTCAGATAGCTATAGAGAAAGCTGGAGATAAAGCTGCCGGTAGTGTTCTAGCTTCAGACGCTATGTTCCCCTTTCCCGATGTGGTCGAGGCGGCAGCCAAGGCTGGGGTAACTGCCATTATTCAGCCCGGCGGCTCAATAAGGGACGATGACTCAATCAAGGCGGCTGATGGGCATAATATGGCTATGGTTTTTACCGGTGAAAGACACTTCAGGCATTAAGCTGGGGAGTTCAAGGTGTTAGTAATCTCTAGACAGCAGGTTGAAAATCTTATCCGCAAGTTGAGTGACCCGGCGAAATTTGATGAGTGCCGGGGTGAAGTGGAAAAGATGCTGGAGATAAAATCAGCCTTACTGTGGCAAGCAGAGGGTCCTCAGCCTTGTTGTGGCTCTTTCGGGGAAATTAAAACCCGCCTCGCCTCAGAGGTTCAGATTCTGGAGGCGGTGCTTGATGCCTTAGACGAGGGTAACATTTCCCAGGCATCGTCCCTGCTCAAGGAGTATATGGACTATTTGGGGCAACAATGACGGTAGAAAGTGAGGAAGGCTATGGCTAACGTAGTATTAGTTTCTGATATGCTCAGGGGTTTTCTGGAGGAGGGTTATCCGTTGTATTGTGGGGAGAGGGCTCGCCGCATCATCCCTAATGTTCAGCGTCTTCTGGAGCAGGAGCTTGCTCAAGGCTCCAAGGTGTTCTTCCTTTGTGACCATCATGTCCCCGATGACCCTGAGTTCAGCATGTTTCCCCCCCACTGTATTGAGGGCAGTGCCGAGGCGGAGGTCATCCCTGAATTAGCCAAATATAAGGGCGAGATAATACCCAAAGAGACTTTCAGTTCATTTCTTGGCACCTCGCTTGACGAGAAGCTGAAAAAGCTAAAGCCGGAGAAGCTGATTGTTTGCGGGGTGTGCACTCACATCTGCGTATTGTATGCGGTGGCTGATGCCAGAATACGCGGTTACGAGGTGGAGGTTCCTGTAGACTGTGTCGCCTCCTTTGATGAAAAGGCACATCACTTTGCCCTGGGGCAAATGGCACACACATTAGGGGCTAAGTTGACCAGCTTTGGGGTTAGCCTGGCTAAGCCAGCCAAGTTTGAACCACCTGAGGCTGTCTTGTCTGGTGAGACGGCTGATGTCTACTTTGCCCGCACTATAGAAATATTGCGTCGTGAAGGAGTTAACCCGGTAGCTACTATGGAGGTTTTTACCAGTAGAGCCGGGGTATTATGTGGCATAGAGGAGGTTAAAGCCTTACTGGCTCGGGTTTTGCCTGAGGATAACCGTGAGGTATGGGCTCTTGATGAGGGCGAAACCATGGAGGAGAAGGAGGTGGTATTACGCATAACTGCCCCCTACCAGAGCTATGGTCTGTATGAAACAGCCATGCTTGGTATTCTGGCTCACTGTAGTGGTTGGGCAACTGCTGCCAGGGAGTGTGTGGAAGCAGCCCAGGGGATACCCGTCATCAGCTTTGGCGCTCGCCATGTTCATCCTTCGGTGGCTGGGATAATGGATTACTCAGCTATTATCGGTGGTTGCGCTGGCTGCTCCAGTATAGCCGGGGCTGAGCTGGCTGGCATTGAACCGATAGGGACTATACCTCATGCCCTCATCTTAATCATGGGCGATACGGTTAAGGCGACTGTTGCCTTTGATAAATATATGCCCCCAGGGATACGCCGTGTTTCTTTGGTTGATACCTTCAAGGATGAGGCAGAGGAATCTCTGCTCGTGGCTCAGGCTCTGGGCGAGAAGCTTAGTGCGGTTCGGCTTGATACCCCGGCTGAGCGGGGCAGAGTCACCCCCGACCTGGTCAAGGAGGTCAGAGCCAGACTGGATTTGGCTGGCTTCAACAAGGTTGGCATTTTTGTTAGCGGTGGGGTTAGTGTGGAGCGCATTAAGCAATTTATCACGGAGGGGGCACCAGTTGATGGCTTTGGTGTTGGTAGTTATATCACCGGAGCTAAGCCCATTGATTTCACCGCTGACATACATGAGGTGGCAGGGAAGCCAATTGCCAAGCGGGGCAGAATTCCGGGCATCACCCCCAACCCCCGGCTTAAGCGGATTCTTTAGGGAAATAAATCAATTTAAAAGGAGGCTAAAGATACTAAAAGATTTCAAGACCTTCATAATGAGAGGCAACGTGGTCGATATGGCCGTCGGCATCATAATCGGTGCTGCCTTCGGTGCCATTGTCAGTTCGCTTGTCAGAGATGTTATGATGCCACCCATAGGATTAGTACTTGGAAAGGTAGATTTTACCAACCTTTTTGTGGTTCTGAAGGAGGGTGCAACTGCAGCTCCTTATGATTCTCTGGCTGCCGCTCAAGCTGCTGGAGCTGTTTCACTTAATTACGGACTCTTCATAAACACAATAATAACTTTTCTGATATTAGCATTAGTTGTTTTCTTTTTCATTGTTCGCCCGATTGCTCGTCTGCAGGCCCCTAAGAAAGTTGAAGCACCGGCAGCACCGACAACTAAAGAATGTCCTTACTGCTTTTCTGTCATTCCCATTAGGGCGACACGGTGCCCGCACTGCACCTCGGAGCTCAAAACGGACTAGGCAACCCAACGATTACTGGTGCTTAAATTCCAGACGTAGGACTCGTTTTGTATCCTCGCTGACCTTTACCCGCTCGTCTATGCGCCAGCCAACTAGCCACAGGATTTGTTTAGGTGAACAGACAAGGGGGACTTGCTGGCGCCAGGCGCGGGGGATTTTGGCATCTATCATAAACTCATTTACCTTCTTGGGCTGGTCTAAGCCCAGTGGCTGGAATTTGTCCCCCGCCCGCCGACTCCGTACCAGCAGCCTATCGCCAGTTTTACCCAGGTCAAAGTAGGCGATAAAGTCTCCACCTTTTTCAGCCATCTCTTCCCGGTTTATGATGGTTGCCTCTATGCGCCAGCCAGGGAGCCGGGTCTCACCAGGAATGTTTAATTGAAACTCGCCTCTTAGAGGGGGGAAGGGGGATAAGGCAGAGAAGTCGGAGGCTAACCGATATTGGTTATATTCTATGGCGAAGGTTAGCCCTCTAGGCAGGCTGAGCCTTTTCCCCGTCGGCTTGGTCAACGCCGCCATCATTGGTTCAA
>CAZYZL010000016.1:0-9934 GCA_964652005.1 uncultured Dehalococcoidales bacterium | reverse complement strand
GGCAGGCTGAGCCTTTTCCCCGTCGGCTTGGTCAACGCCGCCATCATTGGTTCAATGTGGCGCATTTCAATGTCCTTAGCCCTGCCCAGCAGCTTTTCTGCCGCTGCTCTAAGCAGGTATCGTTGCAGGGCGGAGGGTAATTGGTCAAACCTCCCTTTATCTAAAACGATGCTCTTTCCCTGCTGTTGAGCAATCTCGCCCCATAATCGGGCAACTTCTTTATCCAGAAAGTCAATGTCATCGCTGGCAATGCGCCCAGTTCGCAGTAAGGCTTCAGCAATACGGGGGTTATAGCTCTTAAGCAGGGGCAGGAGCTGCTGGCGGATTCTATTTCTCAGCGGCGATAGTGAAAGGTTAGAGGCATCCAGTCGGGGCGCAAGCTGGTATTGGTGGCAATAGTCTTCTGTCTCCTGACGGTTTACTGGCAGCAGGGGTCTTACTATCGTTAGGCTATTGTAAGCTGATTGCCAGGCAGTAATCGGTTGCAGTCCCCGCAGCCCTCTGGTTCCTGTTCCTCGGATGAGGTGCATCAGTATTGTCTCTATATGGTCATCCATGGTGTGCCCTACTGCCACTCGCTCGGCTCCGATAGACTTTGCCACCTGAGCCAGGAAGCTATATCGCACCTCACGGGCGGCTTCTTCCAGTGAAAGGTGTTGCTGGGCTTGGTAGCCCGTTACATCCCGCCGTTCTATAGTGGCGGGAATACCCCATTGTCGGGCTAAATCAGAAACATAGCCGGCGTCAGCCTCAGACTCAGCCCCGCGCAGCTGGTGGTTGAGGTGAGCTATATGCAGCTTTACCTTTAGCTCCCTTTGGAGCTTGACCAGAATGTGGAGCAGGCAAACTGAATCTGGTCCGCCAGATACCGCCACCACCAGCTTCTCACCACCTGATACCAGGTGCTGCTGCTGGATGAAGCGTAGCACTCGCTGCTCCAGCATTGGTTGTTGCCTTTCTCCCATATCGTTAGCTCGTTTTTAGCAACAGTTTAGTGCGGTGGATGGAATGGGGGTATTGAGTAAAGCCTGAGGCTGTGGCTACCTGCTCCGGTCTTCCCGAACCGCCGCTATCACAGCGTAACCTCATGCCTATGGTGCAATAGCCTCTGTGCCAGTCAATAAGCCACAGGTCATCAATTAGAGCCCTTAGGTCGTAATTTCGGGTGCCGGTATCCCTTTCATGATGCCAGGGCAATTGCTTTACCGATAGCAGAGAAGCCAGTGCTGCTTCTATACCCTCTCGGTCCTTTTCTGTCTCCAGCTCAACCCTGTATTCGGCATAGCCAACCTGCGATTGTAGGGATGGCATGGTTGGGGCTACCGGATACACCTGTAGTATTTCAATGCCAGGCGGCAGTTGCCGACTTACCGCAGTGGTGAAGAAGTGCGGGGAGACCCATTTGGTGCAAAAGATATCCATTAGCTCAGCCTGGCTGGCTACCCCCACCGCCAGGGGGGCGGCTAGTGATAGCCGTGGGTGGGGGCTAAATCCCTCGGTATAGGCCAGTGGTATCTCGGCTCGGTGTAGGGCTCTTTGCCACAGACGCATTATATCCAGATGGGAAATGAACTTTATCTCTTCTCCTCGGCTGAACCTAATCCGCAGTCGCTGCATGCCTTTCCTTGGTCAGAACAATCTTCTCGATTTTCATCCCCCGCATCTCAGTGATAACTATCTTCAACCCCTTATACCTAAGCTGCTCACCTTGTTTTGGTATGCGCCCCAGAAGGTTGAGGACAAAGCCAGCTACCGTCTCGTAGTCACCTGTAGGTAGGTTCAAACCCATCTCCTCATTCGCCTGCTCAACCCGCATCCCACCCTCAATCTGGAAGGTATACTCGTTGATGGTCTCATACTCCTTTTGTATTGCTGCCAGCTCATCGCCTACCGGACCGACGATTTCCTCCATTAGCCCGCTGAGGCTGACTATTCCAGCAGTGCCACCGAACTCGTCAACAACCACCGTCATTCGGTAGTTTTTATCCCTCATCTCGGCAAAGAGCTCGCTGACTCGTTTGGTCTCAGGGGCAAAGTAAGCCGGGCGAATCAGGTCATCAATGACATCCTCAGCACTGACGGTTCCCTTAGCTTGAGCCATGACTATATCCTTTACTGAAAGGATGCCGACGATATTATCCCTGTTATCCTCATATACCGGAAAGCGGGATAGCGGAGATTGGGCGTAAAGATTGAGGAAATCGGCTAGTTTGGTCCCCTTCTCTACCCACACTACCTCGGTGCGTGGTACCATGACCTCGCTGACCGGGCGGTTGCCAAACTCAAATACCTTGTGTAGCATCTCAGCCTCTTCCTCCTCCACCGTCCCCTCTTTGTGTCCGACTGAAATCATGGTGCGAAAGTCTTCATAGCTAAAAGTCGGCTTTACTTCATCACTTCTCCCAAAGAACTTGGTGAACCTTATGCCAATATGGTTCAGCACGTAGACGAATGGATAAAGGACAACCGCGATAAACTCTATAGACCTAGCATAGCTCAGGGCTATTCTTTCTCCGTAGCGGGCGGCTATGCTCTTAGGAATAAACTCAACCAGAACCAAGGTTAGTATGGTGATTAAAATAATGGCAATGGCTGTCCCTAGGTCTTCACCCCACAATGACACCGCCATAATTGTCCCCAAGGCAGCTACAGCCGTCTCAAAGAAGTTAATCCCCAAGAGGACTGTAGCCAAGAATTTCTCTGGATGCTCCATAATCTTAGCCACTATTTTAGCCTTGGGATGACCAGTATGTATTAGGTGCTGAAGGCGGAGCCTTTGCATGCCAATAAAGGCTGTCTCAGCACTACAGAAAAAGGCAGCTAACACCAAGCAGATCAAAAACAGTATTAGATATAAACTGTTAACGCTTTCCATATATTATCCGAACGTTCAGTTTCATCATAACATTGGCTAGTAGGTGTGTCAAAAGCAGTTCTTGAGATTGTTTAACAGACTTATTCTTCCCACCTATCCTCCCTTAGAGGCTGTTTGGTAACCCTATCCCCTTCCCCTTAATAAGGGGAAGGGGAGGTAATCTATTTAGAGGGACTACAGCCCCTCTAAAACACCCCAGTTCAAGCCTTTTTAAGAGGAACTTGCCTTTTGGAGGCTTTGCACTTCAAGGTTTTCCTGCTTATTGCTCCAGGATTCGGGAGAGTCTAAGAGAGGCGAAGCCTCTCTTTTTATATCTCTTCCCCCTCATGCTAAGAATACATCTCCCTATTATGGAGAGGGGGGTCAAGGGGGTGAGGTTAATAAATAATCTAAAAGGAATACGTTATTCCACTAACGGTGTCTATGCTATAATCTGAAGGTATGAAAATCCTGGGTATAGAGACCTCCTGCGATGAAACGGCGGCGGCAGTGGTCGAGGATGGGACAAGAGTCCTGTCCAATCAGATTGCCTCGCAGGTAGAAATCCACGCCCGCTATGGGGGGATTGTCCCCGAGATAGCCTCCCGTCAGCATCTCCTGTCCATTATCCCGGTTATTGAGCGGGCAATGGCTGAGGCGAGAACTACCTGGAGCGATTTGGCTGGCATTGCCGTTACTATCGGCCCGGGTCTGGCTGGCTCATTACTGGTGGGAGTAAATGTGGCTAAGGCTATTGCCTTGGCTCATGGCTTGCCTCTTACCGGGGTTAACCACCTGGAGGGTCACATCTACGCCAACTGGCTGGCTGACCACAGTATTGATTTCTCCGTGGTCTGCCTCATTGTTTCCGGGGGACATAGTGATTTGGTGTTGATGAGGGGGCACGGTGATTACGTGGTATTGGGGCGAACCCGAGACGATGCTGCCGGTGAAGCCTTTGATAAAGCCGCCAGAATACTGGGCTTGGGCTACCCCGGCGGTCCAGCTATTGAACAGGCGGCGAGGCAGGGCACTGCTTCTATTCAGTTACCTCGTGCCTGGCTGAAGGGGAGCCACGACTTCAGCTTTAGCGGGGTTAAGACAGCCCTGCTTCGCCTAGCCGAAGCAGGGAGGATTTCATCGATGGCTGATGCCGCTGCCAGTTTTCAGCAGGCGGTGATTGATGTCCTGGTAGCCAAAACGGTGGCAGTAGCCAAGGAGCGCCGGGCGAAGCAGATTTTGCTGGCTGGGGGGGTGGCAGCCAATGAGTTGCTTCGGACTTGGCTGGTGAAAAATTCCCCTATCCCCGTCTTGGTTCCCCAGCCGATATTGTGCACCGATAACGCCGCCATGCTCGCTGCCTGTGGCTACTATCGGCTCCAGGCGGGCAAGATAGCTGGCTTAGACCTGGATGTATTTCCCAGCCTCAGGCTGGCTTAAAGGGCAGGAGTTACATCTGCCCTGAGTGCATAGAGTATTATAGATATGGATTAGCCCCTGTTGGCGCCGGGCGGAATTAACCAGGCTGCTGTCTACCCCCAGCTGCTTCATCATATGCCTTTCTACTGTGTTTACTGCCAGCCTGGGATAGTGGCAATAAAAGTCAACAGCTTTCCTCTCTACCTCTAGTTGGGAGTTAACTTTTCCCCAGGCGTGGGCAAAGGGCAGGAGCACATTCACCGCAATATCAGCTGCTCGCCATCTGCCGAGAAGGGTTGGATTGTTGTTCCTGCTTTTCAAGCCAAAGTCAGAGTGGCTTGCCCAGTAGCCATCGGCAGTAACCCTAAACCCCGTTTCCAACCCGAGGTAGCCTTGACTCACCGGCGTTTGTTTTATCATATTGAGTACCTCGGCAACTATCCCCCTCTGCCGGTAGCGGAGGACAAGGTAGCTCATGGCTGCTATTCGGCGTAGGGGGAAATTGTTTGGCCTGACCTTAAACAGGTGCCATTCATCTTCGGACATCGCCTGAGTGTGGCCGGAGGCAGCCCATAGCCCCTCCAGTTTATCAACCCACCTGTCTCCGTCATATCCCCGGTGCCTATCACGGCGCTGCGAGGGGAGTAGCCCAGCTGTGCCCAGCAGTAGTGCCTGTAGCTGGGCAAGACATTCCTGCTCCGGTGTTCCGCCCTCGGTCATGGGCTGGAGCCTGTGGAGTGGCACCTTCCTGGCTAGCTGGAGCATGGGCGGCTTGTTCTTGGCATAGCCTAGAGCGCTCATTATCCCCTGGTAAAGGCGCTGGCTTGCCTCCATTTGGCTTAATTCAGCTTGAAACTCAGCCGCCTTGGCCCAGAAGCGCTCCTCCCCAGCACTATCCAGCAATTTCGCCACGGTCTCGGTAGCCAAGCCTTTTACCGGCTTACGGCAAGGCATGGTGGAAGGAACCAGTCTCGTCCAATGCTCGGGGGCATCCCCAAGGTATCTATCTAGCACCAGGGTGGGCACTGTTTTCCCATTATGGAGACTGGTAGCTGCCTCAGTGTCGTGCCACAGAACCACCTGCAGGATTACCCGGTTATAGGCTGGGTCTTGGTAATGTCGGTGAACTTGCCAATGGCTGGTTTTGACATGAACCTCTATATCCCCCTTGATTATCCCCCGGTTGGTGGCGATGACTGCATCCCGGAAATCAGCCCCTCGGTCGTCATTCTTTTTCCCCGGATAGATTATCCTTATCGGCTCACCGTCGGCTGTGGTCAGCTCAGCCCTATCCATTAGTTGCTGCCACATTTCCACCACCACCCTCTCTGTAATATTATTTGGCAACCCTCCCCCTGTTATCCCCCTCCCTTTATAAGGGAGGGGGAATCGGTTATGTAAGAGAGGCGAAGCCTCTCTTCAATTCTCCTTGTTTATTTAACACGGTATCGTGTATCAATAGCCCGATAAAAGCGGTTTACTCTGGCTAAACCGCTATTTTATGATTTTCCTTAGCTTAACTGTGTATCGAGCTCTTGATGAAGTTGTAATTATTATACACGGTTCCGTGTATAATGTCAACCTTCTGTTGTTTCTTGGGGAGCAGCCTGATATTCAAATCTGGCTCTTTCGGCAATAATGGACAGAAGGGTAGTTGAGGCACCGCGGGGTTTATATATCCCTGTTTCCCATTCGCTTATTGTTTGCTGGCGTACCCCCAGTGTCTCCGCCAGCTCACGCTGGGTTAGTCCCAGATGGCGCCTTAAGGACTGAATTTGCTCCCTATCCCACTGTGGTCGGTTTTTTCGGTATCGCTGGCTCACGTCTAGATTCTACACGATTCAGTGTAAACTGTCAACAGGAAACCATTATACACCTTAGGATAGAATGAGACAAAAAGGGGGATTTGGGGAGAAAAAGAGGAATTTATGGCTATAAATGCTTGTTAATTGCCTACATTAGCTCTGAGTTACCATCTTTTGAGTTGCCACTTAGGCTTATCTGCGCTATGATAGGCGTTAGCACTCTTCCCCTAAGAGTGCTAAAATGGGGAACGGTAAATTGAATTGAGCAAGGAGGATTGAAATGGCGGGTAAGCTTCAACCGTTGGCCGATCGGCTGGTAGTTAAGCCGATTGAGAGGGAGGAGGTGACCAAGGGGGGGATTGTTCTTCCTGATACTGCCAAGGAGAAACCCCAGGAGGGGAAGGTTCTGGCTGTTGGTCCGGGCAGGCTATCTGAGGATGGAAAGCGGATAGCTATGGATGTTAAGGTGGGTGATGTGGTGATTTATACTAAATATGGCGGCACTGAGATTAAGATTGATGACGAAGAGCTGGTGATTTTGCGGGAGAGTGACATTTTGGCTAAAAAGGTTAAGAGGTAAGGAGGGATAAAATGGCGAAACAGATTATATTTGACGAGGAGGTCAGGCATTCGGTAAAGAAGGGAATAGATACTCTGGTTAATGCGGTCAAGGTGACCCTGGGACCCAAGGGGCATTGTGTAGCGCTGGATAAAAAATGGGGGGCTCCGTCGGTAATTGATGATGGGGTTACCATTGCCAAGGATATTGAGCTGCCTGACCCCTTTGAGAACATGGGTGTGCAGTTAGTTAAGGAAGCAGCCACCAAGACCAATGATGCCTGTGGCGATGGTACTACTACATCTACTATTCTGGCTCATGCCATTATTTCCGAGGGCTTTAAGAATGTGGCGGCTGGGGCTGAGCCTATGGCGCTAAAGAAGGGTATTGAGAAAGCGACCCGGGCAATTGTTGATGAGCTTAAACGAGTATCTACTGAGGTCAAGGGCAAGGAGCAGATTGGCCAGGTGGGCACTATTACTGCCAAAGACAAGGAGATTGGCGACCTAATTGCCGAGGTGATGGAGAAGGTGGGCAAGGATGGGGTTATCACGGTGGAGGAGTCCAAGGGAGTAAGGTATGAGACCGAGTATGTAGAGGGGATGCAATTTGACCGTGGCTATATCAGTCCTTATTTCATCACCAATGCCGAGAAGATGGAGACAGTGATAGAAGACCCCTATATTCTTATCACTGATAAGAAAATCTCGGCTATATCTGACCTTCTGCCGGCTCTGGAGAAAATACTTCAGATGTCAAAGAACCTGCTAATAATTGCTGAGGATGTTGAAGGCGAAGCCCTAGCTACCCTGGTGGTGAATAAGCTACGGGGCACGCTAAATGTCCTGGCGGTTAAAGCCCCTGGCTTTGGCGATAGGCGCAAGGCAATGCTGGAGGATATTGCTATCCTCACTGGTGGTAAGGTCATTTCTGAGGAGGTGGGGCGAAAGTTGGACTCAGTTACCGTGGAGGACCTGGGCCGAGCCCGCCGCGTGACTGCTGATAAGGACAACACTACTATAGTTGAAGGCAAGGGCTCGGAGGAGGCAATCAAAGCCAGGATAAAGCAGATTAAGGCTCAAATAGAGGAGACCACCTCCGATTTTGACCGCGAGAAACTTCAGGAGAGACAGGCAAAACTGGTAGGCGGGGTAGGTGTCATCAAGGTTGGGGCGGCTACCGAGGTTGAGCTTAAGGAGAGGAAGCACCGGGTTGAGGATGCCTTATCAGCAACTAGGGCAGCGGTAGAAGAGGGTATTCTGCCTGGTGGTGGTGTGGCTCTGCTCAGGGCTACTTCGGTGTTAAAAAAACTGGGGGCTAGCGGGGATGAACTCACCGGGGTCAATATTGTTAGGAAAGCGGTGGAGGAGCCAATACGCTGGATTGCCATAAATGCTGGCCGGGATGGCTCGGTAGTAGTGGATGCGGTTAAGAAGAGCAAGCTTGGGATTGGTTATGATGCTGAAGCCGATGACTTTGGTGATATGGTGGAAAAAGGTATTATCGACCCGACCAAGGTGGTAAGGTCTGCCCTGGAGAATGCCGCCAGTATTGCCGCCATGGTTTTGATTACCGAGTCCCTGGTGGCTGACATACCGGAGAAGGAGAAGATGCCAGGCATGCCTCCCGGCGGTGGTATGGAGTATTAGCTTGGTTTCTTGGTAACGGGAATAAAAATAGCCGTGGTCTTCTGGCTGCGGCTATTTTTATAATCTATAGCTTCAGCAGTTCCTCCAGAGGCTCATCTTTAGTGACAGGACCAACCACCGCCAGGCGGAGCTGGCTGGCTATCAGCAACTCCTGGGCTAACTGCCTCAGCTCTTCGGTGGTAATGGCATCAATAATGGACACTACCTGGTCAACGCTGAGAATGCGCTCAGTGAGAATTTCCTGCCCTCCCATCCAGCCAGTAACACTGCGGCTATCCTCCATGCGGAGTAGCAAGCGCCCTTTTGATAGTTCCTTTGCCTTGGATAATTCCGGTTCGGGAATTGTTTCCTTAAGCTGGGAAAGTTGCTCCAGGATAGCCTTGATGGCTATGGTCAGGTTTTCTGGCTTCACCCCGGCATAAATGGTAACCGAGCCGGTGTCAAGGAAGTGCTCTACATAGCTATGGATGCTGTAGGCAAGTCCCAGCCGGTCGCGAATCTTGGTAAACAGGCGACTGCTCATGCCCTCGCCAAGGATGACATTAAGCAGGTCGAGGGTGAAGCGCTTGGGGTGAAGCAGTGGCAACCCGGTTACTGCCAGGCAAAGGTGGGCTTGCTCGGTGTCCTTTGTCTCAATACGTAGCCGAGGGAATGGTTGCTCTTTATACGTCAGATATTCGGAGCGGGGCTGTGGGTTAACCCAATTGCCCAGGGTCTGAGCTACAGCATTCACCATCTCCTGGTGCTCGACGGCGCCAGCAATGCTGACTACCGTATTGCTGGGTAGATATTGACGGGCTAGATAGCCAAGCATCATGTCCTGGGTAATGGCAGTCACCGATTCCTTGCTGCCAGCTATATCCCTGCCCAGGGAGTGATTGGGCCACAAGAGCTCG
Source organism: uncultured Dehalococcoidales bacterium (assembly GCA_964652005.1). GTDB lineage: Bacteria > Chloroflexota > Dehalococcoidia > Dehalococcoidales > BS750m-G39 > CAZYZL01. The sequence goes on along the minus strand of CAZYZL010000016.1, from coordinate 752 downwards.
TCAATGAGCATGTCAACCAGTTGGGGTGGGGAATCCTTTCCCATATTAATTTCTTCAATGATAACCTGGCGCTCGCGTTCAATATCGGCTGGGTCAAATTTTGAGTGGAGCAGCATATCGGCCAGCACATCTAGGGCGAGGGGGAAATGGGGCTGAGCCACCTTGCACCAGTAAAGGGTCACTTCCTTGTCGGTGCCGCCGTTAAGGATTCCCCCCACCCCCTCTATTGCCTCGGAGATTTCTCTGGCTGTGGGGCGCTTTACCGTGCCCCTAAAACACAGGTGCTCAATGAAGTGCGAGATACCAGCCTGTGGCTCGGTCTCATATCTGGAGCCGACCCCGATAAAGATGCAAATAGATACGGAGCGGATATGGGGCATGGTGGCGGTAATAACCCGCAGCCCATTATCTAGGGTAGTCTTTTGATACAAATTTTGCCTCTTTAATTAGGGTTAAATGATATTCTAACGGTCTGCCCGACGGGGTGTCAATTTAAGGGACCTTGCTAACCCCATCCCCTTAATCCCCTTCCCCTTAGCAAGGGGAAGGGGAGGGAAAATTTAAAGAGGGGCGTTAACCCCTCTTTTTAATATCATCCTCCATCCTCTTTGAAGGAGTAAATACGAAAGGGGGTGTTTAAGAGGGGCGTTAGCCCACGCTGTTTAGGTCGGGAAGATACGAAGTAATGTTTGCCATAGAGGTTTGCGGGGCTACGCCCCCAGCCCCTCCCTGTTTTTAACTTATCTCTTTTC